>DATLDN010000333.1:0-22059 GCA_035525855.1 Gemmatimonadaceae bacterium
AATCTCCTGATCACTGTGATAAAACGAGTCTACCCGTGTGCAGATCGCCGCGATCTGCGAAAAGTGCATGACTTGTTGAACGGCGGCTTCCGCTCGTTTTGCGGAAACCGAACGGTTTCGCAAAGGGACGTGTGAACAAAAAAGAGCAGGCACCGCCCGGTGCCTGCTCTTTCACAACTCCGAACGCCGACGCCTGATCAGGGGACGCCGGCGCGCGGCGTCCCGCTATGGATAACTCGGCGGAGGGTAAGGCACCTCTGTAAGCGTTATCGCGAACGGGAGATAATACTTCTTCCCCGATGCAACCAATCCCCTCTTCGTCGGGTTGGCACAGGCTGCCAGATGAGAGCCGCGCGACTTGAGCAGCCATCGGCGAACGCCCGCCGCATCGGCGATTCTCGTTACGCTGATTGCATCACCTCCGTACACCGGATCGAATTCGAGAATTACGCAGTTCGCCAGGCCGAGGTCACCGCGATACGTGCGAGTGTCCAGGCTGAAAGGCTTTATGAGATTCTGATCCACAGCCATCGCCCAAATTGCGTAGACTCTTGAATCAGGTGCCAGCCGCGTCATCACTCCGTCGAGATTCGCAAGAAAGAACCGCCGATCTCCACAAGGAGTGGTGCCATCGCCGGGATTGAAAAACAGGTCGCCAGGCCCTGTTGACCCATTCGTCTGGAGCGCGTTTGTGATCGATCCTGTTGCAGCGCAGAACCTGCTCTGATACTCGCTGTCCCCACCGTTCGAGCTAGACCCGGCGCGTAGCCGTCCATCACCAACTAATCCAGCTGAGCGGATGTCCGGCAGCGAGCCCGGCCCGGAAACATCCACCTGATTGGCAAGAACGTAATTCACTCTGGCGTTTGTATCGGTTGCGCCAAGCACCTTTGTTTTGATGGCGAATGCCTCAGTTCCGATTCCGCCTTTCGAGCCTGCCATCACCGAGACATCCCATTTGCCAATCGTCGCTGTGGAGCTGATGGTAACGTTCGCGACGAGTTGCCTCGAGTTCACATACCTGGTGCTGTTAGTTCGAACCTGCAGAGGATCGGAGGCGCCCGCGAACTGCCACGTTGCTGTGGATCCAGCCACAAAGCCGCTGCCGTTGATGGTTACGTCCAGGGTTGTGTCCTGCGTAGCCGAATCTGGAGACACGGACGAAACAACTACACTTGCAATGGGCGCGCTCCTGGTTTTAGCGACCCTCGGCTCGGGTCCGACACCGGGCGCGACGTTGTCAGACCCGCAGCCCGTAAATATTGCGATCAGCGTCACGCCGAAAAGCGTCGCACCGCGGTGCTTGCAGTTTCGAACAATCGCAGCGTTCATCATCTCTCCGGAATCAGTTAAGGCGCTCTCTGTCTACCATTCAACGGCCACATTGCTCATCATTGCGTTTTCAGTCCTAGATAGCCCGACCCGCTGATTGTGTACCCAGCCCAATACCACGGGGCCGAGTACCTTGGATCCTTCAGCATCTCCCGCTGTGCGACAGCCAGCGCCTCCACCGGTGCATTGCGCGCCAGCGCCGAATAAAACCGCCGCGCAAAGACGCTCGCCCCCTGATCATCGATCCGCCAAAGCGTCGCCACCACGTTCTGCGCGCCGGCGTAGAGAATCGCCTGCGAAAGCGTCGCGTAATCCTGAGTTGTTCGAAACGCTGTCGACCACGCAGCACCCGCCCCTGTCTCACACCCCGACAAATACACGAGGTTGCTCCTGACCGGCATGCTGAGGAGTTCGTGCACATCGAGACTGCCATCGTTCGCGGGAACTCCCCCCGGGCCGCGCGCAAGCTCTATGTGCGAGAACATCGGGTTGGTCTGGTTGAGCACCGCATGGCTCGCCACGTGAACCGTCCCGGGGAACCCGAGCGAGCTTCGCAACTGCCTCTCGGTAGCGGTTGAACCCACGTACGCTTCCGCATCCTTCCGTTGAGCTGCAACAGCACTTGCCTCCGAGCGCGTACCCGAGAGCTCATCGGGAAAGGGCGCGAACACTGCATTCACGCCAGGTCGTATCGACGTGGACGAAGCCCTGAGCAATGGAAGTGCAGAAGCGGAAGGCATCGCGAGCACTGCGTGTCGAGCGATCAACCGAACGCCACCGCGGCCTGACAGCGCCGCGAATGGCAGATACGCCAATGCCGAATGAGGAACAATCACGAACGTCCGGCTCTGCCTCACCATGTCCATGGATTCTACAGGTGCGATCAGCAGGTCGTACAAGCGTCGCATGACTGCGTTGCTTTGGCTGCTTCCCCGCGAACGCAGCGACAGTTGCGAAGCGAGTCTCACGCGATTGACGAGATCGTCGAGCTTCACTCGCTGTGAGAGAGCGACAACGGTGTCACGTGTCACGACAAACGTGAACAGACGCTCCGGCGTAGCCAGATACTCGAGCAGCGTTTCACCGGGACCAAGCGCGTTCTGCACATCGCGTGTTTTAGTAGCAGTCACACCGAGCAGCGCCGCACCACGCGGATCAGCACGCGCAACGGTGCGGACGCGATCTTCATACTCGCGTCGAGCGGCTTCCAAATTCGCGGCGAGATCCCGCAGATCCTTTCTCAATGCGCCGCCCCTGTCAGGCGAACGCGCTGTGTCGGAAGCGCGAAGTTTGTCCGTGAGATAATCGATGCGACGCAACAATGCGTCAGCAGTCGCAAGGTCGCTCGATGTCCCACGAGCAGACAGGCGCATGGAGCTGAGATGTTCGAGCAGCGCTTTACCACGAGCAGCGTCGGCGACCTCAAATGCATCCGCCGTTCTCCCGAGTTGAAGGAGAGCGAGCACGAGGTCAGCGTACACAGCGGACTTCTCACTCGTATATGCGGCCCGCAGCGGACCTTCACCGATCCGCTCTCTTGTGGTATTCAGCGACTCAACAGCGCGGCGTCCGTACACGACTGCATCTGGCCAACGGGCAAGTCGAGCGTACGCGCGGGCCCGCAACGCATCTGCCTCTGTGTTCGCTGCGGCACCAAGCCTCGAAAAAGCGAGTTGCGAAGGCAGCGTGCTCAGTACTGCGTCCGCTTCACCCGCGAGATCCGAAACGCGTGCCGCACCAAGAGCAATGTTCTCATCCGCGACAGCGGTCGACAGTCTTGCGGCGATCTTTCTTGCTTCCGTCATCGATACTGCAGCGTCCGAAGGGCGATGCATTGACTGGGCAATCTCCGCGACGAGCAGATGATCCTGCATCTCCTCGTACGCGGCACCAGCCTTCCTGTGCACACTGACCGCTCGTCGAGCACTGGAGAGACCAAGATCTGTTCGTGAGATACTCACATACTCTCGCGCCTCCGCACGCGCTATGTCTCCAACTCTACTTTCGAGCCCTGCAGAATCCGCGAGCTTCAGTGCGCGCGCGAGATGCCGCAGCGCTGCCTGATGGTCGCCCGCTTCTCCCATGAATTCCGCGTACAGCTGGAGGTCCTCCGACTCCTCGCGCACCAACTCGTGCGCACGTGTGATCGCGAGTGCGCTGTCGATGTACGCAATCGCGCGTTGCGGCTCACCGAGTGCTGAATACGCACTGGCGAGCTGACCCAGCACTGATTCTTCACCTGCGGGATAATCAATTGCGCGATAAAGCGGACGAGCCTTCTCGAGCCATTGTACAGCGGTGGCGAGGTCGCCCGATCTGATCTCGACCATGCCGAGATTGGAAAACGCATTCGCCTGCGCAAGTGTGTCCTTCGCGCGACCCGCCGACGCCGCCAGAAAGCTGAAGCCCGCACGTGCACTATCGAACTCACCGACATCTGCCTGAACGAGGCCAAGGTTTCCAATTGCCTTCGCAACGCTGATCGTATCGTGTACCCGTTCGGCCGCCGCACGCGCCTGAGCGAACAGTGCTGTGGCGTCTGAGAAGCGGCCCTCATTTGATGCAAGGAGACCGAGCGCGTTGTACGAGCGAAACAGGTCGAGCTTCAACCCGAGTCGCAGCTTCATCGCGAGAGCGGCTTCTCCAAGTGAACGCGCCTCTTCGTTCCTACCTTGCTTCCAGGCAGAAAGCGCGAGCCACGTATCCGCGCGTGCTACACTCGCCGAGTCTCCCGCTGCCACGGCGATCTTTCGTCCGTTCGCGAGAAGGGCGTCGGCTGAATCGTATTCGCTCCGGCGATATACTGATTCGCCCAAGGTCAGGATCGAATCCGCTGATGGGTTCCGCGGATACACGGTTGATTCCGCAGTGACTTGCGATGTGACCGACCGCTCGCGTCCGCACGCATCAAGTGTGAGTGCAACGACAACGACGAAAACCAAAACCGCGGAGGATCGCGTCAACTCTCTAGCGCTGCGTTTTGGTGAACTCCCGCACTCCGCTCGTCATCGAGGATCCGTCAGGCGCAAGAGCATCAACGCTCCAGTAATAAATGTGAGTGCCTTTCGTGAGGATGGTTTGCGGAACTCCAATGACAGTATCAGTGGTCGTCTTCTGAAGCAGAGTGTTGCCAGTCGAGTCCGAGACAACGACGCGGTAGGTGGCACCCTCAACCGCGTGCCATGCGAGCCGCAGATCTGTCCCGCCGATCCGCGCGTTTTCTACTGGTGAAAGGAGGTCAACGCGAGTGGCTTCGTCCACAGCCCCAGGGCGCTCAGATGATACAACCGAATCCGGCTGCAGCGGCTTTTGTCGAACGTTGATAGAAACTGCGAGAAGTGCTGAAGCAGCGATCAGAGTTGCCCCTAACGTGAATGGCCGGACTCTGGAGCTGCGCTTTGGTGCCGTTGCAAGAATTCTCGATGTGCTGATCAATTCCCTTCGTGCCGAGGGATTGTCGGCAAGCTGCTGTTCCACTCGAGCAAGCTCGTCGCCGCTAAGTCGCCCCTCCAGGTAAGCTGCTACCTGGTCCGGTGAAAGCGATCGCCCGTCGTTCACTTCTGAAGCAGGCGAGCCGTGATCGATGATTTGCTCCATGCCTGTATTGAACGGGCATTGCGACGGCTGTTTGCGCACTTCATGAGACGGCCGACTCCCAACCGCGGGATTCGAGACGCGACTTCATTTCGGCCAACAGGGTGTTGATTCGCCGGTACACGTGAAACTGGGATTGATAATGAAGAAGCGTCGCAATTTCAGCGGCAGAGAGTCCGTCATCGAAACGAAGTGCAATTAGGAGTCGATCCGCAGCGGGAAGTGACTCGCGCATCGCGCTCAGCTCCTCGCTCAATTCAGCTCTCTCAAGAGCCAGCGAGGCCCCCGATGCGTCGTCGGGTAGTGAGTCTACGCACTCCGGGCCGTCGTAAAGATCTTCGAGCCGGCGTCGCATCCCGGCGCTATCTCGTTCAGAGACTGAGTTTTCGTTTCGGATCCGGCCGTACTTCGTGCGATGATGATCGACGCAGATGCGCCGCGCTACGACGACGAGCCATGTCGTGAACTTGCTATTGGACTGCGACGTGTACGCTCGCAGTCGGCGATATCGGTCTTCGCTCAGACGCTCCAGCAGATAGGCATAGGCATCCATTGCATCGTCGCGGTCTTTCGACGTTGCACGCGCAACATGCAGGAGAAGCTTTGTGTATTCGCGTGCGAAGGCGGGCCATGCGTCGTCCGCAGGCGGGTCCGTTTTTAGAAGCCGTTTGAGTAACGCAGGAATTTCTGACATGCCGCTGCTCCGCGTTGCGTAAGCCCGACATCGAGGCGTCGAAGATAAGAAGCCCTCGAAATTCTGCAATGACGAGTCGAGCGGCTCGCAGGCACCAACGCGCGATATTCTGGGCGAAGTTCGTTTTATCACGTGGCGAAACTGGAGGAACGGGCGCTTATTGAAGCACCTATCTCGCTGCCGCTTTCGATTCGGAGAACTTGATGCGTTGCTGGACTGTATACGTTCTTTTTCTCATGACCTTCGTGATGGTTACGCGTGGCTCTTCAGCCCAGGTCTCCGGTGCAGGCGACCTCGATCCCACGGGGCGAGTGTTGGCAAAGATCAGAGTCCGCCTCACTGAGCCTACCGGGGCCGAACGTGCAGTAACTGCGATGCCCCTGGCGTTGACATCCGAAGCCGGAGAAACGACCCCGATCACAACCGATGACGCGGGAATTGCGACGGCCTGGCTTGCCCCGGGGAACTATCGCGTTACTACCGGAACCCCAGTCACCTGGAGCGGCCGGACGTACTCATGGGACCTGCTTGTTGCGGTCACTCCCGGCATGGGTCCGTTGACCTTATCTGAAGCAAACGCGAGTCCCGACAAACCCACGGGCGAAATACCAGTCACAGAGCCTCGGGCCTCCCAGCCGTCTACCAGTTCACCAGATCCGCGAAAACTTCGCATCTACGTCGACTGCCAAAGCGGGAGCGGCTGCGATCTCGATTATTTCAAAAGCGAGATCGGATTTGTCGATTACATGCGAGACCGCGCTGACGCATTCGTGCATTTGCTTATCACCAGCCAGCCAAACGGCGGCGGCGGGGTTTCCTACACGCTGAACTTCATCGGCCAACGCAGCCTCACAGGAATGCGAGACACGGCTGCGCTGAACGTCCCGGAGACGTCAACTCAGGACGAACGACGCACGCAGCTTGCTCAACGGATCCGGCTCGGACTGGTACGCTACGTCGTCCGGCTCAACGGCGGCGAAAACCTGAGCGTGAGTTTCAAGGAAGTCTCCGCCACTCGGGCGCAAGCTTCAAACGCGGCCCATGATCCCTGGAACCTCTGGGTGTTCCAGGCATCACTTGGCGGCGATTTCTCCGGAGAAGAATCTCGCGGCAACTATTATATGCGCGGTTCCACGTCCGCTAACCGCAACTCGGAAGAGTGGAAGTTCCATTTGCGAGTAAGTGGAGATTACAGCGAAGCGCGTTACACATTGAGCGACAATTCGAAGTACGAATCTGACACGCATTCGTACGGCGCGAATCATCTACTCGTAAAAAGCCTTGGCGCTCACTGGGGAGTCGGCGAGAGAGCATCCATGTCTTCGTCCACCTATCTCAACCAGAAACTCTTTCTTGCTGCGGCACCGACCGTTGAAGTCAATCTCTTCCCATATTCGCAATCGACACGACGACTGTTCACACTAGCTTATTCCGTGGGCCTGCAATCGTATCAGTACGAGGACACCACGGTCTTGAACAAGATCAGCGAGGTCCGGTACAACCAGTCCATCAATGGTGTTCTCTCCCAGAAGCAACCGTGGGGTTCCGTTTACTTCTCGTTCGAAGCGGCGGCCTTTCTCGACGACTTCACACAACGCCACGCAAGGATGTACAATGAGCTTGGCCTGCGGCTGTATAAAGGCCTCAGCCTCAACACCTACTTCAGCATTTCATGGTTTCGTGATCAGCTTTCCCTCGCCAAGGGCGAATTGACTGACGAAGAAATTCTTCTTCAGCGCCGCCAGCTTGCGAGCACGTACAGCTACTACGGCGGGGTGGGACTCAGTTACACGTTCGGGTCGATCTTCAACAACGTGGTGAATCCAAGGTTCGAAGTGTTCAAGTAGATACCCGGCGCAACTAGTACGCTTGCGAACCTGCGGGTTTCCCCTGGTGCGAGCTGCTTAGCACCTTGATCCCCTCAGCGGCCATAAGCTCAAGTGCTTCGTATACGACCGAGATCACCACGTCCTGTAGCGGCTCGAGTCCAACCCACATCGGCAATCGCACGAGGCATTCGCTCAACGCGTCCGTGTTTGTCATCGGCCCGGAGACGCGGCCCACGCGCGCACCATATGGCGACGAGTGAAGAGGCACGTAGTGGAATACAGCCTGCACACCCGCTGACCTGAGATGCTCGATGAATTTTGCTCGTCTGCCTTCGACAGGAATGATCAGGTAGTACATGTGCGCATTGTGCACGCAGCTGGCCGCCACTGCTGGCCGATGAACGAGTCCAGCTGCGTCAGCGGCTGCAAACGCGCTGTGGTAGCGCTCCCATAACTGAATTCGCCTGTCCGTGATTTCCTGCGCATTCCCGAGCTGACTCCACAACAAAGCAGCCGTGATCTCTCCTGGCAGGAACGATGAACCAAGATCAACCCACGTGTACTTGTCTACCTCACCGCGAAGGAACTGCGTGCGATTAGTTCCTTTGTCTCGCAGGACCTCAGCTCGCCGAACGAAGCGTTCTGCATTGATGAGCAGCGCACCCCCCTCACCCGAGATGATGTTCTTGGTGTCGTGAAAAGAAACGCAGCCAAGATGACCTATGCTGCCCAGGGGCCGGCCTTTGTACGTGGACATCAGGCCCTGCGCAGCGTCCTCGATTACAAAGATTGAGTGTCTCTCAGCAATCGCCATGATCGCATCCATGTCACAGGCAACACCCGCATAATGGACGGCGACAATCGCCTTCGTACGGGGAGTGATTGCGGCTTCGATCAGTGTCTCGTCAATGTTGAGCGTGTCAGTGCGAATGTCTACGAAAACAGGCACCGCACCCCGAAGCACAAAAGCACTGGCAGACGTAACGAACGTGAACGACGGAAGGATGACCTCGTCGCCTGGCTGAATGTCGATCAGGAGCGCGGCCATTTCGAGCGCGGCAGTGCACGAGTTAGTGAGCAGCGCACGCGAGCAGCCCGTATTTGCTTCAAGCCACCGATTGCACATGCCGGTGAACTTTCCGTCTCCTGAAAGCGATGCGCTTTCGAGCGCCTCTGCGATCGACGGAAGGTCGGTCGCGCTGACGTACGGCCTATTAAACGGCACGACGACGTCGCGGCTCGTCATCGGAAACTCGCCTTGTCGAGCATCTGGCCGATCACAGATCGGGCCTCGAATGTGGTTTCAGCGAGCGATCGCGCGGCACGAGCGTGGCCCTCGTAGTCGAGTTCGATCTCATCGATGCATTTCGTGGCTTCAACCGCATTTGAAAACGCAAGAAGCCCCTGCTGAGATGGAAGCCAGTCAGTAAACCCGGTGTCCTGATGAATGACGGGACGTCCTGAAGCGAGGTAACACAGGCTGCGATCACTTACCCACCCGCTTCTCGACTGAACGTACCCATGCTTCGCGATTCCGAGATCGATTCGCGAGCCTGCGATGAATTCGCGATAACCGTCGATTGTGCCTGAAGCGTCGAGCGGATCTGACAGAGCCCAGCCATGAGACTCGAGCTCCTCGCGTGGCGGGCTTCCACCAACTGCAAGCTCCAGCCTTTGGGTGGTGAGCGATGGCATATCGATGAGATCGACAACAGAGCGGTCCTTCTTTCCGTAGACCAAGCCGTCTATTTGCACATCCCTGAACCCGCCCCAGTTCATCAACGTGCGCACAGGAGTTCCACACCGAGAAGGAGCGACCTCCCAAAGTGAGGTAGCAACCGCAGGCGTAGTTGAAATCCACGTCCTGCCTGCAGATGGGACCTTCGTGTCCGCAGCAGTCTGCCGTGTCCAGTATGTAAACAGTGTGGGGTATCTGGCCAGCACGTCCCCCGTCGGATTTGACGCGTCAAGCATCCGCACCTGAGTGAACATCGGGTCGCCATCGAGAAACGCCCGACGCGGACAGCGTTCGAGTTCATCGAACCAGACAGGGTCGGCAATGGTAAGGACAAACTCCGCAGCATCGAGCGAAGTCAGCAGCTCATCACGTGACGCGCCATGATAGTTGCCTTGGAGGTCGATGAAAGTCCAGGTCGTTGCGATCGACGGCATTTGTGTCATCGCCTCTGTTAGATACCTTAGCCCGTACGCTGGATCATCGCTGAAAGAGTTGTCTGAGGGATTGTAGCATTCGTTGACGCGAGTGACGCACTCTACGTAATGGACTGCGTAACCGAGTTCCATCAGCCCGGCGAGATAGTGAAGGTTATACATCACCATCCCGGCAACGGGCGATTTTGCGGCAAATCCGACGAGAACGGCTACAGGTTTCGGGCTCAATTAGGTCGCGATGAAGGGCGGATGGGGTGCGACAAACTGGCATCTGACCCACTTTGGGTCAACGATTTTCCGATCATCAATGTAAAGTTTGTTACGACCCACCGGCACCGATAATCGCGCAGCGTCCGACCGGCCTACTTCGTGGGAATCAGGTTCCGCTGTATGATCAGGTCCGACGCTGACAGTCTCGCACGGGCCTCAGCGAATCGCGCCTCGTATTTTGCCGGCTCGAGCCGCTCACCAGTCCGCGAGTTATTACACTTCGCAAGCGCTGCTGAAGCGTTGGGCGTTACACAAACTGTGTCGCCATACGCGAAGCTTCCATTGCGCAGGACCACAAAATCTTCGACTCCCCCGCTCACGTCGCGGCCAAATGTGGTCATGTTGCTGTCGCCGATTCCAAGCAGATTCAGGACAGTTGGTGCGATGTCGAGGTGGCCAGCAGTTGTCGAGATTTGGCGCGCATCGCGATCTCCCGGCAGGTGGATGATCAGCGGCAACTGATTCATCAACTGCCAGTACCGATAATCGAAGCCGCTGTCGGGCGGAGTCCAACCGGGCCGACTGCCAAATAATCTGCCAAGCGCCTCACGCGCGCGTTCGTCGGTTCGGCCGAGGTCTGCCTTGTGATCGCCGTAAACAACGACGACTGACTGATCGAGAAGTCCGGTCTTCTGTAGAGAATCGATGAACTCGCCAAAACCAGCGTCGAAGCGATGCATGGACTGGATGTACTGTCCGAGAAAACTCCCTTTGAGCTTGCCGACATCCATTCCTTCGTAGTTCTCTGCGGGCTTCCACGGGTGGTGAGTGCTGAGCGTAATCATGTACGCCATGAAGGGTCTCGGCTCACCTTTCAACCGCGGCAGAGTCTGCCGAAAGAACTCCACATCCGACAGCCCTAATCCGATTACGTCGTTCAGCTTGTAATCCTCCTTGAAGAAGGATCGTTGAAAGCCGAGCCGCGGATGCACTGTGCGCATGTTGAACAGGTCGCCGAAGAATGCGTGCGCAGACATAGTCGCGTATCCATGATCGGCCAGAATTCGCGGGACACCACGGTAGTTGTTAGTCGGGAACTGCGCCTGAACGGATCCTGCAGGAAGTGGATACAGGGATTGAAGGGACGTAAACTCGCCGTCTGACGTTGTCCCATCGGCGCTCTGGCTGAAGAACCTGTCGAAGTAAAGGCTTCGCGACGCGAACGAAGTCATGTTCGGCATTACGGCCGTGCCATCGATCTCGAGTCCCAGCGGAAATTTGTGGAGCGACTCGACCATCACAATGATCAGGTTCTTACCTCGCGCGACGCCGTAGAGAGGAGAACGCGTCATTGCTGTGTCGTGCCAGCGCGCTACGTATGCGAGTGCAGCTCTCTCCCGGCGCCTCTCTTCCGGTGTAGCAGTCTCGAAAGTTCGTTTGAGATCTTCGCCAGCTTCGAAAAAATGATAGTTGAGAAGACCGATCTTCCTCGCGCCAAAGAACCTGAAGTAGCGATACTGGAACACAGAATCTGTATCAGCGCGGACAATTCGAATCGGAACCAGTACAGCGAAGCATCCAGCGATGCCCAGGGCGGTCGCACTGGCAGCACGCCACCTCAGTCGCTCAGTTCTTCGCGACCTGGCGACACGTCCATACGGTCGCAAGAGCACAACACCGAGCAGGATATCTACGAAGAGGAGTACATCGCCTGGTGATAGAAGGGCGACTATGCTCCGCCAGATAAGTGCGATTTGCCAAGCGCTGCCCGCGGCGGCCAGCGAAATAATATCGCCGTAAAAACGGAAATGAATCATGTCTGCGAGGACGATAAGCGTTATCAGCGTGTCGAGAATCAACGCTCCGATGTATCGCTTCCGCGCGCTCAGCAGGCACAAAGGTGCATACAGAATCGCGAGAGTCGCTGCATTTCCAATAACGGCACGGATCGCCTCCTCCTTCCCCCAGTCATACCAATCGTTCTCCAGTTGTGTCTTCGGCGGGAGATTGAAATACGAAAGCTTCGCCCAACTGAAAACGAATGCGAGGAAGATTGGTGTGATCTGAAGCCAGATCGATAACGGCCGCTGTTGGGCGCGAGCTTCTCTATCAGATTCTTGCACCCCGGGTCTCGCGACGGTCACGGGATTGTGAACTCCATGAAGGTTGTGAGAACGACCTCACTCCGAAGCAGCTCTTGTTTGACTCTGGGATCGCATAGTGTCTCCGTCTCAATCAGCCGCTCAGCGGCATACGTTCCTTCGAAATCAACTGATGCCGCCGGATGGCAGCAAAGCTCAGTGAGGCCATCGTCGAGATTCGATATCATGGCGATGAGGAAATCAGCTGAAACGCGCTCCGGATAAGGCTTGCCTCGATCATCTTGTCCATAGAAGTCACCTACGTACCGCGCGCCACCCGTGGAGTGCCGAAGCGGCACCCTTAGGCGCCCGGCGTATTCAGAAACAATGGACTTTAGCGGCTCGTTTCGATGTGCGTGCTGATGAGAATCGATATGGGTAGGGGCCGAGCCAATGAGAGACTCAAACATTTCCAGCTGCGCGCGAACCTCGTTCTCCAGCTGAATCGGATCATCGAGTGGGGCCCGCTCGTAGAGCGCCACCCACTGGCCGGCATTGAACTGCCACTCTCCGAGATCGAGGTGAATCCCCAGATCGAGATTCAACTTGCGGTGTGCTGCAGTCGCTGCAGCATGTGCGGCGGGGGCGCGGACCATGAGGCTGGCGCTCGTCAATATGCCGGACTCGTGCGCACGCTCAATCCCGCTGTTCACGCCGTCGCTCAAGCCGAAATCATCGGCGTTCACTATGAGTCTCTTTATCCCCATAATTATCCATGACTCCGCATCAGCACTTTGCAAGTGCCCCCCAACCTGATCCAGCGCAGATTCCCGCTGATCAACGGTACGTCATCTACCGATGGCTTTCCAACGACGACTTTCTGTTGAACAAAGTCGTGCCCGACGCGACGAACATAGAAGCCGCCGTTGATGACGATCTGGAAGCTGTCATCACTCGCATTCCCGCTGATGCCGCGTGCTTCCATTTTCACCTGAACTGTACGCTCACGTCACTGTTCCCGCCTGCGCGTAATGAGCTGATCGCGTTTCTTCGCAAGAGGAAGATCGCAGCAATCAACGCTTCTCTCACCGACATCTCAAAGCGGACCATACAACGCCGCTGCCGGGAGCTTGGCCTGAGCACGACAGCTGCTGCCCGGACTGGAGACGGTGACGAGCTGATCATCGTGAAGACCGATTTGAATTTTGGAGGCGACAGCGAATGGGCGCTGACGCCCGGCGATCGCGCGACGCTTGGCATCGGCGCAGGATCGACCCACATGTGGAAGGCAAACGACTACCAGGTTCTTGCAAGGAAAGACATCGAGGAGTCCTGGTGGAGCGATCAATCTCTGGTGACGGAGAAATACATTGGGAACAAGGAAGAGAAATGGTACCGGGCAGTGCTCCTCTTCGACCGCATCGTGCTGCGCGAGCTGGTTAATCCGACACAAATCAAGAAAGTGGGGCAGAGTGTAGTCACACGACAATGGAGCCTTGATGCTTCAGATGAACGGACGTTCGGCGACTCACCCGCAAATCTTGTCCGCGACCTCATTACGTTTTCGCGTGCTTTCTCGATGGATTTCGGCGCCATCGACATCATGGTGGACGATGCAGAAGAACCATTCATCATCGACGTCAACAGCACCCCTGCCTTGCATATCGCGCAGCCACTTCTAGTCGAACACCTGCGGGGCGCGCTTACTACTACTACTTAGCCTTTAGTGGAGCCGGAGGCGGTATCGGAATTCCCGCTTTCGTCGTTATCCAGTCGATCTGCTGCATCCACGATCTGTATCGATTGAAATCGGCGGGTGTGCCAAGCTCGAGTGCGTCTGGCTTGCCGGTTAAAGCGTAAGCACCACGCGCAGCCTCGACCGTCGCCTTTACGTCTTCGACCGGCGCGTGTCTGTCCATCGTCGGGGCCAGGACCTGGACCGGACGTGGAGCTATTGCCGCGATGATTTCGTCATAGTCGATCGGCACCCGCGATTCATTCCCAACAAAAGCGCCCAACCTCGGCAACAATCCATGAATGTGGGAGTAGTGGCGAATCCCTTCCGTGCGTTTCTCCGGACGGTCAAGACGTAGAGGAGTGAATCCAGACAGAGAGGATACTCCCGCCACCCGGTCATCAAGCGCGGCGGCTAGAAGCGCGACCTTAGCGCCAAGTCCGTAGCCTTGGAGATAGATGCGCGATGGATCGTACCGTCCGGCGTTCCGCACAACCGAATCAACCGCGGCACGCGTGTCTGCGACCATCTTTCCCATCAAGGACCAGTTTGGATAACGCTCGTGAAATCGCAGCGTGTAGTCGTTGCGAACCCCAAATCCGATCTGATCGAATGTTACGATTGCGAACCCGCGATCCATCAACGGACCCCAGTACACGTAGCGTGAGAATCCTGTGGCGTAGCTGTAGGGGTGAAGCCAGATCACGACAGGCCAATTGGTCCTGGGTTCCTTTTCGTTCGGATCTACCTTTGCGGGGCGGTACACAAATCCCTCGAGATCGTCGCCAAACGGAAATGTCCCCGCTTCGTAGTATGCGCCGGGGCGATTGTACAGCTGACCCCTCCACCCTGGCCCAACCATAATTCGGTCACCACCCGGTCCAGTGGGAAAAGGAACGAACGGTGGCTCATCGCCCATCGCCCACGTTATTCTCGATTGGATCTCGGCCCGGCGCGCAGGCCACGCCGCAGCAGGGATTTTTTCTCCGCTCGGGTTCTTTAGAAAATCACCGGTGCTGCGCTTTGGGTACGCGAGCGGGCTGATCCTTTCCCCCGAACGTTTCAGCCAATCTGCGTACGAGTAGCCGTGAACCCAGATCTCGATTTTGGGATGGCGCTCACGATTGAAAACGGTATCAAAGAAATCGAAGTACCTCTCGATGTCTTCGGCAGAAGATGGGTGCTCCCCGGGCTGCTGGTATAAACCGACATTGTCACGGTGACCGAGGAACTCATAGACACGCTTCACTGAACGGTATGATTGCTCGGCGCCAAGCGCGTTGCCTTGATGCTCCATCGATGCGTGTGAGATCAGCAAGCCCCGCGGCGCGACGAGCGAAAGCATCAGATTCTGATCAACCGGAAGCTTGTCCTCGCGCCCAACGAAGAATCGCAGACGAGGGTGAAACCAATCGGGGTTCGATGTGATCTCTTCTATTGATTCGCTGAAGTAATAGTCGTCCGTGAAACGCCAGGGCATGAAGTCACCTGTGTTTCCGCGGGACAGCACGACAGCGCCGATACGCTTGTCAATTGCAGCCGCAACCAGAGCCTGCTTTGAGTTGCGTGAGTGTCCGCCGATTGCGATGCGCGCGCGATCAACCTCTGGCAGGTTTACCAGATGGTCCACGGCTCGCCCCGCGGCCCAACCCCATCGTGCCACGACCGAGAAGTCGTAATCGGGATAGACATCGAGCCATTTCTCTGTGTCGTCAGGTGGGCCGTAGTAAGGGTCGAGCGCCGTGTAGATACAACCCATGTAGCCCCGACGTGCTGCAGTGTTCACCCACGGGCGTCCACGCTGATGGTTGGTTACGAAAACAGGAAATGGTCCCGGACCCTTAGGGATGAGTAGCTGGAGATGAAGGATTGCCTTGTGATCGGGTCCGAATTCCAACCGAACACGTCTCACCGTCACATCGCCTTCGACGGTAGTGTCAGTGACGAACGACCGCATGTTGGTGGGCGCCGGCGGAATTCTGCCAAGAATCCATTGCTCCATCCTCTGACGAATCTGCCCGCGCTGATGCTCCCACTCGGGTTGCGTCGTGATGCGGCGTCCTGACTTGCTGTCGAGCATGACCAGCGGATCTGGAAGAAACGGATTCGACGGCATGGTGAGGAAGTCCGGAGGAAGCTCCCCCGAGCGATTGACCCACTCATCCCAGGTCTTGTCGCCATGAGCATTCAAGCGCGTTCCACCGCTTGTGAAGGACGGCTCGACGATTCCCCGTAGAACCGCCAGGTATTGACGCCTCCGTTCCATCGATTCGTCGACCGCAGACCGAAGCGGCGTAGAGCCCGACGCTTGCGACAATGGAAGTTGTGCCGCGACAATTCCTGATACTGCCGTCGTCACGAAGTTCCGGCGTGTCAGGACGAGCTTGCGGCTGCTGGAAGCAGCGGCCGACCGCGATGAGGCGTTCTTCATGGCCCCGATAATAGCAACGATACCCGCTCTTTGCCTCAACTGATTTAAGGGATATCTTCGCCCTTCGCCGCACTCGTGCCTACCTGAACCGCTGAAAGGATGGAACACTGAAGGTTGTACTCGCTTCTCGCGGAACTAGCCGCGTGCCTGATTTCGCGGGTTCAACCTGGGTTCGCCTGCAGTACATCCTCGGGTTGCAGCGACTCGGCGTTGACTGCTACTGGATTGACCAGCTCAAACCGGTTGATCCACTGATACATCACCATAGTCTGGAATACATCACGTCGAGATTTGCGAACCTCGCTGAGCAGTTCGGGTTCTCTGATCGTTACTGCATCGTATACAACGAAGGGGAGAGTCACTTCGGCATGAGCAAGACTCAGCTGGAGCAGCTCGCAAGCGAAGCCGATCTCCTGCTCAACATCAGCGGTCACATGAAGCCTGAGTCGCCGCTGATGCGGATTCCCCGCAGAGCGTACGTCGACGTAGATCCCGGGTTCACTCAGATATGGGGCGCAGAGCTCCTCCATCTCGAGAGACACAACCTGTTTTTTACAACAGGCCAGAACGTCGGAACTGAGCGATTCCGAATCGCGACCGGAGCGTTCGACTGGATCCCCTTCCTGCCTCCGGTTGCTCTCGAAGCGTGGCCGGCAAACATTGACGACCGATGCACAAGAATCTCGACAGTCGCGGATTGGCACGCATCGCAGGGTGCGTGGTACGCGGGTGAACTGTACGGTGGAAAGCAGGACGAGTTCTTCCGCTTCATGGAAGTCCCGAAGCTAGCCGACAAACAGATCGAGCTCGCCCTTACAATCCATCAGACGGAGTACAGGGATCAGGGTACGCTGCTCGACAACGGCTGGCTGATACGAGATCCGTATTTTTTTGCTGGTGACGTTCACAGCTATCGCGAGTTCATCAAGTATTCGCGTGCAGAGTTCAGCGTAGCGAAAGGCGGCTATGTAAAATCGAACAGCGGTTGGATCAGCGATCGGACCGCGTGCTATCTGGCATCTGGCAAACCGGCGATTGTGCAGTCGACCGGTTTTGAGGACTCATTGCCCGAAGGACTGGGCCTTGTGTCATTCACAACTATCGAAGAAGCTGTGGCCGCGCTTGCTACGGTCGACAATGATTATCTCAAGCACTGCGCTGCTGCGCGGGAAATTGCCGAACGCTACTTCAGCGCTGAGGTTGTGCTATCCAGACTGCTCGCTGCGGCGGGGCTCAGTTGAGTTGAATCGCGCGTCACAGGCCGAGGTCAGTCAGTAGTGCCGGTAGTACTCGGTCTGCGCTGAAGAATTCCTGCGCGACGTCACGAGCGGCCTTACAGTGGCGATCGTAATTGCTTTCGACTGCATCGAACGCGCTGAGTATGTCATCCATCGTGCGGAAGGCAAATAACCCTTCCCCCGTGGGAAGGACCGATCCGAACCCCGTGTCCTGGGTGATCACCGGCTTGCCTGCCGCGAGGTAGCATGCACTTCTCTCGCTGAACCAGCCGCTGCATAACCTGACATTGAGATCACGCGCAACCGTAAACTCACCGCGCGACTCAAGGATGTAATCGCGATACGGCCATGGGTTCTGCGAAAATGCACTCCCGGCAACAAGCTTCCAGCCATTCTGGACGAGCAGCTGCCAAGCATCACCGTCCATCCCGACAGTCCTTACGACGTCCTCTGATCCGTGCTTGATGGTTGACGGGTCAGCGAGATTTGTCGCGAGCTCGATGGGAACGTTCAGCCGCAGTGGAAGGTCGATGAACTTCAGGAATTCATGGTGCTTGCTCCACCGGTAGGTCTCGCCACGGAACTCGACGTCGCGTCCGTCCTGTTTCCAATTTCCAACTGTTGTGAAGCGACCGTGTGCAGACTCGCTTCCGGACCACAGGTCCATCAAAACAGGCTGTCGCGTGCGGCCGCGAAGGTGGGGCAGCGGCGGAATCGGACACACTGATGTGCCGATGTTTTCGCCATATGTCACGGAGTCCTGATGCTCGTCTATGATCTCGCGGGTGTTCGCATTCCCATCCAGGTACGCGAGCTCGTGGTAGACTGGATCCGTTCCGAAATAGACGAGGCGTCCAACGTCGAGATTCTCTTCCTCAAAACGTGATGCACCAGCGATGTTGAAGACAGCATCGGCATCGCGCAACAGCTCTTCCGCTTTGGTTCTGGACATTCCGAACCACCGCTTGTCGAGATAGCTCCTGCGATACGCCCATCTGCCTTCCAGACCGAAGCTCGCAGCAACGCGCTCCAAATACGGCACAGCGTAATCGGAATCACATACGCGCGTGCCTCGAATTGGGTCGTACGGCCACGTGGAGCTTGTCTCGAGGTAATACGCATCGTGACCAAGGCGATGAAAACCTGCAACGATCTGCATGTTCATCCAGGCCATTCCCGCGTATGGCTCGGATGCCATCGTCCCGACAACAACAATCTTTCGCCTGTTCATCGCGCGAACAGGAGTCATGGCAGGAGCGAGGAAGCAGCGGTTTGCAGAAGATCAAACCGCCACGGCGGCTCCGTCGTGTCTTCTGCGAGGAGCTCGCTTTCCGGATACAGGCTTATCCAATACACGTTGCTTATGATCTGCGCCGCAGCTAGTCGCTTCCGGACATCCTCAGCTGCACCACCTCGCGCGGATATGTACGCCGCGACGCAGCGCTCGATGATGTCCTCCGCCCAGTAACCTTCCAGCAGCATTGCAAGATCGATCTCGCCGAACCCGATCGATGCGGTCTCCCAGTCGACGGGATATGTCACTCCCTCACTGACGAGAATGTTCTGCGGATAGTAGTCGCCGTGTATGACCGTCAGTGGCGACGAGCTGACGATCGAGCGAATCTGATCGAATCCACTGACAAGCCGTTCAAAGAATTTTTTCTCGTCCGCCATTTTCGCAGTCCACTCGACAAGCTGAAGAGATCTCGTCATGGTGTCGTCGAGATCCACGTGTCTCATGAATGCGAGCGCTGGACGAGACACCTGACCCTCGGCGAATCGATGGAACCTCCCGGCCCACGATGCCGCCCGCTCCATGTCGTACTTGTGGTCGCTGCCTTTCGTCACACGCACCGCGTTTTCAATGTTACCCAGAACGAGAAGACCATCGCCGGACTCATCGTCACTCCACGATCCGCGAAACTGCGGAAGACTGACCGGTGCTGAAGCGAGGAGAGACCGGTAGACATCGATCTCGTAGTGCGGCACCACCGATCCAACGCGTGCCTGCCCACCTTCAGCGTGATAGTGCTTGCAGAACAGTCGAACCGGCTCAGCATCTCCGAATTGGCAGGTCGCCACCTCGGTGGGGAGACTTGTCGAATATTCGTTGAAATCGCGACACAGTACGTGAACGCCCGCAGGTAAGCTCATTGCCCCCTCAAGCCTTTGCTCGAGCAGCTCGGTACTCAGAGAAAAGTGACGAGGTGCGACGGTTTCCTCGCTGCGGCCGGCTGCACCTGCGGAAGACAACTTGTTCACTCCGGCCGTGCGCCCCTCAATGGCCTCAGGCAATAGTTCCAACAGCGACCTTCGCCGGATCGCGTGCTTCGGTGAGCGACGGGCCGCCAACGACGACGCGACCAGATTGAACAGAGAGCACGAGATCCGCGTACTGCAGAGTACTTGGCCGATGCGTGATGAGGAATGTCGTCCTGCCTTCCATCAGCCGCTGCATAGCGTCCATGATGCCTGCTTCAGTCCCAACATCAACTGCGCTCGTCGGCTCGTCCAAAACGAGCAGCGGTGCATTCTTCAGAAATGCGCGCGCTAGTGAAATCCGTTGACGCTCACCACCGGAAAGCCTGAGCCCGCGTTCGCCAACCAGGGTTTCATAGCCATCCGAAAGTCTTTCGATAAAATCATGCGCATTCGCGGCACGGGCAGCAGCTACGATTTCATCATCAGATGCGTCAGGTTTTGCGTAGGCGATATTTTCACGGATGCTGGTTGAAAAGAGAACGGCATCCTGCAACACAATCGAATACTGGTTCCTGAGATCTGCGAGCTTGTAATCCCGGATGTCGACGCCGTCGAGAAGAATCCGTCCCTTTCCCGGATCATAGAAACGAAGCAGCAGATTGATCAGGGTCGTCTTTCCTGCACCCGTCCGTCCCACCACACCGACGCACTGGCCTTGTGCGACCTCGAAGCTGATGCCGTCCAGGACACTCTGATTTGCCTCATATGCAAACGAGACACTCTCGACGCGCACTGCGCCGCGTGCACGGTCTAGCGGTCGAGCACCAGGACGATCGACAACATCGGGCAACTCATCCATAAGAACGAATGCACGCTCAGCGCTGACGAGATGGGATTGCAACACTCCAATGCGGGCAGCGATCGTTTCAATGGGCGCATACAAAGAGGCGATGTATCCCATAACGAGCAACAAGCTGCCCAGGGTGAGCGTGCCCTGACGCACGTGCTCAGCGCCAACGAAAAGTACAAGCGCAGTGCCAATTGCAATCGTGACGCCGGTGAGCGCGCCCATCAGACCAGCTACGTACCCAACGCGCATCTTTGCATCGAGGCCTTCGCCGGAATGGCGTGTAAAGCGATTGTGCTCCCTGTCTTCCTGACCAAAGGCTTTTACTACACGTACAGCACCGAGAACTTCCTGGACGACGGACATCGCGGAGCTTTCGAGTTTCTTGACGCGCTTCCATTCCAGATAGAGCCGGGGCCGGAAGTAACGAAGAATCATTACGATCAGCGGCATGATCGCGACAGCGATGAGAGCCAGCGTTGGATCGAGCTTAGCTATCACGAATACCATTGCGACCAGCGTCGTCAGCGAAACAACGAACGGAATCGTGCCGTCGATGGCGATGAATTGAATCGCCATGGCGTCGTACTGGATTCGGTACAACGAATCCGATGAGCCTGTCATGTCGTGGTACGCCAGTGACAGCCGCTGCATTCGCCGGAAGAGCTCAGAACGGAATCCGAGTACAAGGCGCTCGGAAACGAATGTCGTGAGGAGCCCCGTGGCAACGCGCTGAACATTGGACAGGAGGCCTACAATGAGCAGCAGTACAATCGCCAATGCGAGGATTGCCGACGGCGTCGCCATGTTCGTTGCCGGCAATAACGCGGTTAGAAACGCCGGCGCCGCACGGCCGCCGAGTGCCGAGTCTACGACAATCTTCATTGGTAGCGGTGCCAGAAGCGTCAAAGGCGTTGCGGCGAGACTTACCGCGAAAAGCCCGAGGATGTGACCCCAGTAAGGACGCGCGAAGCGTAACAACCGTTTATAAATCGCGATGGCGCTCACAGCAGCCGGATCCGGGTTCGTCGCAATACGGGGTGGACTTTAATAATCAAATGTTTATCTGTGCAGGGCGCTTAATTCGCCGCTTGACCGAGCTTTCTGATTGCAAGCCGCAAACTGCAAGTCCAACAGACATTGGTCAACTGTTTTCACAATCGCTTGACAGAGTGCACCATGGAGGCCGGCAATAGCAGTTTTGTGATGTAGTCACAAAGATTGTCGGCTGCCCAAATGTTTGACAAATGCAAGCGTCTGCTTTACAATGCCCTGCCCAAAGACACCGGTCAGATCGTAACACGATAGTGGCTGCGGTGTCGGTGAATAGCGTTCCGGAGTGTTCTTGAGCCCTGCCCCGTTGGTCTCCGACAAGCGCCTTATTCAGGCGCCGGAAGAGAACGTAACCGATTCAGTAATTTCCCGCGCCGGGCAGCACGGTCTCTCCCCGGTCACGGGAAAAGAGCGCCCCGAAGTCCGCGGCAAATTCATCTTTGCAGGGGGCAAAAAGCTATTCGTCCGCGGCGTCACCTACGGCCCTTTCGGCCCGCAAGCCGACGGTTCACTCTACGGTGACCGGGCGACCGCATCGCGCGATTTCGCGCAGATCGCAAGCATGGGAGCCAATGCAATTCGAACCTACACGGTTCCCCCTCGCTGGCTCCTCGATGTAGCGCACGAACACGGCTTGAGAG
>DATLDN010000334.1:0-16450 GCA_035525855.1 Gemmatimonadaceae bacterium
CATCTCCTGAAGAACAGCGGCCGGAGAATAGGGCACAGTCTGATAAGACCTTCGTGAAGTCGCCGCATCGTACCCGTCTGCGACAGCTACGATCTTGCTCGTCATGCTCATCGTTCGCGGGCGTATCACCTTCGGATATCCACTCAGATCGCCACGCATGTGATGTTCATAAGCAACGGTCATTGCGCGATAGCTGACTTCCTCCTGCTGTCCTTTCAACTGAAACAGAGCGAGTACACCGAGCCACGGATGCGCAGCAATTCCTCGCCAGTCTTCGTCCGTCAGCTCTTCTGTTTTGCGGAGAATCGCCACGGGAATACGCGACTTTCCAATGTCGTGCATCAACGCCGAAAGACCGAGATCAAAGAGCTGGAGCTTTGACATCCCAAGTCTGCGGCCGAGCGCAACGGAGAAGATGCAAACGTTAACGCTGTGCGTGAACGTGTAGTCGTCGTAGTCGCGAAGCGCAGTGAGACCGATGAGTGATGTCTCGTCGTTCAATACGGAATCGACAATTCCCTGCACCACGCGTTTGATCTTGCGAATACTCGGAGTGTGACCGATCCGAACGGAGTTGATAACGTCCTTCGTGAGTGCCACCGAGCGCGAATAGGTGTGGTTCGCTTCATCTCGCGAGAGTCTGATGGTCTCATGATCCGCATGGTCCTCGCGTGGCGGTCCCAGCTCGATCGACGAGATCCCGGCGTCTGCAAGCTGTCGTGCGATTCTATCGCGTCGGTCGCCGGGTTCTTCATCTGATGCAGTATCCAGGTGTGACAGCAACACGAGCCACGCTCTGTCAGTTATGTCAGGTTGAATTCGAATCAACCCAACACCCGACTCGCGGCACATTTTCAAGAGATATCCGAAGCTCGCGTAATTCGTGAGGTCCAACCGAAGCCGCGTCGCGTTGATAAAAAGAAATTCGCCGGAGAATCCCAGGTCGAGCTCTTTCTCCGTCTCGATGATGTCTCGCGCAATTCCGGTAAGCTCACTGAGTGAGCGCTGAACCGCGGTATGCTCGACGGGATAGAGCTTTATCGCGCGAAGAGTTCCGTAAAATGAAATGATGAAGTCGCGTCCGCGACGTCGCAAAAAGCCCGTCGACGAATCCTGTCCTGTCTTGCTCGGTGCCAGAGGCGCGACGACTGTTGCCATCTCATCCACCTCGCACGGCTCGGCTCACTGCATTTCGAACGATGACGTCCGAGTCGTTCGCACTTCGTTGAAGTACCTGCAGAGCCGCATTCGATCCGATTTTTCCAAGCGCGACCGCTGCGCACGCGCGCAGCTCTCCGTTCTCGCGCTTTCCGAGAAAGCTCCGTGAATTGAGAATCCCATCCAGGAAATCGATTCCACTTTCTCCGCAAAGCGCTCCATAACTTTCAAAGAACGCCATCTTCTCCGGCAACGGACCTTCGCGAACCTCTCGCCTCTTCAGGTGAGTTTCGATGCGGCCGACCGAAGGCGCATGGGCGTTCGTGGCCAGAACTTTCACCGCCGCAATTCGAACGTCGCTGTCTTCATCTTCGATCGCGCGATCCAGAGCCTGCATTGCGCCGGGCGATGCGATCTGCGCAAGCGAAGTTACAGCTACGAGTCTTAGCTGTGGCGGTCCCTGAGTGAGCGTGCGAGCTAATGCCGGCACCGCGGCGCCGGCTTTCATCGAGCCAGCTCGACGAATTGCTTCGACGACAACGACCTCATCGTCGCACGTGATCAAGCGCACGAGCTCTGCCGTGTGCGACGACGCCATTCTCGACCCAGCACTTTCCAACAGGACGCGAAGCTCGACGTTTGCTGTCCGACCGATCCAGCCGAAGAGCATCTCCAGCGCAGAGGGTTGAAGCTCGGTGAACAGATCGTGCAGGTCAGTTTGCGGCGGTCTCAATGAAACCTGCTCGAGGGCCGTAAGAAGTTGCTCGAGCGGTTGTCTCTCGCTCACTCGGCCAGCCAATCCGAGCAATCTCCTACGCTCTGCTTCCCCAACGTTCTTCGCACGTTCCGCACTGACCTTTGATTCGCGGATGATAAATGCCGCAGTCCGGAAATGCATTAATGACAACATGAGCAGCAGCAGCTGATCGAGAATGCTCGCGATTTCTTCACGAACTCTCGCATCGGTTTCCTGCTCGTATGTGTCCAGCAGCGATGCAACGACTGACGTGCGGAGATCGGAGCTGAAATCATTTCGCACTTCGCGTTGGAGATAATCGATCTCGCGATCGTCGAGGAAATAAAGTGTGCTGTCGTAATCATCCATCTTCGCGACGGACGACGACTGCAGCCTTT
Source organism: Gemmatimonadaceae bacterium (assembly GCA_035525855.1). GTDB lineage: Bacteria > Gemmatimonadota > Gemmatimonadetes > Gemmatimonadales > Gemmatimonadaceae > UBA4720. Next base: position 2,293 of record DATLDN010000334.1, read on the forward strand.
CCTCCGGCGCTGCCGAAGCGGATTCAAGACTTCTCGGCGAAACAATTTTTTCACCGGCCACGTGCTGCGGCGCGACAATCGCGGCCACTGCTTCAGTTCCAATTTCAACGTACTTGTACTGAAGGCGGCTGAACTCATGCTCCCAGAGAAGTGTGAGCAGGTCATCACCGTCCGACGGTGCGAGTCGAGCACGTTGCAGCAATCGCAAAAGAATCTCGAGCTCTTCGTCCTCGAAGCCGCTGGTCATAGTCAGCTCGCGCACACCATCCTTGTAAAACAACCAGGGGAGGCTGTCAGACGTGCGGCCCGGCTCTTCGATGACCGGATGTCCCCACCAGCGGAAATCACCGTCGGTGATCTGGATTTTTATGGAATCGGTTTGCGTCCACAAAGCTCTGAATGCTTCCCGCACCGTTTCCATCGCGCGCACGTGCATTGGATTGTTAGCCATGTACAGCTGCTGCGCGCGCGCGGCCTTTCCAAATTGACGCAATGCGTCGCACACGAGCGCGATCGCGAACGGTGGCTCCTCGCGCTCGTCGTCCAGCTGAATCGCGCGCGCGCTTGTCACTACTCGATCACCCCGAGCTCGGACACTTGCACCATGTCTTTGTCACCACGTCCGCTGAGGCAGATCAAAACAAGATCGTCAGCCTTCCACGAGCTCGATCTGGTCCATGCAATTGCGTGTGCACTTTCGAGGGCGGGAATAATTCCCTCGAGACGACTTAGAAGAACAAATCCATCAAGTGCTTGTTGATCCGTGACTGCGACATATTCAGCCCGTCCCGAATCCTTGAGATAGGAATGTTCGGGTCCGACTCCCGGGTAATCGAGTCCGGCGGAGATGGAGTGCGCCGGATGAACCTGCCCGTCAGGATCCTGCAGCAAATAACTCAGCGAGCCGTGTAGAACTCCCGGAGTTCCACGCATTAGAGACGCTGAATGCTCACCGGATTCGAGACCGTGGCCCGCCGCTTCGACACCAACGAGTTTTACGGATGAATCATTTTCGAACGCATGGAAAATTCCAATTGCATTCGATCCACCGCCGACGCAGGCAACGACGTGAGAAGGAAGACGCGATTCGACTTCGAGGATTTGCTCGCGTGCTTCTCGACCAATCACTGATTGAAACTCGCGCACCATTAGCGGATAAGGCGCCGGTCCAACAACCGACCCAATGATGTAATAGCTCTCATTGACATTCGTGACCCAATCACGAATTGCCTCGCTTGTGGCGTCTTTCAGAGTGCGCGTTCCGCTCGACACGGGAACTACTTTCGCTCCAAGCAAACGCATCCGATAAACATTGAGTGCCTGCCGGCGCATGTCCTCTTCGCCCATATACACGACGCACTCGAGTCCGAATCGCGCGCAGATCGTTGCGGTTGCAACTCCGTGTTGCCCTGCACCGGTCTCGGCGATGATTCTTCTTTTTCCCATCCGTCGCGCGAGGAGTGCCTGGCCGACTGTGTTATTGATCTTGTGCGCGCCGGTGTGGTTCAGATCCTCACGTTTCAGGTAGACCCGACCGCCGACTTCGGTCGACAGACGTGGCGCAAGCGTTAACGGTGACGGGCGTCCGACATAATTCGAGAGGAGATCGTCGAGCTCCGCTTTGAACGCAGAGTCGGCGAGTGCCTTTTCGAATGCTTCCGCAAGCTCGTCGAGAGCGGGTATGAGCGTTTCCGGAACGTAACGGCCGCCAAATGCACCGAAGCGTTCCTGTGTGACAGTTGAGTTCATTCGGTCTCGGACAGGGGCAATTGAGTCGATCTCCGCCCATCTATAGACGCGGAAACCACCGCTTCGGCAAAAGCCTTCATTTTTTGGGGATCCTTTACCCCCACCGCGGCTTCAACGCCTGACGAGACGTCAACCACGGAAGGATGAAGAATGTTTATAGCGTTCCCGACATTTTCCGGATTCAACCCACCGGCGACGACGATCCGCGTTCGTTTTGCAAGCATGTCAACTGCACCGGCTAGACGACTCCAATCGAAATACGTTCCCGTTCCTCCGGTTTTGCCGTTCACGCTCGTATCGAGGAGGATTGCATCGAGCACCTCGGCCAGCTCGACGGCTTCCTCGGGCATTTTGGACGCGGTGCTTTCAACACCCACAACTGCCCAGATTTCGCCGTCGAATTTGCACCGCAATTGCTCGACTTCTTCCCGCGTGGCTCCGCCGTGAAGCTGAACTACGTCCGCTCCGGCGCCTGCTGCTTTGGAGGCAATCACGTCGATGGGCTCACGGCCAATCACGACAACGTGTTTTAAGCCGGACCCGGCCGCTGCAAACACTTCTCGAGCCCGCGCTTGATCGATTTTTCTGCTGCTTTCAGCGAGGATTACGCCGACGTGCGAGGCGCCAAGGTCAGCCGCAAACGATGCGTCGACGGTCCTCGTGATTCCGCAAAATTTGAATTGAACGGCTGGTGAAGCGGGTTTAGCGGACACGATTTACTCGCGGAACGTCGATAATAGCTTTGACCGCTTGCGCCGGCTCATTGGACGCCGAGAGGAATGACCCCACAAGGACGGCATCGGCGCCTGCCGCGGCGACCGCGACAATTTCATCTCTTGTCGAATACCCACTCTCGGCGATCGCGATAAGCTCCGGGGGAATTCGCGGTATGATCGAGTCGGCGGTACCGCTTTCCACATCGAGCGTCTCGAGGTTGCGATTATTGACCCCGATCATTTCGCACCCTGCGGCAAGCGCAGTATCGAGCTCGCGGACGTCGCGAACTTCAGCAAGAATCTCGAGACCGATACCCTTAGCGAAATCAGTTAGCGCTTTGAATCGGCTCGGAGAAAGGGCCCGGACGATCAGGAGCGCCGCTGATGCTCCCACTGCCCGCGCCTCGATGAGCTGAATCTCATCGACGTGAAAATCCTTTTTAAGAATCGGCAGCGGGATTTCGCCTTTGACCTGCTTCAGGTCCTCCACGCTTCCGCGGAAGCTTTCAGGCTCCGTGAGAACGGAAACCGCAGAGGCACCGCCTTCGTGGTACGCGCGTGCCTGGGCAACGGGATCGAGCCCGAGCTTAATGGACCCGCGGGACGGTGAGGCACGCTTGATTTCAGCAATTATCGCGACGTTTTGCCGCCGAAGAGCAGATCTAAGTGAGGGCGGCTTCTCGACCTGCGACGCCTGACGCTCGAGCGCTATCCGGTCCGCCCGCAGCGCCTCGACACGCGTTTCCGCCTCATCGATAAGTCGCCCAAGAGTGCCGGTTGCGGGGGTCCACCCAAAATCGTCTTGCGTTTCGGTAGTTGTTCGGCTATCGTTGGAATTCGGCAAATGTTCGGTCGCACTCCGACAAGGGAATCGAAATGTCGCTCACTAAGCGTCAGCGTGAAATACTCACCTTCCTCTCCGAATACTCCGGCGAGCGCGGGTATGCTCCGAGCTTCGAAGAAATCGCCGAGAAGTTCGGGTACAGCTCGCTCGCGACTGTTCACGAGCACCTGAGCAATCTCGAGAAGAAGGGCTACATCAAGCGCGAATACAATGAAAGTCGCGCCATTGAAGTTCTTCCTTCAGAAATGTATCCCCGTGCGCACCAGCTCCCGCTTGTTGGCTCAGTTGCAGCCGGTGTGCCCATCGAAGCAATTCAGACGCAGGAGTCCATTGGCGTTCCCGATGACCTCATTCGGCGCGGCGGAAATCACTACGTGCTGCGCGTGCGCGGAAACTCGATGATCGATGAACAGATCCGCGATGGAGATTTTGTCGTGGTCAACGAGCGTCACTCCGCTGACAACGGTGAGATGGTTATCGCGCTGGTCGATGGAAATTCGGCGACCGTGAAGAAGTTCTATCGCGAGCGGGATGGACGTATCCGGCTGCAGCCGGCAAATGAGGCGATGACGCCCATCTACGTTCACGAGAACGACATTTCAATTCAGGGAGTAGTGGTCGGCGTTATCCGCCGCTGTTAACTACGCCACCTACCTACCTCTAGCTGGCGTAGGCCGCGCGCAGCCGCTCCAGCGCAGCCAATCCCAATCCGGCGTCGAGCGCATCCCGTGCGATTTCGACGCCGTCGCCATATGTGGCCGCCTTGCCGCTGACATAAATCGCCGCGGCAGCATTCAGGACAACAGCAGCACGGGCAGCGGCGAAACGAGTTCTTGCTCTCACGCTGGTCAACGCTTCAGTAACGATGCGCGCGTTTTCTGCCGCATCACCGCCCGCAAGCTCTGCTGCGGTAAATCCGGAGTAGCCGTACTTCGCAGGGTCGATCTTCCACTGCCTTATCTCCCCTTCCTTCACTTCGACGACATTCGTTTTGTCGAGCGGGGAGACTTCATCGAGACCTGGCTCCCCATGAACCACGAGCGAATGAAGTGAATCCAGCGCGACGAGTGCACCAGCAAGAATTTTGACGCGCTCGGGATCAGCGACGCCAACTACCTGCCGGCGAGCGCCGGCAGGATTCGCCAATGGTCCTACGACATTCATGACAGTTGGAATTGCAAGCTCGCGACGAACGGGACCAACGTGTCGCATCGCGGGATGCATCAGCGGCGCATACATAAAAACAATTCCCGCATTGCGAAGCGACTGCTGCATTTTTTCGACGGGCACGTCGAGGGTAATCCCTAAAGCCTCGAGAACATCGGCGCTTCCACATCGCGATGTAAAAGACCGGTTTCCGTGTTTTGCTATTCGTACGCCTGCACCGGCAGCGAGAAGTGCCGCGGCGGTTGAGATATTGAAAGTGGTAACTGTTCCGCCACCAGTACCGCATGTATCTACAAGCTCGTCGGGATTGTCGGCTTCAAGACGAACCATCGCGTTTCGAAGAGCTTGCACAACACCGGCAACAATCTCGGAAGTTTCTCCGCGAACGCGCAGCCCCGTTAGCATTGCAGCGATCTGAAGCTCAGATCCTTCACCACGCATGATTACGCCGAACGCGTCGGTGGCATCCTCCGCCGATATCGGCTGATGGTGGGCGAGTTTCGTGATCGCCGCTTGAAGCGGTGATGCGGCGGGCGGTGTGGTCATGAGGTAACGCTAGCTTCGTGCTTTCAACGCCGCACGAATCTTTCGCAAAATGTCGTCTGCGTCGGCTCCCTGATCGAGTGCGCGCTCGATCTCGTAGAGAACCTTTCCCTGCTCCCGCGCGCGCTCTCCCTGAGCGTGCAGCTCGATGTGTGCCTGTTCGAGTCGTGTGACCGCGGCAGCAACCTGATCTTCGACAGCTGTCAGCCTCGCTGAACGCGAGTGCATCTCATTGTTCACACGTACCAGCGCTTGTTCGAGCTCGCTTATTCGCAGCGCATCGGGTCCTTCCGGTGATCCATTACGCGCCCGCGCTTCGTTGAGCTCTGCTTTGAGGGCTTTCACGGCCTTGTTATACTCGGCGTGAATGTTACGAGTGAGCTCCTCGAGCGCCTGAACTGCCTCGAAGCGCGCATCGTGTTCGGCGATGCGCTCGAATGCGAGAGCGAAAAGATCGATCGCAGGCGCGAGACGTTCGACGACTTTGTTACCGAATCGCCGGCGCGGCTCGTATACCGCGACGAATCCCGCAAGCTCGCCGTCGAGCGTAAGCCCTCTAATCGAAAGAATTCCGCCGTCCTGCTGCGGAGTGAGGCCGAGAAGCTTGAGATAATCGTCGGACTCCGCGCCAAAATCGGCGAACGCCGCGCCCGAGAGGAGTGCGCGGCGTATAGGTCCAGGCAGATGATCGACCGCGACATTCAGTGGCGTGCGTCCAACTCCCGTCGCCATGGGTGTTAATCGTTCGGTGATGAGCTGTCTTCTCGAATCGCAAAGAAACAGCGCGAGCTGAGCGGATTTTTCGATGTCCCACGCCTCGTGCTGCAGCAGCGTAAGCGCGGCGTCGGCGTCGCGCGCCGCGGAAAGCACGGTTGCCAGAGTGGCCAGTGTATGCGGGGGCATCGCGAACGAGTTTGAGCACTCATCCCACCAATGTCAATCGTACAGGAAAACCAAGACGACACCGAAACACCGAAGCGCCGAAAACGACAATTGTTGATGGAACTGCAACAGCACTGATTGCTGAGGTATCGGGGGCTGTTTCGGAGAAAAATTCGGTCGATCTCGGTGATTCGGTGACTCGGTGTCGTCTTGGTTCATTGTCTCTAACCCTCGCAATGAATTATGGCTCGCGATAACTTCAATGAATGACGTCACGCTGCGTGCAACTCGTGCTGCAGTACGACGGAGCGCGTTTTTCAGGATGGCAGCGACAACCTGATGAAAGAACTGTCCAGGGCGTGCTGGAAGAAGCGTTGGAGAGATTGTGCCAGACGCACATCCCGGTACTGGGCGCGGGCAGAACGGACGCCGGCGTACACGCACTCGGACAGGCCGCAGGAGTGAGAGTTGGGGAAAAATGGACACCGACTGCGCTGCGTCGCGCGATGAATGCGACCATTCCCGACGATGTCTGGATCAAGGACGCTTTCTCGATGCGCGATGATTTTCACGCCCGGTACTCCGCGGTTTCGAGAAGCTATCGGTATATCATAGGAACGAACGACGAGGCGAATTCTCCCTTTCGAAAGAATCGTGAGCTTCCCTTCGCGCATCATCTCGATATCGATTCGTTGAGACACTCCGCATCCGAGCTTATCGGGGATCACTGCTTTCGCGCATTTGCAGTGAAAGGCACCGCACCGGAAAGTGACGACCACCATTGCACGGTTCTTAGTGCCGAATGGATCGAGCGAGATGGTGGACTTTCATTCGCGATCCGTGCCAACCGATTTCTCCATCACATGGTTCGCTTCCTTGTCGGGACTATGCTCGATATTGCGGCGGGTCGTCGCGAAGGATCCATCATGGGTGAGCTGCTTGCATCGGGCGACAACAAGGGAGTTTCGCCGCCCGCTCCCGCGCACGCTTTGTATCTCGAAAGTGTCGAATATCCATCTGAACTTTATCTGGCAGCTACATGAATATTTTTCTCGAGAGCGTGTCGATCGACGAAATCAGAGAAGCTTCGGCTTCCGGGTTTGCTGACGGAGTAATTTTTTCCGAATTCGCGTTCTCTGAATTCTCCGCGGTCAACAATCCTCGCGAAGTGATTGCCGAAATTGCGCAGGAATTCGCGATTCCGATTTGCATCGAGGTTGGTGCGATCAGTGCCGACGACATGTACCACGCAGCACGCGATCTCGCCAAAATCTCAGACCACATCGTCGTTCAGCTCCCGCTCGTCGAAGACGCAGTCATTCCCATGCATCGCCTGAACGCAGAAGGAATTGGCGTATGCGCAACGTACGTGTTCAATGGCGCACAAGCGGTTCTCGCGTCGAAGGCGGGCGCGTCGATGGTTCGCATTTCGCTTCACGATCTCGATGCTCAGGGACAGACGAGCACGAGCGCAGTGACCGAAATCAGAAGCCTTCTCACGATGAGCGAATGCGAATGCGACGTGATGGTCGCATCTCCGCGGACCACAACGCAATTCACCGAGTGTATTAACGCGGGCGCGCAAATCGTGTGCGTCGCGCCTGATGTTCTACGGTCTTTATTGCTTCACCCTCTCACCGATCGCGGTCTCGACAGATTTCTCAGCAGTCTAAGCAAGCGCGCTCGCACCGTCCCCGAATGAAGCGAAATCGAGCCATAGCTTTGCTCGTTGCATCTGCGGCAATAGGTGGATGCAAGAATGACGTCTTGCCTGCGGCACAGGCGACACAACTTCCGGCCGGCCAGACGGACCAGATTTCCGCCGGACGCAGAACCGCAATCACCGCCGCGGTGCAGCGCGTTGCGCCAAGTGTTGTCACTGTTCAGACCGAAGTTGTCGAGCGTGTTCCCGCGGATGTATTCGAGCAATTCTTCGGCGGAAGGTCAGGAACGCGGTCGGCCGCAGGACTCGGATCCGGATTCATCGTTCGCGAGGATGGTGTGATTCTCACGAATGCGCACGTCGTGAGCGGAGCATCGAAGATCTCAGTCGCAATGCGGGATGGGAAAACGTATCCGGCAAAACTTCTTGGTGCGGATGAAACGAATGATCTCGCCGTCATCAAGATCGATGCGAAAGGATTACCCGTCTCACCGCTCGGCAGCTCCACGAACCTACTCGTTGGCGAATGGGCCATCGCGATTGGAAATCCTTATGGATTTCTTCTCGCCAACACTGAGCCAAGCGTCACTGCTGGAGTTGTCAGTGGAACCGGGCGCAATCTCGCGACAGAAAGCGAGGGATCGGGCGTGTACGTCGACATGATACAAACGGATGCCTCGATCAATCCCGGAAACTCCGGCGGCCCCCTCGTGAATGCACTCGGAGAAGTGATCGGAGTGAACAGCTCCATTTACTCTCCGAGCGGAGGATCGATCGGCCTCGGTTTCGCGATTCCCATCAATCGCGCGCGAAGAGTCACCGAGGATCTTCTCGCTCACGGCATCGTTCGCCGGCCATGGATTGGGATCAAGCTACAGATGGGAAATGCAGTGACAGCACGCGATCTGGTATCCCAGGGAGTGATCGTCTCGTCCGTCGTTCCGGGATCTCCTGCCGACCGGGCGGGAATCAAACCCGGCGACGTGCTGGTTCAATCGCGCCAGCGAGCTCTTCACAATCCCTACGACTGGGAAGCAGAACGTCTCGAGCTGAGAGTTGGCGAGGATGTGCCGCTCGTAATCAGACGAGGAGACCAGGATCTAAAATTGAACGTACGCGTTGCCGATCTGCCTGAAGTCAACGCGCCAAAGGTGACGGTCCTGAAAGAGATTCAGCTCGTAACACTTACTCCCGCAATTCGCGCCGAAAGAAATATCAGGCGCGTGAGTGGAGCGTTGGTTCAGTCGGTGTCGCAGAGGGTTGCGGAGCAGCTCGGCATTCAGGCGGGTGACGTGATTCTTCAAGTGAATCGTGTTCCGATCGCTGACGCACAATCGGCTGCGCGCGCGCTGGATTACTACGCCGGCAGAAGTGCTATCGTCATGTATCTCGAGCGAAACGGCCAGGTGTTCACCACAGAATTTGTCATTCAGTAGATGAACGACATTTACTCCTCACCTCTCTCGGAGCGTTACGCATCGAGGGCGATGCTGGAGCTGTGGTCCCCGCGCACGCGTTATGGACTTTGGCGCCGGTTATGGCTCGTACTTGCCGAGTCGGAGAAAAAACTAGGCGTCGACATCCCCGACAAAGCGCTCGAGCAAATGCGGGAGCACCTCGATGATATCGACTTCGATGCCGTCGCAGCTTTCGAGCGACGTTTCAGACATGATGTAATGGCACATGTGCACGCGTACGGCGATGTAGCACCGGCCGCTAAGCCGTTCATCCATCTTGGTGCTACGAGCGCGTACGTCACTGACAACGCCGATCTCATCCTGATGCGCCGCGGGCTCGAGCTGATCCGCGGAGCATTGTTGAATGTCTTGAGCTCGCTTGCTGCATTCGCGCGCGACTGGAAGAACGAGCCGACGCTTGGCTACACGCATCTACAGCCCGCGCAGCTCACGACGGTTGGAAAACGTGCGACACTATGGATGCAGGATATCGTCCTCGATCTCAACGATCTGGACCATCGCGTTTCCACACTTCCAATGCGCGGAGTGAAAGGAACGACCGGAACTCAGGCGAGCTTTCTCGACATTTTCGACGGCGATCACGAGAAAGTGCGCGAGCTCGAGAGGCTCGTGACGGCTGGAATGGATTTCAAGACTTCGCTTCCCGTCACTGGTCAGACATACACGCGGAAGCTCGACGCATCGATACTTGGAATTCTCTCTGGGATCGCTGCCTCTGCCTCGAAGTTCAGCGCAGATGTGCGGATGCTGCAATCGTTCGGTGAGATTGAAGAGCCATTCGGGTCGGAGCAGATCGGATCATCTGCGATGGCGTACAAAAGAAATCCCATGCGCTCGGAAAGAATCGCGGGGCTGAGCCGGTTCGTCATGTCTCTCGAGCCGAATGCAAATCAAACGCATTCAGTTCAGTTCTTCGAGCGCACGCTCGATGACAGCTCTAATCGCCGTCTTGTAATTCCAGAATCATTTCTGGCGACTGAGGCGATCTTGATTCTCATGAGCAACATTTCGTCGGGTCTCGAGGTGAATCGCAATCGCATTGCTCAGCGCATAAACGCAGAGCTTCCGTTCATGGCAACTGAGCGACTGATTGTGCGGGCGGTGCGGAAAGGTGTCGATCGGCAGGACGCGCACGAAATTATTCGACGTCACAGTCACGACAGCACTGCAGCGATGCGAGCCGGCGGGCAATCGAATGACCTGCTTACGAGACTTGCCACTGATACTGGACTCCGCCTCACAAAATCAGAGTTGGATGACGCGACAGATCCGACTGCGTTTGTCGGGCGCGCACCGCAGCAGGTCGATGAGTTTCTTGCCGAGGTCGTGGAGCCGCTGCTTGCCGGCCATTTAAAGGCCCAATCGGCCCCGGAGCTTCGCGTTTAATGCCGGTTGTCTCTACCGACCTGCCCCTTCCGTTACTGCGCCGGGGAAAGGTGCGTGACGTGTACGCTGTGGGTGATGATCGCGTTCTAATGGTAGCGACAGATCGAGTCAGCGCGTTTGACGTTGTAATGAACGAGACGATTCCGCGGAAAGGCGCAGTGCTGACGCAGCTCACCGCGTGGTGGCTCCGTCAGCTCGACGGAAATGTCCGGCATCACATGATCTCGGCTGATACGCTGGAAATCATCGAGGAGGTTCCGGCTCTGGGGAATCATCGCGAAGACCTGGATCAACGCACGATGTTATGCAAACGCGCAGAGATTTTTCCGATCGAGTGTGTGATTCGCGGATATTTGTCCGGCTCCGCATGGAAGGAGTATTTATCCAATGGAACGCTCGCCGGTGAACATCTTCCCCCTGGATTCGTAGAATCGGAAGAGCTTCCCGAGCCGCTTTTCAGCCCTGCCACTAAAGCCGAGGCTGGACATGACGAGAACATCACCGTCGCGCAAATGCGAGACACCATTGGCCTGAATGCGGCCGAGACGCTCGAAGCATTTACGCGGGTGGTCTACGACTATGGCCGGTCTATCGCCGACGAGCGCGGAATAATCATCGCGGACACGAAATTCGAGTTCGGCTACACCGGCAATCCGGAAAACTTCGATGCCGCCGAGGTTATATTAGTTGACGAGGTGCTGACACCAGACAGCTCGCGATTCTGGCCCAGGAGCGAGTACATGCCGGGCCGATCGCAACCAAGCTTCGACAAACAACCGCTGCGTGATTATCTGGACGGCGAGCGGCGAGCCGGAGGCTGGAATGGCGATTTTCCGCCGCCTCAACTTCCGGAGGAAGTCGTGGAAGCCACTAGCAAACGTTATCTGGAAATTTTCCGGCTTCTTACCGGTGAGCCATTGAGAACAGGCTCCTTCGATTGAACTTCGCGCGCGAAGGTTACCTCTTCATCGGAATTGCAGCCGTCGCTGCAGCTTCCGCATTTGCTTTAGCGCTCGCTCGGCGCTCGTGGTCGCTCTGGCTGCTGGCGGTAATCATCACTTTGATAGCTCTCTGGGTCGCGTATTTCTTTCGCGATCCCGAGCGCGAAGGTGAACGTGGCGCATCGATTGTCGTGGCTCCCGCAGACGGTCGGTTGATCATGATGACCGAAGTGGACGAGCAAACATTCATGGAAGGCCGCGCTCTTCGCATGTCGATCTTCATGAACGTGTTCAACGTTCACGTGAACAGATATCCGGCGGACGGCATCGTTCGCTACGTGCATTACAACAAGGGAAAGTTCATCAACGCTGCCGCTGAGAAATCGAGCCTCGAAAACGAACAGATGTCGGTTGGGCTCGAAGTGCGGTCCACTCGGATTCTTGTGAGACAAATCGCCGGCCTCATCGCGAGACGCATTGTGACGTACAGCAAGGTTGGCGACACGGTAAGCCAGGGTGAGCGCATGGGAATGATCCGGTTCGGATCGCGCGTTGACGTGTTCCTGCCTGTAGGTGCGACGGTCCGTGCAAAGGTCGGCGATTTGACAACGGCGGGTGTCACCGTCCTCGCAACGCTGCCGAAGTAATGCGCGAACAGGGAGAGTTTCGAGATGCAAGACCGCGAGTTCTTCGACGCGGCGTCGTAATTCTTCCAAGCGGGCTTACGCTCGCAAATCTGTTCTGCGGAATATTTGCAATCGTCAGCGCTTCGCGTGGCATGTACGATCAGGCAGGAACGCTTATCGTACTGGGAGGCGTTGCGGACGCACTCGACGGTCGCGTCGCTCGCGCGACAGGAAGCGGATCACGATTCGGAGCAGAGCTCGATTCCCTTGTCGACGTGATCTCGTTTGGTCTGGCGCCGGCGATGATCATGTATTTCGCCGTTCTCAACAAGGAAGGCTGGGACTGGCTGATCGTATTTCTCTACGTGACGTGCGCTTCTATTCGGCTTGCGCGGTTCAACGTCGAGCAAGCCGGTCGCGCGAAGAGATACTTCCACGGTCTGCCGAGCCCCGCCGCAGGGTTGACGCTCGCCACCTATTACTGGTTCAGTCAGACGCCGCTATACAACGAAACAGTGCTCGGCGATTTGCCGTGGCATTTCTGGCTTCGCTTTTTGATGCTCGCGCTCGGGTTTCTGATGATCAGCAATGTCTCGTATCCAGCCGTCCCAACGGTTGGATACAAGAAATTCGGTCAGATCATGGGAAGCCTGGTAGTAGCAGCGACAATTTTCGGGGTGATCTTCCTGAAAAAGCAGTTCTACTTCCCTGCTTTGCTTTCTTATGTCGGTTACGGCGTTGGCAAGACAGTGTTGTTCGGATTCCTTGGCCGCCAGCCGCGCGGTGATATTCCGGTGATCTCCGATGACGACGAAGAAATCGGAGCGGTGATGGATTCCCGCGAGATTTCACTTCCCGACATTGGACCTGAGCCACGCGGAACCCGCAGACGAAAGCGCCGTCGCTATAGAAGCGATGGCGACAGTCGGCCCCCGCGCGACATCCCGCCGAAAAATCCTGGAGAAGGTGGAGAGAGTTGATGCCGTATCGAGTGTCAGTTCACATCACACCACGTCGTGGAATTCTGGATCCGCAGGGTAAGGCAGTCGAAGGAGCTTTGCATTCGCTTGGATTCGAAGGAGTCTCATCGGTTACCGTCGGACGTCACATCATCGTGGACACCGAAGCACCGAACGAGGATGCAGCGATCGCTTCTGTTACTGCAATGTGCCAGCGGCTGCTTGCAAACCCTGTCATCGAAGATTTCGAGATAGAATCGGCGAGCGCGTCATGAAGTTTGGAATCGTCACGTTTCCCGGATCGAACTGTGACTACGACACCATGCGCGGAATTGTCGACGTACTCGGCGAAGAGGCGGAGTACTTGTGGCACAAGGACCACGACTTGAAAGGCGCCGATGTCGTCGTGCTACCCGGCGGTTTCAGCTACGGAGATTATCTACGGCCCGGTGCAATCGCGCGATTCAGTCCAATCATGAGTGAAGTCGTCGCTCACGCAAAGAAAGGCGCACCTGTGCTTTGCATCTGCAACGGATTTCAGATCGCGTGCGAGGCAGGATTGCTTCCGGGCGCGTTACTTCGCAATCAAACGTTGCAGTTTGTATCTGCTCCGGTCACGATGCGTGTCGAAAACAATGACACTCTCTTCACGTCTGCTTACGAAGAAGGGCAACAAATAACGATGCCCGTAGCGCATGGCGACGGCCGTTACACCGCCGATGCAAATGTGCTCGACAAATTGGAGGGCGAAGGTCGCGTGGTGCTTCGATACGTCAGCGACGAATCGAACCCAAACGGCGCAGCTCGAAATATCGCGGGCATTATAAATGATCGCGGCAATGTTTTCGGAATGATGCCGCACCCCGAGCGAGCGATGGATGACCTCCTCGGCTCGCGAGACGGCATCGGACTCTTCCGGTCGATTCTCACCGGCGTGCTTGTATAACGTGACAGCAGTAAAGCCTCGTCCGGGCGACCCGTCGATTACACCCGAGCTCATAGCTGAACACGGGCTCACATCGTACGAATACGAGCGACTCGTAAAGATGCTCGGCAGAACTCCGACATTTACCGAGCTTGGTATTGTCAGCGCATTGTGGAGCGAGCACTGCTCGTACAAGCATTCCAGGAATTTGTTGCGGACGCTTCCGACCTCGGCTCCGTACGTGTTGCAGGGTCCAGGAGAAAACGCAGGCGTTATCTC
>DATLDN010000011.1:0-8134 GCA_035525855.1 Gemmatimonadaceae bacterium
CGGACGACATGCTCCTGCTGAAGTCGCAGCTCGGCCGCGTCTTCGATTGTGATGATTCGCTGATCTGCCGGAATGAACGATGTGAGCGCGTTGAGCAGCGTTGTTTTTCCTGCGCCTGTTCCACCCGAGACAAGAATATTCAGCCGCGCCTGAACGCAACCCTCGAGCAGCATCGACATCTCTTCCGTAAGCGTGCCGTTCTCGATCAATCGACTTATCGAGAGGTCTGCCCCGAAGCGACGAATGGAAAGCACAGGTCCATCGATCGCGAGCGGGGGAATGATCGCGTTCACACGGGAGCCGTCGGGCAGTCGCGCGTCCACCATCGGCGACGACTCATCAACGCGTCTACCGACCCGGCTCACGATACGATCGATTACTGCGATCACGTGCGCGTCGTTACGGAACGCAGCCGAAACACGTGACAGTTTTCCAAACCGCTCGATGAAGATTTCCTTCGAGCCGTTCACGAGGATGTCGCTTATCGTGAGATCTCTGAACAGCGGCTCGAGCGGGCCAAGACCGGTGATCTCGTAGAGGACCTGCTCGATGATGTTCTCGCGATCAGCGAGAGTGAGCGGCGTCGACTCTTCTCTGAGAAGCTCCGTGACAACAGACCGGATCTCAGCATTGATGATTCGCTCGTCGTTGATCTCCTCGAGTGCCTCGAGGTCCAACCTTTCGACGAGCTTGCGATGCAGGTCAATCTTGACTCGATCGACGGGAGATAGCACCTCCTCTTCGATCTTTCTTCCTCCGTACATCCCGGACGTTGTCGTCGGTCCAGTTCCCCGCGAGACGGGAATGGTCGCTGTCGTACGCATATCCGTCGCGGGTACGGCCGCAACCTCAGGAGCCGCGGTGGGAACGCCTCCGTTCGTCCGTCTTGACAGACGGTCTCTAAGTGACATTACCTACTCTCCTTTCAATTCCGAACCACGTCTTGATTTTCGACGGAGCCCGGCCTGCACCTGATCGCTCGGGCGCGGGCGCGATTTCGGCCGCACCACCAAGCTTTACGGCTAAATCCCGGTAGCTGCGTGCCAGCTTCGAACCGGGATCTTCGATCGCAACGGGAACTCCCTTCGTGAGAGCAATCGACGACAACCGATAATCATTTGGCAAATGCCAGAAGATCGGCCACTTCAGAAGCTCCTCTGCGTCTTTCAAAGGTAATACGTCCGCAGACTGATATCGGTTCACAACTACGCACAACTTGTGATCGCCATAACCAAGGCGACGACACAGGCCAAGCGTCCTCTGCATACTCCGTAACGACGCTACCGACAATTCGGTCACAAGAAGAATGCGGTCTGCCGCGTCGAGCGCAGTTACAGTCCGCTCACTCAAGTGATGCTCGCAGTCAACAATCGTCATTGAGAAATTAGCACGCAGCAGCTCGAGAATCGAGCCAATTGCTGCGGCGTCGAACATCTCTTCCGGCTCTGGATTCTCGCTTGTCGGCAGCGCCCACACGCCACCGGCTACAGGACTGAGAATCGAGTTCAAAAGCTCCGTGTCGACTTCTTTTCCCTTGGCGACAAGGTGCGACAAATCGTAAGCGGGTTTCAAGTTCAGAAAGACACGAACATCGCCACCTGCGACGACAAGATCGGCAATTGCAACACGAGCTTGCGGGCGAGTAGCAGCAAACGCCTGCGAGACATTCACCGCGATGCTCGTTGTGCCGAGGCCGCCCTTTCCACTGTACACGGCGATCAGCTCGCCGCGCGCGGTGTCGGTGGTCATGCGGCGCATCAATCTCTCGACGGCACCTGATAACTCTTCCGACGGCGGTGGCGCCACGAGGAATTCATGTACGCCGGCGCGCATCGCTCGAAGGAGAAGATTCGCGTCGGTTGACGGACCGATTGCAATTACTGAAAGGTTCGAATCCTTTCGAATCTCGCGCTCGAGCGCGAGCAGCTCCATCGAATCGATGTTGTCGACAGGGAAGATGACGAGGTCGAATTGCTCATCACGCATTCGCGCGATCGCCTGTTCCCTGTCAGTAACCTGGGTGGCTGGTTGAAATCCAAACCGGGCGAGGACGGCGTCGACATTTGTTGCCGGACCTGCAGCGCTGCCAACTACGAGTGCTTTTCGCTTCATGACGTGCGCGGTATCAGCGGATAATCGGCGAAGGCGGCTTTTGTGCCGGCTGCAGCTTGTCTTTGATTGCGTCGCGCGCGGGCAGTGCAGTGTCCGGCAATAAGCGCAGAATATCCTGCGGTCGCGGGTCGCGTGGATCGACAAGAACAGGCGTAACCACAACAAGCAGCTCGCTCTCGTTGTTCTGCCATCGTGTGCTCGAAAAAAGCTGACCGAGAATCGGGATGTCCATCAAATAGGGAATTCCCGTTTTCGTCCTTTCCATCTCGTGGCTGAACAAACCGGAGATGATCATGCTCTGGTCGCGCGGAACATCAACCGTCGTCGTCACACGGCGAGTGCGAAGACCGGGAATGCGGAATCCGGATATCGTTACACCGTTAGTGAAATCGAGGTTTGAAACTTCAGGTGATACCTGAAGCTTGATCAGGCTGTCGCTCAGAATCTCCGCCATGAATTTCAGGCGTATGCCGAATTCCTTGTACTGAATCGTGACCGCAGGCCCGCCACCGCCACCGGCTCCTCCCTGACTGCTCTGAACGACTGGAATCGGAACTTCGCCACCGGCGAGGAAAGAAGCCGTATCCTTGTTTCCTGCAAGGATGTTTGGCTCGGCAAGAGTTCTCGCTCTACCCTTCGATTCTTCAACGTCGAGCAGCGCGAGCAGATGCTTTGAGTTGAAGTCCGTCAGCACTGTGCCGAATCCAGTAGTGGCTGGAAGCGTTATTACGCCGGTAATCGGGTTGATCGAGTTGTCAGTATTGAATGTGCCAGTCCCGACGCGAAGGTTTTTGTCGCGATACAGTGCGGAAAGTCCTGTTGTTCTCAGGAAGTCGCGGCGCACCTCTGCCATCTTGATGTAGAGCGCGATCTGAAGGCGATCCGAGGGAGAGTGTACTGAAATCCGGAAGTGCTGTCGAATGCCATTCGCAAGCCACAACAGCGCGTCGGTTTCTCCGGGACCTTTCGCGTTGATCACCATCTCACGCGCGCTGATGACCACAACGTCAGCGATTTCGCTGTTGGTGATCGAGACCTTCGTAATGGCGACGGGTGTCGTGAGGGGATATGCGCGTCCGACAGGAAGATCCACGCGAGTAATCGGATCTGATTGAACCGCCGCAACTCCTGGAGTTGCCTGTGCGCCGGCTACCCGAATAGTTCCCTGCGCAAGCGCGCAAAATCCGCACAGTGCGACAAACAGCTTTGCTCGAGCGTTCAGACGAACCTCCGGAAGGGAATTGATCATTTGGATTAGTCTCAGGTCGGAGGCCGACTACTTTTTGACGGTTGTATCGAACTTCTGCGGAGTCGGCTTGCCACCGCGATAGACGTCGACGGTTGCCGAGTCTGGGCGCGGGGGCGGAGGCGGAGGCCGCTGAATTATTACGGTGGGCGGTGGTGGCGGGCTTGGACGAGGCGACGGACGCGCTGCCGGCGCGGGTGTCGGTGCCGGGGTAAAACTGCTCCCACCGCGCATCTGTGACAAAACGTCGTTCGAGTTTGCTCCTCTCGTGGTGACTGCGGCAGGATCGCCGTAGCCTCGCAACACCAGCTGGATTGATCCAGTGTTCATCGCAATTGCCAACCGCTCGGCTTCGTCGGGCGTCACAGCGAGTGTCGCGGTCGTAGCAGTGTTTGGTCTTCCCTGCGCGTCGCGCTGAATGTCAGTTCCCACGGAAAGCACCCGCATGTTTTCCATGAAAAGCTTCGCCACCTGCTTTCCAGTCGCTGCGTCGGGAATTGTTACGAGCACATCGACCCGGCTGTTCGGCTGAATGAGTCCGCTGATTCCGGCGACGTCATTGATACGCACTGCCATTGCGCGCTGGCCGGGTGGAATCTTCAGCTCGAGTCCGGGACCTGCACCTGCAGGTGCGAGGCGACCAGGTACGATAGCCTCGCCGTTGAAGACGTTGACTCGCGTCACACGTCCGACGACGGAGTCGATGCTGGCGTATGCGCCGAGTGGGACAGTGGGCGCCGGCCATGTCGCAACGACTACCTGAGCACGATCGATTGCCGCTCCTTCAGGGATGTCGGCATTGGCGACGACGACCTGCTTCGTTACCACCTTGGCAGGGCCACTATTTGCCTGCAGGTACCGATACGCACCAAACGTGGCGATCGCGGCGATGAACAGCGCTCCCCAGAACACGTACTTATATCTTCCGCCCATCTTCGACCCCTTGAAAAACCTTTTTCTAACCGAACAGCAGTCCTGGCAGCCAAGCCGCGCACAATGCACCCACTACCAGCGGTACGCTGTACGGCAACGATCGTCGTCGATCCGAGATCTTCGGCGATGTTTCGGCAAGCACGCTCGGCATTGTTGTCGCGACGCCGAGTGTTTCAACCGCATGCTTCAGCCCGCGAGATCTCAGCATCCAGAGTAGCGCCAAAAGCGCTCCGAGCAAGGCCGCGATGAAACTGCCTTCAATTGTCTCCATCGGCCCGAGCCACGCGCCGGCAGCACCAACCAGCTTCACATCGCCGGCGCCAAGCCAGCCCAGTGCGTAAAACGGGATCCATAAACCCATTCCAACAACAATTCCTTCAATCGCTCGCAAACTTCCCCAAAGCGGCCCGCGGGTTACCGCGGAATAGATAATTCCCAGCACCGCCAAAACCAGAACCAGCTGATTAGGAATTCTGCGTGATCTCACATCCCCAATCGCTGCGAATAAAAGAACCGCCGTGAAAGCCGCCCCCGCCAAAATCCCGAACGGGGTAGTGGCGAACAAGGCCATTATATCTTGTCGTATCTCAGGAGTAGCTGTTAGCCATCGACGAGAATTTCGCGGAGATCTTGCTGCCGAAGAATGTTACGGCGACGATGGCGACAATCGCGATGAAGGCGATCAGGATACCATATTCCGCTAGCGCAGCACCTTCTTCTTCTGCCAGGAATTGGCTAACGACTTTTCTGACTTCGATCATGCGACTCACCTCCCGTAAGTTGATTTGCGGATGTTTACTGCTGGCTCCGCCTAGTGTGGACGCATGAAGGGCAAGCGTGTAACCCCTCTGGCTGTTGCGATTTAACCGTCACTGGCGGACGGGTTCATCGACCGCGCAAGGTTACAATACGGTGGGCGGCGGCGCAATATGTTTTCTGTTCATTTTCCGAAGAAACGCCGCACTGTCACCCGGAAAAACAAAACGCCGCCGACTGGCGCCTCTGTAACGGCGAGTCGGCGGCGCTTTCTTTTTGGCCCCGAAACGCGGGGCGTCGAGCTCAGGAGTAGCTGTTCGCGAGCGACGAGAACTTCGCGGAGATCTTGCTGCCGAAGAATGTCACGGCGACGATCGCCACGATCGCGATAAATGCGATCAGGATTCCGTACTCGGCGAGGGCTGCGCCCTCTTCATTCTTTACGAAGCTGGTCACAGCGTTCTTAATCTTTTGCATCGAGTTGCTCCTTGCGGATGTGAAAAGTTATTTCGGGAAGAGTCTTCCCGTCTGGAAAACCACCGGGAAAAATTCCCGCCCTGCCTAACTGTCTCCTAAGGTCCTTTTATGTCAGCGTGTTTGCGTACTCAGAGAACTTTGCGGAGATCTTGCTGCCAAAGAACGTCACGGCAACAATTGCGACGATGGCGATGAACGCCACCAGAATTCCGTATTCAGCCAGCGCGGCACCGTCCTCCTCCGCGACGAAGGCGCGTATTGCTCGGTCAATCTTTGCCATCAGTGGCTCCGGGAAAAAAGTTCAGACTCGCAGCACTAGAGGTGAAGCGAGCCTTTTGATGTAATGTTGTTCGACCGCAAAGATTGAAAAAGTCCGGCGTATCGAGTGGCGGGATATTAAGAACCCCAGCGCATTTGCGCAACATCTTTTTTGAACAAATGTTGTTGGGAGCTTATGACAACTTCGTAACAGAGTGTGTAGTATACGCTTAGACGCTATAAGCGTATGTTTGTGATTTCCGCGCTCGAAAAGCCTCTCACAAATGTGCATATGAGACAAAGTTACGCGCCATCTGTTTCTGACCTGATCTTTGTTGTGGTTGCACCACTCACCGCGATTCGCGGTGCAATAAAGCTCACACAGGCCGATGGTGATTTGTCAGCGCACGTTCGAATGGGGAACGTAATCCTCGCCACCCGCCACATCCCCACACATAGCCTCGCGTCCTACACTGCTGCCACTGAGCCGATGCTCGGTCACGCCTGGCTGGCGGAGATCTTCTACGCATCACTCTATAATCTTGGCGGGCTGCCTCTCGTTTGTGTTTTCGCGGGGATTGTCGTCGGTGCGACACATGGAGCTATCGCGCTCTTTCTTCGGCGGCACGGCGCCGATCCCAGATGGGCGTTTCTTGCGGCGCTGTTGAGTCTCGCACTCGCATCTACTCATTGGCTGGCACGGCCGCATCTCTTTTCTATAGTTGGTGCGACTCTGACGCTATTTCTACTCGAGTCGGAGAGACCGCGCCGCCAGCTGTACTTCATTCCTTTATATGCGGTGTGGGCGAATCTTCACGGCGGGTGGCTATACGGTCTTGCTGTCATCGCCATGTATATAGCTGGTGAGATGGGCGAAGCCTGGCTCGCGCAAGACGAACGAAAGTACTGGCTCGATCGTGCAAGGCGCGATATGACGGCTTTCGTTCTAGCGG
This sequence comes from Gemmatimonadaceae bacterium, assembly GCA_035525855.1. Lineage (GTDB taxonomy): Bacteria > Gemmatimonadota > Gemmatimonadetes > Gemmatimonadales > Gemmatimonadaceae > UBA4720. The sequence continues at coordinate 6,736 of DATLDN010000011.1, forward strand.
CTGTTTCTACCATTGTGAATCCGTTCGGTTTTCGCATTTACCGGGAAGTACTTTTTGCGGCTACGAGCTCGTCGCTCGCAAAGAACATGGCTGAATTTCTGCCGCCGAATTTTCAGGATGCAGGGCAGTGGCCATTTCTTCTCGCTCTCTTAGCAATGGTTGCACTGCTTTCCTTTGGCACGCGGCGCATACAGCTGAACTGGCTCGCAGTCATAATGATGAGCTTGTTCTTCGCACTCAGATCATTCCGAAATATTGCGCTGTTCGGTGTAACTGCCTGGCCGCTCGTAGCGTTACATGTCGCGCGATCTTTTCCAAAAGCACGGCGGCCGTTCCGATGGTTCACCGAAGTTGCGCGTATCGACCCGCAGACTCGCACCGGGCTGTATGCCCTTCCAGTCGCGGCACTGATGCTTCTCGTAGGACTGAACCGCGGATCGGTTGGTGGTGTTCACGTGATCGAGGATCATTTCGACAAGAAAACCTTTCCGGTAGTCGCGGTTGATAGCGCCAAGCGAGCACATCTCGATGGAAGAATCTTCAATGCCTGGGTTTGGGGGGGTTACCTCATGCTCACGTGGCCCGAAGCAAAGCTGCATGTCGATCCGCTCAAGTTCTCGGACACCACAATGAAAACGTACACGACTATCGAGAACGTTCATCCCGACTGGCTCGATGAGCTGGCTAAGTGGAAGGTTCAAACAATCATCTACAACGCAAACACGCCGCTCGCCAAGGCGTTGGCGACTGCACCCGGGTGGACACGGTTCTATGAGGATTCGCTCGCCGTCGTGTACCGCGCGACGAACGCCCGTTAATGTTGGGTATGTTCACTGCGGACGAGGTGCAGCGGTACAGCCGGCAGCTGTCGATGCCGGAGTTTGGAGCAGGGGGTCAACAGAAGCTGCACGATGCGCGAGTTCTCGTGATCGGCGCAGGAGGGCTTGGTTCCCCTGCGGCGATCTACCTCGCTGCCGCCGGCGTCGGGACCCTCGGAATCGTTGAGTTCGACACGGTCGATCTCACGAACATCCATCGCCAGATCCTCTACAATTCTGCTGACGTCGGCGCGCGGAAGCTCGATGTGGCGCGGGAAAGAATCGTTGCGGCTAATCCAAATGTGTCGGTTGAATGTTTTGACACACGGCTGACTTCGGCAAATGCCATCGATGTATTGCAGCGATTCGATGTGGTAATTGACGCGTCGGATAATTTCCCTACGCGGTACCTTGTTAACGACGCATCCGTGATCGTGGGAATCCCGTCGATTTATGGAAGCATCCACCGGTTCGAAGGCCAGCTTTCTGTATTCGGTGCAGGCGACGGTCCCTGCTACCGCTGCCTCTTTCGTGAGCCGCCGCCGGCCGGAGCTGTTCCAAGCTGTGCAGAAGCCGGCGTG
>DATLDN010000016.1:0-34799 GCA_035525855.1 Gemmatimonadaceae bacterium
GCGATCATGCCGGAACGAAACCGCGCGGAGTACCGGGAGGTAAACGACACCGATTTCGCATATGAGATTCCCGGGGTAGCGCGTTTTCGCGCGAATGCATTTCGTGACCATCACGGTGCGGGCGGGGTGTTTCGTGTGATCCCTGCGAAGGTCGCAACCGTCGAAGATCTTGGCATTTCCCCCGAGGTGCAGAATCTCTGCTTTCTGACGAAGGGACTCGTGCTCGTCACCGGCCCGACAGGCTCGGGGAAATCAACAACGCTCGGCGCACTGGTCGATCTCATCAATCGCTCGCGCGACGATCACGTCATTACGATCGAAGACCCGATCGAGTTCGTCCATGTGAACAAGCGTTGCGTGATTACACAGCGTCAGGTTGGCCTCCACACAGGTGGATTCAAGAGCGCGTTGCGCGCTGCGCTCAGAGAAGATCCTGACATTGTGCTCGTGGGTGAAATGCGTGATCTCGAGACAGTGTCGATTGCACTCGAGACGGCAGAGACCGGACACCTTGTATTTGGAACGTTGCATACGACAACCGCGGTCGGGACAATCGATCGCGTGATCGATCAGTTCCCTGCGGACCGCCAGGCGCAGATTCGCGTGATGCTCGCCGATACTTTGAAAGGCGTCATCTCGCAAACGCTTTGCAAGAAGATTGGCGGAGGAAGAGTCGCAGTCCGTGAGATTCTGCTTTCCGTCCCGGCGGTGGCGAATCTCATTCGCGAAGGCAAAGCGTACCAGCTTCAATCGGTGATGCAGACATCCAGAAAAATGGGGATGATTCTGCTTGGCGATGTGCTGATCGATCTCGTAGACCAGGGAATCGTCGAGCCGAAGGAAGCCTATATGAAGGCGACGGACAAGCAATCCTTCGTCGCTGCCCTCAAGAGCCGGGGCCACGACATTTCATTTATGATGGTGTAGGCGTAAATCGGCCTACAAAAGGCCATTCTGCCCCGATAGCTTCCGCTCTATGCAGAAGCCGCAGAACATCCGGAACATTGCCATTATCGCGCACGTCGACCATGGGAAGACAACACTGGTCGACAAGATGCTGCGGCAAGCGGGCGCGTTCAGAGAAAATCAGGTTGTTATGGAGCGCGTGATGGATTCCAATCCGCTCGAGCGAGAGCGTGGAATTACCATCCTCGCGAAGAATACGTCCGTGCGCTGGAAAGGAACGAAGATCAACATCGTCGATACTCCGGGTCACTCCGATTTCGGAGGCGAAGTAGAACGGACGCTGCGTATGGTCAATGGAGTTCTGTTGGTCGTCGATGCATTCGATGGTCCAATGCCGCAGACGCGATTCGTATTACGAAAAGCACTGGAGCTCGGACGGACGCCGATCGTCGTGATCAACAAGATCGATCGTCCGGGCGCAGATCCGATGCGCGTTCACGACGAAGTGCTCGATCTCTTCATCGAGCTGGAGGCCGACGAAGCGCAGCTCGATGCCGCAGTCGTGTATGCATCGGCGCGAGATGGAGTGGCGACGATGGATCTCGATATCCCGGCAACAGACCTCGCGCCGCTGTTCGATACGATCGTGAAGCACGTGCCGGCTCCGCCCGGCGACACGGAATCTCCCTTTCAAATGCTCGTGTCAACGATCGATCACTCTCCGTATCTCGGACGACTTGGAATTGGACGAATCGAGCGCGGGCAGGTGCGAGTCGGTGAGCAGGTGGCATTGTTGCCACTCGATCCAACTGCAAAGACCGAGCAGGCGAGAGTCACCAAACTTTTTGGCTACGAAGGGCTCGATCGCATCGAGCTGGAGCAGGCGCAAGCGGGTGAGATAGTCGCGCTCGCAGGTCTCGAAGGAGTCGAGATTGGCCTCAGTGTAACGGACGTCGAAACGCCGGAGCGGCTCGCCGGAATATCCGTTGAAGAGCCGACGATCTCAGTCGATTTCGTCGTGAACAACTCGCCGTTTGCCGGCCGCGAAGGAAAGTTCGTGACATCGCGTCAGCTGCGTGAGCGATTGTATCGCGAGCTCGAGCGCAACGTTGCGCTTCGCGTCGAGGATACCGAAGCAACCGACACGTGGACGGTATCCGGCCGCGGCGAGCTTCATCTCACGATTCTGATGGAAACGATGCGTCGCGAAGGTTACGAATTTCAGGTCTCGCGACCTCGCGTAATCACTCGTCGTGGTCCGAATGGTGAAAGGCTCGAGCCCTATGAAGAGCTGTCCATCGACGTTCCCGAGGAGTTCCTGGGCGCAGTAATCGAGAAGCTCGGGCCGAGGCGCGCGGAGATGATGGAGATGAAGAACCCGGGTCAGGGAATGGTGCGGCTATTGTACCGTATTCCGGCTCGAGGCTTGTTCGGATACCGTTCGGAATTTCTGACGGATACGCGTGGAACGGGGATCATTCACCACCGGTTTTTGGATTACGGCCCGTGGGCAGGTCCTTTGGCGGGGCGAACGCGCGGCAGCCTCGTTTCGATGGAGGCGGGTGTGATTGTTGCATTCGCGCTTGCGAATCTGGCGGAGCGGGCGACTCTTTTTGTCGCTCCTGGTGACAAAGTGTATGAGGGTATGCTGGTAGGGGAAAATTCCCGGCCCGGCGACATGGACGTCAATCCCACGAAAGAAAAGAAGCTGACGAACATGCGTTCAAAGGCGAGCGACGAAAACATCCAGTTGGAGCCGCCGCGGGAGTTGACTCTCGAAGGAGCCTTGGAGTATATCGAAGAGGACGAACTGATCGAAGTGACGCCGCAAGCAATCCGTTTGCGTAAGCGCTTCCTCAGTGCGAACGATCGAAAGAAGCTGTCGCGTGAAGCGAAGCGTGAACGCGCGCTTCTCTAACCCGGAGGACACTGATTTTATGTTGGACACGTTCGAGTCGCCGCAGGAAGTTTTTGCAGGCGCGGGCGACACGAGGATGTGGAGGGATGTGTACGCAGCAGCGGGTCCGACTGAGAGTGATGATCCGGAAGACGAGATCCTGGACGACGGTCTCGAAGATGATGATGACGATCTGGATGACGATGACGTCGACTTCGATGACGAAGATGATGACGACGAAGACGATGTAGATGATGAAGACGACATCGATGATGAGGATGACGAAGACGATCTCGATGACGACGATCTGGACGACGACTTAGACGACGACCTGGTCGATCTCGATGATGAATACGATACCGAGGATGTGGAGAGACATCATCGGGGGCCGGGACGGGGAAGGTACGAGGATTGATCGCGCATCCTCGGCGCCGGGGTTGAACGAGCGGGCGCGCTGATGCATTGTTGATGGCAATCGCCGCCACGGGGAGACAAGCTTTCCGTGGCGGTCTCACGTTCAGTCAATAGAATGAAATTTCCTGCTGCGGCTCTACTCGTTGTTTCGGTTGTCCTCCCATCGCGCGCTCGCGCACAGGTAGACGACCACTTCTCCTGGGGTTTCATGGGCGGCGCGGCCGTCCCGGCGAAAGATCTCGCGAAAGATCACAACACGGGATTCAATGCCGGTATCACGGTCGCGATAGGCGGGATTGGCCAGCTGATTGGATTTCGTATCGACGGTTTGTACAACAAGTTTGGATCGAAGAACGAAGCGACTGCCGGTGATGCGAAGATTGTCGGTGGAACTGCGAACCTTGTGATGCCGATTTACGGAACCGGAAAGCACGTGTATCTGACTGGCGGCGCGGGAGGATACACTCTCAACAGCGGTGTGAAAGGAATCAAGGCCGTAAACGATTGGGGGCTGAATGGCGGCGTTGGGTTCTGGTTGCCGACGGGGAATCTTTTTGTGGAGGCTCGGTACCATCACTTCTATCGAGCGTTCAGCAACAAGCAGCCTGCGGTGTTCGTGCCCATTACATTGGGAATCCTCTTCTAGCTTCGTTTAGATTTCTCTCTGCGCGGAGTATTCGCGCGTTGGGGCCATTAGCTCAGGTGGTTAGAGCGCACGCCTGATAAGCGTGAGGTCCGAGGTTCAACTCCTCGATGGCCCATTGAGCGAACTTTATCCCGTGTACACTTGCGTGTTGGCGGGATTGCTTATGCAGAGATTGCTTGCCTGCTCGGGCCAGCGCCTTGTGAGCGGGCGATACCTTACGACGACCCACTACCAGCGACAACATGACCTCTCTTGCAGTCGCCTCAACCGGTCTGCGTGATCGCGAGGCAGGAAACGATCTGGCCGCTCAGATCCTGACTGGACTCGGGGGAGAATCTCCCGACGCACTAATTGTCTTCGCATCGTCGCAGAACGATTACACGCCGCTTCTCGAGGCGCTTCAGGCGGGGTGCAATCCTGGCGCCTTGATCGGATGCTCCTCCGCGGGCGAATTCACCGAATCGACGGACGGCATGGGGAGGAGCTCAGCTATTGCTTTGCGAGCTTCGGACATGAGCTTTACCGCGGTGTCGGCTCAGGGACTATCCACCGACCACGCTCGTGCCGCGCGCGAGATCGTGCGCGGTTTCGCTGGCCTGGCTTCCGTCCAGTATCGGTACCGCACAGCGATCATCCTTGTTGATGCACTGGCCGGACATGCGGAAGAGATCATAGATGAGATGACACAAGCCACCGGCGGCATGTACCGTTTCGCGGGCGGCGGCGCTGGCGATGACGGGAAGTTTTCGAAGACACATGTCTTCCACGGAGTGGAGGCGAACACCGACGCGATGGTAGCTCTGGAGATCCTGTCCAACAAACCCATCGGCATCGGGTCAAAACACGGGTGGGCGCCTTCGGGTGATGTGCTCCGTGTCACGGAATCGACGCAGAACTGTGTTGTGAGCTTTAATGTCGCGCCCGCAGTGGAAGCCTTCGAGGACCATGCAGCGATCACGGGACAGACATTCGATCACGCGGATCCACTGCCATTTTTCCTCCACAACATTGTCGGCGTTCAAACCCCGCAGGGCCACAAACTTCGCGTGCCGCTCGGCATCGCAGATGATGGAGGAATCGTGCACGCGGCCGAGGTCCCGATCGGAACGACCGCGCATATAATGTCAATTCCGGCAACGGCCGCCGTTGAGGCGGCGGCGAGCGCGACACGCGATGCAATCGAGCAGGTAACCGAGGGGGGAAATCGACCGAGTGGTGCCCTGTTCCTGGATTGTGTTGCCACTCGCCTTCGCCTCGGACATGGGTTCGATGACGAGCTCGCCGCGGTTTCGGATGCGTTGGGCAATACTTCCTTCGCCGGATTCAACTCGTACGGTCAGATCGTGCGCGCAGAAGGACAGTTTAGCGGGTTCCACAATTGTACGGCGGTCGTGGTCGTATTTCCCGAATAAGGACGATTTTCGCCGGGCGCTGATTGACCGCGATGTCTGACGATCAAATAGAAACAATCCACAGGCATATTGCTGCTTTGGCCGACTCGGCCGGGCGCCGCGACGCCGCTCGAGCGCTCGCCAAGGCAATGGGTGCTGACGACCTCATGATATTCGTGCGAGACGAGGAAACGGGTGGGATGGTTACCGCTCCGGGATTCGTTCAGACGCTGCCTGAGGGCCGGCGGTGGCGTGCGTTCCTGACGAACTGCCTGGTGAAGGGCGAGCACACGGAACGGTTGCCGCTTCGCGCACAAGAGCCTGATGTCAGCGTGACAGGATACAGTGTGGGCACGAACCATGTCATTATCGTGGCCGGGCGCGCGGAGCAAAGTGCCTTCGCATCGCTCGTCGCGCTTCTCCCTCTCCTTGCTGCGTTGTTTCGAGGCGAGCGTGCCGCAGCATTCGCGGAATTGAAGGCCAGCCAATCAGGTGCCGCAGCGGCGAGGGCGGAAACGCTTGCAAGCACCCTCGACCTTGCACGACTACAGCTCGAGGCTGCGCTGGCGCAGGCGCGCCGAGCGCGTGCCGAGCTCGAATCGAGCAACATGGTCCTGCATGATCAGGCGATGGAGCTTGAAGCACAAGCTGAGGAGCTTCAGGTAACCGCTGCTCAGCTGGAGGAACGGACTGAGGAGGCCGAACGGGCGACTCGTAGCGCTGAATTGGTAGAAGAACGCCTCCAGATGATCTTCGCCCAGTCTCCTGCGGCTGTGGCGGTTACGACTGGTCGAGAACATTGCTTCCTCCTGGCGAACTCCAAGTACCACTCACTCGTCGGTCGGCGCGTCGCACTCGGCAGCACCTTTCGCGAAGCGCTGCCGGAAATCGCAGCGCAGGGCTATGAGGCCATGCTCGACGAAGTCTGGAATACAGGTCGCGCGAGGGTTGAACACGAATCCCACGCGCGGTTGGACAAGGGCGGCGCCGATCTCGAGGACGGATGGTACAACTTTGTGTATCAGCCCTTGTTCGGTGACGATGGCTCCGTAATGGGCATCATGCAGCATGGCATCGAAGTCACGGACCAGGTACGTGATCGGATGGAGGTGCAAAGGCTCTTCGAGGAAAGCGAGCGCCAACGACAGGCGACAGAGGTCGCCCGCACCGAGGCAGTGACTGCGCGACTACACGCCGAGGAGATTCAGGCGCAGTTTCGAGCGCTGGTTGACGCGATACCAACACTCGCCTGGACTGCCAGCGGGGATGGTTTTATCGATTGGTACAATGCGCGCTGGTACGAATACACTGGCACCACTGCCGAAGAGATGGAAGGCTGGGGCTGGACATCGGTGCACGCGCCAGAAATGCTACCAATCGTGCTCGAGCGCTGGAAGGAATCAATTGCAACAGGTGCAGCGTTTGAGATGACGTTTCCACTGCGGGGCCGTGATGGCGTGTTCCGCCAGTTTCTTACGCGAGTGGTACCAACTCACGACTCCCAAGGGCGAGTTGTCCGTTGGTTCGGAACGAACACCGACGTCGACGACAGGGAGCGGTTGCGAATGGCTGCAGAGGATGCCAACCGCGCGAAGAGCGAATTCCTCGCGATCATGAGTCACGAGCTTCGCACGCCGTTGAACGCCATCGATGGCTACGCTGAGTTGCTCGAGCTGGGAATTCCGGGTGAGATTCTGCCTGCGCAGCGCGATTTCCTGGGCAAGATTCGAAAGAGCCAGCGTCACTTGCTTGGACTGATAAACGGAGTTCTGAACTATACGAGGATCGAGGCCGGGGCATTACGGTTTGATCGTCAGACGGTGCGGGTCCAGGAAACGCTGTTCACCTGCGAAGCTTTGATTGCGCCGCAGGCCCTCGCGAAGGGCATCGGCATAACGGTCGACGCGCCTGACCCTGAACTGGAGATAAACGCGGACGGTGAGAAGCTCCAGCAAATCCTTCTCAACCTTCTCACAAACGCGACGAAATTCACAGACCGTGATGGGCGAATTGGGTTGTCGTGCCACGCGTCCGACAAGGAAGTCTTCATCTCCGTGAGTGATACCGGTCGCGGCATCGCGGCCGACCAATTAACGCGCGTGTTCGAGCCGTTCGTGCAACTCGATGCACAGCTGACGCGCACAAACGACGGTGTGGGCCTCGGCCTCGCCATCAGCCGCGACTTGGCGCGGGGGATGGGCGGTGACATCACAGTAAAGAGCGAGGTTGGTTCGGGATCGCTATTCACGCTGATGCTCCCTCGGGGGTAGCGTGAGACCCATTAGGGACCAATAGAGCCAAGCCTTGGCTTGGAATTCACGTCCGTCGACGCTTCGATTTCCTTTCCGATCTGCTCGATGAGCTCTTGCGTCTCGACGTTCCGAATCAGCTGCCTGATATCAGGATCGTTCGCTTCCTCGATCCCCATTTTCTCGCCCATTTTCGCGACGAGGCGGAGGATATGAGTCGTTTCCTCCTCTGTCAGCAGGCTCACCTGCACGTCAAGATGATTTCGAATCTCTTCGTTTTCTGACATGCGGTTCTGGGCGATCAGGACAAACGTGGCGAGAAAAATCGCCTCGAGCGTCGCAATCGTGTTGAGTGCGTTGAGGTTGGGATCAAAATGACGGATTCCCGGAAGCAAACCCGTATTCGCAAGAACCCACAAACCAAACACCACTGCATGGACATAGACGAAGCTCATTCGCCCGGCGAAGTGCGACACCGCCATAGCGAACCGGTCCTGCATTGATTTCGCTTGACGCTGAGCGTCCGCAAGCTCGGCGAGAGCGCGAAGGTTTCGCTCCACAATAGAGCTTCTTCTGCGTGTCCCCCGCTCGGGGCGCTCCGTTTCGGTTCGGCGAGGATCTGCCATTTTCGTTAGAGGTGGTAGGGTTTTGGACGGACATCATGTGCTTGTACCCCGAAAGTGTGGCGATGCCGGCAAGCCACTTGACAATCTGTGTTATAACACCTAATTTCAATGTTATCACACATATTTACAAGGAATGGCTATGTCACTGTTCGGCTCAGCATCCACAAAACAAATCAATTTTGCGTTGGCGATCCTACGTATCGTCGTCGGCGCCATTTTCGTTGTACACGGTGCGCAGAAACTCTTTGTCTTCGGCTTTGCCGGCGTTGCAGGAGCTTTTGGTCAAATGGGTGTTCCTGCCGCAGGGATCCTTGGACCGTTCGTAGCGTTCGTCGAGCTCTTTGGCGGACTCGCACTCATCGCTGGTCTGGTGACGCGGCTCGCAGCAGCTGGCATTGCATCGACGATGATCGTCGCAATCCTGCTCGTGCACATCAAGAACGGATTCTTCAATCCGACTGGAGTAGAATTTCCGCTGTCGCTTCTCGCGGCTAACGTTGCATTGATCGTTGCAGGCGCAGGAAAGTGGTCGCTCGATTCTGTGATACGGAGAGCGACGCTCAAACGGCAACCCGAAGTGGAGCGCACGACGTTTCGCCGGGCTGCGTAAGAACCAACCGAGGGCCGCCGAGTAATCGGCGGCCTTTTTTTGTTTGGTGGCCCGCTAATTACAACTGCTGTTCGGCGTGAAGAATCAAAAGCGCCGGGGGCGAAGTCGGATTGGAATCAGCGGCTACATCTATCCGCCATGGCGCGGATCATTTTATCCGGACGATCTGCCTGCGCGTCGCTGGCTGGAATACGCAAGCCGATGCTTCAATAGCATCGAGATCAACGGAACATTCTACAGTTTGAAATCGCCGAGTGTCTTCGAGCGCTGGATTAACGAAACTCCCGACGACTTTCTCTTCGCGCTGAAAGGAAGCCGCTTCATCACCCACAACCTGAAGCTTCGAAACTGCGACGAAGCGATGGGAAATTTCTTTGCGAGCGGAATCCTGCTGCTCGGTGAAAAGACAGGGCCATTTCTGTGGCAGCTCCCGGCAACTTATTCCTTCGATCCCGAGCGAATGAATTCATTCATGGATTCCTTACCGCGGTCGTCGCGAGAGGCGGAATCAGTCGCGCGACGCCACGACTACCGGCTGCGGCGCGGAGCGTGCACTGAAGCTTCCGCGGATGTGCCGTACCGACATGCGTTCGAGGTTCGGCACCCGTCGTATTTCAGCGATGAGTTTTACTCGATTCTGGAAAAGCAGAAGTGCGGATTTGTTATTGCCGACACCGCTGGACAATTTCCATACTCGGAAGCAATAACGGCGGACTTCGTTTACGTGCGGCTTCACGGATCGAAAATCATTTACGCAAGCGGGTATAGCGACACCGAGCTCAAGACATGGGCGCGCAAAATCAGCAAATGGCGCAACCAACAGCACGATGTGTACGTGTATTTCGATAACGATGTGAAAACGTACGCGCCATTCGATGCGATGCGGTTGGAAAAGCTGGTGACGAAACCTTGATTTCCTTTTAACCGGGTGATAACCCTGCGCTTATGACTTTATTTTGTCGCACACTCGCAATCGTGTGCTGCATTATTCCGCAAGTCAGCCTCGCTCAGATCGCGTCGCCCGGCGATCTCGATCCCAGCGGTCGCGTTTACACAGAGATTGTCGCGCGTGTCGGCGCCGCGGGGAGCAACTCTCCCGCAATTCCCGGAATGGCGGTTTACGTCGTGTCCGAAGACGGACGCCGCACAACTCTTCGCACCACACTCGGCGGAACAGCAGCCGCGTGGCTTGCGCGCGCGCGGTATAGAATCGTCACGCCGGATCCGTTTCAATATCAGGAACGACTGTACTCGTGGGATACGATTGTTGTTGTTCGCGGCGGTATCGGGCCGATAAGACTTCAGCTCGAGAACGCCAAATCGCGCCCGGTCCCCTTAATGACCTGGAAAGCAAATGAAGTCGGTGCGCGCGTAACTATAACGAATGGTCGCGTAATGCGAACGCTGTCCCTGGCGGGAGTATCTGCGAATGCGGCGGCGACACGCAACGATAATTTGATAACTGTCGAGTTGACGCTGGCAAACCGATCGAGCCACAATGTTGATTACGATCCGCGCGATTTTACGCTTAAAGCGTTGACGCCTGCTGAGAAAACTCTTTCGCCATGGATACCGAAGTCTGGAATACTGTCGGCTCCGACGCTCTCGTCCGGGCGATTGGCACCAGGTCAATCTGTAACAGGGCTTCTGTACTTTGAGCCGGATTCCAAAGCACGTGATGTTGTTCTCCGCGTTCCTGTTTCGCGCGTGACATTCGAGTTTCCGCTGGTGCTTCGCTAACTGGCGGCTCTAGAACCGTGCGAGTAGCAGCGCTTTACGACATTCACGGGAATCTCCCCGCGCTCGAGGCTGTGTTAGCGGACGTACGCGAGCTGGGTGTAGATAAAATCGTCGTCGGTGGTGACGTGTTTCCCGGGCCGCTCGCAATACAGTGTTTGGACCTCCTCCTCGATCTCGACACTGAGGTGCATTTCATCCGGGGGAATGGCGATCGCGTTGTGCTTGAACAGAGCATCGGAATCGATCCAGCCGAAATGCCTGAGCCTTGGCGGGAAGTAATTCGGTGGAACGGATTACAGCTACTCGAGCGACACGTGGAGGCGCTCACTGCATGGCCACTAGCTTGTTCATTGACTATTGGAGGACTCGGAAAAGTTCTCTTCTGTCACGCAACGCCAAGAAATGACATGGATGTATTTACGCGATTGAGCGAGAGCGACAAGCTGACAGAAATCTTCGACAGTGTGGATGCTTCAAGTGTTGTTTGCGGTCATACACACATGCAGTTCGATCGAAGCATCTCGGGAAAGCGAGTGATCAACGCAGGAAGCGTGGGAATGCCGTTCGCAGAACCGGGAGCGTATTGGCTGGTACTCGATGATCATCCGGCGCTTAAACGGACTGCTTATGACTATTCAGAAGCAGCCGAACGAATCAGGCAGTCGGGATATCCGCAGGCAGAACAATTTGCGAGTGCAAACGTTCTTGCTCCACCAACGGAGCAGCAAATGCTGGAGGCATACACAAAGGTCGGGTTAAAATGAAACTGCTCTCTATGGTGATCGTGGGTTTTCCTCTGGTCGTGAATGCGCAAACTGCCGACACGACTGGCAATGGCGCTTTGATCTCGCAGGCGATGGATCACTCGGAGGTAATGCAAAACCTCGCGTATCTGAGTGATGCAATCGGTCCGCGTCTTTCCGGATCTCCCGCAATGCGGAAAGCGAATGACTGGACCGCTCAGCGATTTCGCGATTACGGCCTCACTGCTTCGCTCGAGGAATATTCATTCGGTCCGGCCTGGAGCAGAGGCCCGTTGTCGGCGCAGCTTACCGCTCCGTTTACGCGACAGATAAATGCATGGAGCTGGGCGTGGACCGCGGGCACCGGTGGAAGACCGGCCGAAGGCCGCGTCATTCGAATCGATGCAACGAATGCGGATAGTCTCGCGAAATATGTTGGGAGAGTTCGCGGCGCATGGGTAATGCAACGCCCCTCGTCCGAGATCTGGAATCCCGACGGCCCGGATATGACTGCGCGGGATTCCGCGCGAGTGCGCGACATTGCAGAGCGCGCACGACTCGAAAGAGCGCGGCTGGATACGTCCGCAGTCGCAGTCGAGCAGCGACGACAGTTCAGTGTCGACGCGCCGTATATCCTGAAACGCGCTGGTGCACTTGGCGTCATCACTGACGGCGGGAAGGAGTTCGGTCTCGCAACGATGAGCGGATCACCAAATCGAATTTCCCCTCTGCCGAACATTGTCGTCGCGCACGAGGATTACACGATGCTCGAGCGGATGTTGAAGGGAGGACGTGCGCCGCGCTTCAGCGCGACGATCACCAACACGATGGGCACGCGGCCGGTGAGCCAATGGAATACCGTCGCAGAAATTCGTGGCGCAAAGCGGCCGGGAGAAGTCGTCATACTGGGCGCGCATCTCGACAGCTGGGACATTGCCGAAGGTACGACCGATAATGGTACAGGCTCCATGGTTGTGCTCGAGGCCGCGCGAATTCTCGCGAGGAGCGGAGTCAGGCCCGATCGTACGATTCGCTTTATTCTCTTTAGCGGGGAAGAGGAGGGACTTCTCGGATCCCGTGCATACGCCGCTGCTCACGCGCGCGATGCGGACAGCGTTCAGGCGGTTCTCGTTCTCGACAATGGAACTGGAATGATCACTGGTCAGGCGCTGCAAGGACGTGATCAGGATTCAACACTGTGGCGCCAGCTCTTGACGCCTGTCGTGCCTTTGGGCGTGCGCACGCTTCGCTCGGCGAGGAAGACAGGCACGGATCATTTATCGTTCGAGCCTTACGGAGTACCCGCGTGGAACTTCGATCAAATGACACGTGGATACAATCACACTCACCATTCGCAGGTTGATACGTTCGATCATGCGGTGGAGAGTGATTTGAAGCAGGCGTCTGCGGTGATGGCAGTGACTGCCCTCGAGCTTGCGAATTATCCGACGCTGCTTGCGCGAGGAGCGAAAACTCCTGTCACTCCGATAAAGTTTGGAGTTCCATCGCCGGGATTGAAGTAATTGTAAGCCGCGCTGACCACGAGGCGCACCTGCGGGCGATTCGCACCAGCGGCGAGTCGAAACGGCCACGCATTAGCGTGGCCGTTCTGTTTCTGTTGGACGCAGGGACTTACTGGACCATCGTAACCTGACAGCATCCTGCCGAGCAGGATACCCAGAGTCCCGAGCCGTGAAGCATCGGCGTTCGCGATTCGTGAGTGAACAACGAAGCAAGCTTTGCGATGGGCTGGTTTGATGCTGTCGATGCTGCGCCTTGATTGCAGTCGAACATCGGATAGAGATGGACCGCCGGGCCTGTCCGCGGCTTCTGGCAAATCTTGTAGTCGCGGACTTGCTTGATCGGAGTCGCCGCACGCGATGTGATTTTGTAGACCACCGCTTTTCGCTGATTGCTGTTACCTGCCTGTCCGATCCAGAGGTACGCGCTCTCGTGTGCCGGGAGATTCAGCGGAGCAAACCTGTTGTCGCTCATGTTTGTGAATTTTGCGACCACATGTCCGTTTGGTGATCTGCCGGCTGGGGGATTGAGGACGTCGTTCCAGTCGACGCCCGGCGCAAAGTTCGAGGGAACGATTCGAATTCGAACTGTTGCTGCACCACCGCACGCGCTTGCGTTCGGCTCACACGGTAGCTCCTGATCGATTACGTCGCTCGGCGACACACCTTCGCCAAAGGGAACGGACAGAACGTAATCCGCCATGCCCGATGGATCGCTTTCGGGTGAGCCAGCCTTTCCGTCTTCGGGTCTTGCCGGCGCTGTCGCCATGACACTCGCCTGAATGGAGCCGTTACCCATTCGGGTGGGGGTCGGCGTATTCACCGTCTGCGCCGGCGTGCATACGGTGAGAAACAAAATCGAAAGCGATGCAAACGACGTCCCGCGGAGAAGCTCCTTGGTGACCCTGCGCATTCGACCTCCAAATAGATTGTTAGCCAAGCTAAATAGGTTGGTTACAACGGGGCCGGGGCGACGCTACTCACCTGGCAGCAGCCGAGAGAGCAGCTGATCCACAGGCCCTGAGTATGCAGCATTGTGGCGGCCAATATGGTGTTGCTGGCTAATCTGTACAATGAGCGTGGTTCGGGCGACGAAACTGTCGAGGAGCTTCCGTATATGGCAGTGCTCTGGCATTGGTACATCGGAATGTGCACCGCCGGTTTGGTTCTCGGACCTGATGCGGCGCAATACGCGCCCGATGCGGCCTTCGCGACTCCTTCAGCCTGACCCGTTGACCTGATCTTGTAGAATCCAAAAACTTTCCCCGCATTCTGTGTAGATCCGGCCCAAAGGTACGCGGTGTCTCCGGGCGCGAGGGAAAGCGGCCCGAATGAGTGGGATGAGTCGGTGTTGACGACGATTGCGAGTATGAATCCGCCGATTGTGCCGGGGCCGAATGCGGAAGCAATGTCGTAGCGGTGTGCATTCGCCTCGGGAAGAATTTTCAGACGGACTGATGCAGCGCCGCCGCAATCGTCACCTGCTTCGCAAGTGACCGGGCCGTCAACAATCGAGTCGGTTACAAACTGAAGGCTTTGCAGATACGCCTTTGTTTTTTCGGGGTTCGAGCCCGGGTAACCAACAAGTCCGTGATCGAGACCCAAAAGGGCCGCAGTTTCCGGTGCCTTTTTTTCCTTCCGGCAGGCGGACGAAAGAAACAACGCGGCCATGATGCCAAGCTGTACGACGATGCTGATTCGCGGGAAAGGGCGCATTTAAACTCCTCGTCAAATTCCTTGCGGGTTAATGTCTACTTTGCCTTCGCCGTGTCCGACGGAGCAATGCGATACCAGCGAGCCTCGTTACCGATCTGGCAGCAGCCGTTGTCACAGCTCACCCAAAGGCCGCCATCCTGCGGCATTGGTGGCGCCAATGCGGTAGCTTGTTTGCCTGTATCGAGGGGATATAAAACTGACGCTGCGGAATCCGGACAGTGTTTCTTGTTGAAATGCACAGCGGCGTGATCGTTGGTCTGGTACGGGCATGTTCGAAACTTCGTTTCACCGTAGGGCCCGCCCCGTAACGTTCCAGTCGATGTGTTGATTTTGTAAAATGCCAGGGCCTTTCTACTGTCGGGTGTGGCGTATAGTGGGCCGACCCATTCAAACGCGGTGTCCCTTGGCGCGAGATGGAACGGCGTGAATGTCACGTTGTCTTTGTTAACGATCATCGCGACGAAATGTCCGTCGGTTTCGGTTGCGGAAACCGATTTTATCCAGTTGACTTTGTGCGCCATTTTTTCGGGAACGATAAGGAGCGTTATTGTGTTGCGCCCTCCGCAATCGCTCGGCTTGTCGCAATCGATCGGCCCCTCAACGTAGTCATCCTTCAGTTGAGGCTTGGTAAAGTCGAGGGTGCGATAGTAGGTCAGCGTGCTCGTTGGATCCGTGCCTGGGGCACCCCCTAGTCCGCGCGGACCACCTGATTCAGGCGCTGGAGCCGTCGAAGTTGCGATGGTTGTGTCAATTGCGGGTTTATCTCCTTTGCCCTCGCATCCGGCAAGCAAAACTGCCCCAATGAGAATGGCTAACAGTCTTTGGTCAACCTGGCTGCTCGAAACGATGCGAATCATTTGCTCCTCCCGGTTGATACGTGCGTAATGAGGACTGACGTCACCGCAGTGATCGAACGCTTTCAATTGTAGAGCTGACAATTAGATCCTGGCTTCCCCATAACTGAAGAACGGCATTCGCCCATTTTTTTGCGGTATCGGTATCATGCGCCTTGGAAGCGAGCTCGGCACGAAATGCCATCGCCCGAACAAGAGAGGCCGCGATAGGTGCGCCCGCTAGTATAGAGGGCAATGCGGCGGGCAAACCCCGAAGAACGTTGTCGAGACTGGTAATTGCGGTCGCCGTGTCGCCGATGTAAGCGCGGAGCCACGCTTCGGGGTAAACGACTTCAATTGTCACCTCAGCGGGAGCAAGCCCGACTCGACTGGTCGCGACTGAATCGAGCAATGCTCTTGTACCAGGCTTATTTCCGGTGGATGCCATTATCACGGCGCGCGAGAAAGCATCTCGATTTCGGAGGAGCTCAGCGGACGCAGCCTGAGGTCCTATCACGGGAACGGAAAGCCAAATCCACCGCCGGAAAATTCCATCCAAAGTCGGCTCTACTTTTTCCGACGGAAGCAATGCGACCGCATTTTTCTTGAGACGTGCAATGACTGCGTTTATCGTGTCGCGAGAGCCACCGAACGCCGAGTAGTACTGCAACTTGATCTGATCCACACCGAGCGCAGCAGGAAGCGTTACCGGCGCTCCGGTCGGAAGAAAGATCTGATAGTACGCCGCGCTGTGCTGCTCCATCTCTATTACGTTCGATGCCCGGCCCCTGAGCGCGGCAAGGCTTACGACCAAGTCACTCGCGGAATCCTTCGCGACATCGGTAAGTGTCGACGGCACCTTCCACGCGAGAACTGTATCGGCGAGTGCAGCAGCAGTTCCGAATTGATATAAACGGAGATCGACACGTATCTCCGACGTTGCAAGACGGACTTGTCGGAAGAATTCATCTCCGTCAGCCGATTCGATGCGCCGCGCAACGCGAAATTCCTGCAACGCGGAAAAATCGCCGCCCGTAAGCTCGCCGGTTAACTCGAGAAATTCCGCGAGCGTTTCGTGCGCAGCCGGATCGTTCGGAGCGGCGCGAACCCAGTCGAGCGCAAACCCGCGCATTCGTTTCCGGTCGCGATCTATTGCGTTGTTCACACCTTCAGGATCCACGGTATGCCATGGAGCGCCGGGTGTCAGCGGTGACGGGAAATAGACCAACGTGTCGCCTGCGATCGACGGCTGTGACAAAAACAGCGATCGCTTCGCGCCTGTCGACCAGCCTAGTCGGAGCCATCCGCGATTCGTCCGAAGTATCCGGCGAAGCCGGGGGACCAGCGCGCGATAAGCGCCTGGCGACGATTGGTGTCGCTGCAGCACTGCCTCATACAGAGAATCGATAAGCTGCGCGCTCGTTGCATAGCGGTATCCCGAAAGGCTCGACGCATCAGGGACGACGGTCGTATCACGTGTCAAACAATCGATGTACGAAAGATTGGCGCTTATTCCGAGCGGAGTTTTCGGACCTTCCTGTTTTGCTACAGTCTGGAACTGATTGCAGGCCGATGTTGGTCGATCTCCGGCAAATGCAAGCATGCCGCGCGCTGTTTGTTGTTCCGAGTCTGAAAGCTGATCGCTATTGTCTGACGCGAACACAGCAAGCGGGCGCCAACGAGAAACACTGTCGTCGCTCAGCATCATTGTCTGAGCAAGCCACAGCTGCGCTCTGGCGTCCTTACTCCTCCGGCTTACAGCGCGCGAGAATTCGGATTTTGCCTTGTCAAAATCCAAATCGGTAACGGCACGTTGTCCCCGTGCCAACGGCTCCCGGTAATTCGCTGACCACGCCAAGGCGCTCGCCGCGATAGCACCAGCCGTAATAACGGCCATCGCCGCGCGACGATTTGGACGGCGCCACCAATAGCGCTGGCCCCCTGTGGTGAAGCGTAGGTCACCGGTTGCACATGCATTGAGCGCGGCACCGAAATCTTCAGCATTCGACCAGCGATCGGATGGCGAGCGGGCCAGCGCACGCTCAACCGCATACTCGACGGTCTCCGGAACACCATCGCGCAGCTCTCTCAGTGGCGGTGGGTTTCCAGCGAATCTGCGGGAAATAACGACCTGCGCAGTCGGACCAACGAACGGCGGAATGCCACCGATCATCTCGTAAATAACGCAGCCGAGCGAATAGATGTCGGTGCGCACATCGAGATCGCGATCGCCAAGCGCTTGCTCGGGACTCATGTACGCCGGCGTGCCCATGCCAACTCCCGTCGATGTAAGACGGTCGCCGCCCGACTCGATGATCGCTCGGGAGATACCAAAGTCGAGCACGTAAACACCGCTGTCGGAAATGAAAATATTTTCCGGCTTCAGGTCGCGGTGAATAATCCCTCGCTTGTGCGCATACGCTGTCGGCTTGATGATCTCGCACGCAATGCGCAGTGCATCCGCTACCGGAAGCTGCTTTTCTCTGTCGATCAACCTTCGAAGTGGCTCACCTTCTACGTATGTCATCACGTAGTAGGGGACTCCATCGATTACGCCGGACCCCAGTACTTTCGGGATTTGCGGATGATCGAGCTCTGAAGCAAACGCTATCTCACGAAGGAAGCGCTCGATAATCACCGCACTTCCGAGCTCCGGACGCAGAACTTTTACCGCGACTTTTTCGTCGGTGCGTACATCCGTGCACAGATAAACGGTCGCCATTCCGCCGCGCCCAAGCTCCCGCTCGACGCGATAATTCTCGGCGATTATAGTCGTCGGTGCGTACGAAATTTCCGACGACGTGGCTGCGCGGTTTACGGACGGAGTTTCCATTCGGCGCCGGAGTTACAAAACGCTCTTTTGTCTATGGGAATAGAGAGTTCCCATAGTAGGGGGGTGAGAGCAAAACGCGCAATAACTCGTACGAGTGTTTACGCGACTCGAACACCCAATTGTCTAAGCAGTCGTTGCTGGAGCCAACTGTGCGACGGCCCGGTCTTTACGCGTCAGGAGCGTCGCAACGGTTATGTCCGCCGAGACATTTACGACGCCGCGTGCAGTGTCGGGAAAGATGTCGACGGCGATAAGTATTCCCAGCCCTTCGACAGGAAGCCCCATCGAGGCAAATACAGGCGCCAGAATTATCATCCCGCCGCCGGGAATTCCCGGCGCAGTAAAGCTGAGTGCGATGGCAACGAGGGCGACAATCAGAATCTGCTGCGCTGAGATATGAATTCCATAAAGAGCGCCTATGAACAGCACCGCGGATACCTGCGTTGGCGGGACGCTTAGCTTGAACGTCGAGACTCCGAACGGCAAAACAAATCCTGCAACATCATCTCTTAAGCCGAGCCCGCGGCGGGCGCTCTCGAGTAGTGCGGGCAGGGTAGCCAGTGATGAGCGAGTGCTCAGTGCGACAGCCTGCGCTGACGAAATAGACTTCGCAAATCGTCTGAGCGGCATTCGGCCGCCGATCACCGCGATTGGATAGAGTAAACTCAGCTCGAGCAGCATTACCGAGCATGTTACGAGCACATAAAACCCAACCGCTCCAGCTGCTGCAGCTCCAAGCTTCGCCGCCAATCCAAGAGCGAGCACGAAAACGCCGACAGGTGCAAGGTCGATCACCCATCGAACCAGGACAAGCATTGTTTCGCCCGTTGCTCTGAAGAATCGGACGATCGTATCGCGGGTCTCGGGCGTTGTACGAGTTGCCGCGGCCCCAAACAACGCGGTGAAAATCACGAGGGGAAGCATTGTTCCCTCGGATGCGGCTTTCACCGGATTTATTGGAATGAGGTCAGTGAGCCACTGACTGAATGGAGGAAGATGCTTTGCGGCTTCGGCGGCGGTTGATGAAGCCGTTGTTCGAACCGATGCGGCAACAGTGGGATCGATTCGCAGCAGCGAGTACAAAGGGGGCAATACAACCACAGCAACAAGGGCCGATCCCGCCAGCAGCAGGAGAAACAGCCCGACAGTCTGAACACCAATTCGCCCAATCGCCGCGGCGCTCGATGCAGAAGCCACGCTTACTACGAGAAGGGAAAAAATGAGCGGGATAACTGTCATGCGAATCGCATTGACCCAGAGCGTGCCGATCGGCTGAAGAAATGTCACTGCGGAATTGAGATGGGGCTCATTCACTGCCGCTACAATGATTCCCAAAGTCAGTCCGGCAATAAGCGACAATACGACGCGCGTAGTGAGCGACATTCCACGAAGTTGCGAACCACCGGGGCCTCTCACAAGACGGGTTCGCGCGAGACTTCCTTACCTTTTAGGTATGCCCGACGATCGCATTTGGACCATTGGTCACTCTACCAGAGCAATCGGGGACTTCGTGGAGCTGCTTCAATCGAACGACATCGCCGCGGTCGCGGATGTGCGCCGATTTCCTCGTTCGCGCTGGCATCCTCAGTTCAATGAAGGCGCTCTTCGTGACGCGCTTGCGGAGGAGGGGATCGATTACGTGTCGCTTCCTGCACTCGGCGGTCGCCGCCAACCGCTTCCGGATTCAGTCAACGATGGCTGGCGCAATGAATCGTTTCGCGGATACGCGGATCACATTGCGTCTGAAGAATTCGCTGAAGGTTTGATCGATCTGCTGATGATCGCGGAGGGATTGCCGACTGCGATCATGTGCTCGGAAGCAGTATGGTGGCGTTGCCATCGCTCACTCATTGCGGATGTTCTGCGTTTCCTGGGTTTCGATGTTCGGCACATTATGGAAGGCGGCAAGACTGTCGAGCATTCGTACACCTCGCCTGCACATGTCGAGGACGGCGTGCTGACGTACTCTACCGAACGCACAGTTTAACCCGTTGGGTTGTCGGTCAATAGTTCTCGGCCGTCGGCTAGCGAGTGATGAGTCGTCGGTACTCATTACTGGAAACTCGTTAGCTGTCTGCTGAAAACCATTGACCCAAAACCCAACGGGTTTAATCATCTCCGATTCCTTTCGACTCAATCAAATGCATCCAACAGAGCTGCCCGATGCAGACGATCATCATCGCGAATTTCCTGCGCGACTCGACGCGCTGTCGACTGCGCAATCGCAAATCGCGCAGCGTATTGCGATAATGCAGGGAAGCGTCGCGCATTGACCGAACCACCGACGAAGGGAACGCAATACACAGCGCAGTGGCTCGTGCCGAAAATGAATCTCTGGCGCAGTCTTGCGGGACTGCCGCGCGATCTGTGGCTGTTCTCGTTTGCGACATTCATAAATCGCCTCGGCACCATGGCGATTCCATTTCTCATTCTTTATCTGACTCGAGAATTGGGATTCAGCGCCGAGCGTGCGGGTCTTGTGCTGGGTCTTTACGGTGTAGGATCGATTGTCGCTGCTCCGATCTCCGGACGGCTCGCAGATAGAATCGGCGGCCTCTCGATTATCCGGGTGTCGCTGCTCGGGTCTGGTGTGATGATGCTCGCGTATCCGTTTGTGCATTCGTTCGTCGCGGTCGTCGCACTTACCCTTGCGTGGTCACTACTCAACGAGAGCGGCCGGCCGGCGATTCTCACGCTCGTTGCCGAAATGGTTCCAACCGAGCAGCGTAAGCCTGCTTACGCACTTCTCCGTCTCGCGATCAATCTCGGAATGAGTGTCGGACCCGCACTCGGCGGATTCATCGCGGCGCATTCATTCAAAATGATTTTCGTGGCGAACGCGTCAGCGTCGCTTGTTGCCGGAATATTTCTCGTTCTCGTTCCGCTGCACTCCGCAACGCATCTGGCAACGCAGAAGAAAGGCGCTCACCCCGAGTCCGGGAAAACATTGCTCGAAGATCGCGGCATGCTTGTTTTTCTGTTCGCGAGTTTTCTCGTGAGCGTAGTGTTCTTCCAGCACGAAGGGGCGTTGCCGCTGTTTCTCGTGCAGGATCTTCATCTCTCGACCGCGTTCTACGGATCGTTGTTCACGGTGAACACCCTGATGATTGTCGTCATGGAAGTGCCGCTCAACGCAGCAACTGCGCATTGGCCTCACCGCCGCGCACTTTGCCTCGGCGCATTTCTATTTGCCGCAGGCTCGGCGTTTTTCGGCTTCGCATCCGGCCCGGCGTTGATTCTCGTCGGAATTGTCGTTTGGACGTTCGGAGAGATGATGCTTTTTCCGCAGGCGTCCGCTTATGTGGCGGATGCAGCACCGCCGAACCGGCGTGGGGCATACATGGGCGCATACTCGATGGCGTTCAGCAGCGCGTTCGCCGTTGCTCCGTGGGCGGGGACCACCGTGTTCTCACGTTTCGGTGCGACGACACTGTGGACGCTCGTATTTCTACTTGGTCTTCTCGCGTCGGCAATTATGCTCGGGGTTACCGTGAAAAAATCGCCGAGCCCCGTAGAAGGAGAGCCGCTGCTGGAGTTCTCGTAATGGTATAGAAGTAAAAGCAACAGCGAGTGTACGCGGATCACACGGATTTCGCGGATCACGCGGATAAAAACAAAAACCAACGACCGAAGCCGTTGGTTTTTGTTTTTATCCGCGTGATCCGCGAAATCCGTGTGATCCGCGTACACTCGCTCTTGCTTTTACTTCCCACACTTCAGCGTTACACGCGATGCTTCATCGGGCATGTAGATCGCGAGCGCGGATGTCTTCGTGTCCGCAGTATTTCCACCGAGTGCAGCGCCGATGATCTTGGAGTTGCTGCCGGTGGTGGCAAAGTCGTTCACGATGATCGCATTTGCGCCTTTTTCAGCAGCTTGCTTGCGGATCTTGTCAACGACCTTGTTATCGCTTGTATAGACCGAATTGGCTTCGGCGCTAATCCAGGCGAGCTCGTAGTAGTCATGCGGCACTGCCTGGCGGCTCGTGTAGACGTCGATAGCCTCATCGCAAGTCGGTGCGCGAGTTACAGGGCTAACCTGAGTGGTCTTCGTGCGAACTCCGCAGGCGGACGCTGAGAGCGTAGCAACGACGAGCGGAATCGCCCATGCATTTTTGATTCGAATCATTGTGGAGCCTCCCTAATGGTTTCAGTAACCCCTTTTTTGCAAGGATGGGGCCTGTGGCTCGATAGTGGCACGATGTTATGTTAGAGGCGTGTTTCCGCGCTCAATTCGCCTCTGTGCGACGGGTATGCTGCTGATGTCGGGAATGGCCGCTTGTGCAAGAGAACCGACCGATCCGTCAAAGTCGGACCTTACCGGCTTCTGGCAATCATTTGGTCGTGATCTCTACGTCTCGGACGTTTCGATGGAAATCCACCAGACAGAGCCGGGAAGGTTCATCGGCAAATGGCGGGCAATCGGGAAAGTGGACAACAGCTGCCCTGTCGGAAAGTTCTGCCTCGACAGCAGTATTCTCGAGGGCAGAAACGAAGTGTCGCAGGTCATTGTTCATCTTTTCGGTGCCGGCGACTTTGTCGGCGAACAGACTTCAACCAATCAGCTGAAGGGCGCAATACGCTCGAACAACCAGAACTTTCACCTGATCTTCACTAGAAAGTAGGAATGACAATCTCGCGACGAGGCAAAGCGCTGATCATTATCGCGCTTCTCTTCGTTCTCGTCACGGTCATCCCAACGTTTGTCGGCCTCCTCACCGACTGGTTGTGGTTCAGCGAAGTCGGATACCAGGTTGTTTTCAGTAAGAGCCTGCTCACGAAATTCGCGCTGTTCGCCGGAGCAGCGGCGGTCACGTACTTGTTCATTTCGTCGAACGTTCGTCTCGCCCGGAGCGGACCATCTCCTGTGCCCGTTCTGTGGCGACCAAGTCCCGAGGCACCGCCGGTTGATGTTCTAGCAGGTCTTCTGAAAGCCGCGACGCCGGTCACGCTCGTTCTCACGTTTTTCTTTGCTGTTGGTGCGACCGGAAGCTGGATGGATCTGCTGCAGCTCGTTCATCGCACACAGTTCGGCACGACGGATCCTGTATTCGGCAGAGACATCGGATGGTACGTGTTTGTTTTGCCGATTCTCGCAACGCTGCTCGCAACGCTGCGATCGCTTGTAGTCCTTACTCTCATCGGCGTCATCGTCATCTACGCGCTGAGAGGAAAGATCTGGCTTCCGCCCCGGCGAATGACGCTCATACCACCAGCAGACCGCCACATCGCGGGACTGCTCGTGTCATTTCTCATTCTAACGGCGCTTCAAATCTGGCTGGTGAGAATTCCGAATCTGCTTTATTCCACAACAGGCCCCCTCGTCGGTGCGAGCTATACGGATTTGCATGCGAAGTACCCCGCTCTGCACGTGATTGCTGCGACGGCAGTGCTGGGAATTGCGCTGGTTCTTTATGGGATGCTCCGGCGGAAGATCGTTTTCTTCACGCTTGTTGCAGCGGTGATTTATGTAGTCGTCTCGGTTGTGGCCGGCGGAATTTTCCCATATGCGATTCAGCGGTTTGTCGTTGCTCCGACTGAGCTGACTCGCGAGCTGCCGCAGCTCAAGAATCACATCAAGGCAACTCGAGCGGCGTGGGGCCTCAACCTGGTCGAGACGCGAGAGCTTACGGGCGATGCCGGTTTATCTCTCAACGATGTTCGTGCGAACTCGGCGACAATTCAAAATGTTCGACTGTGGGATCGCGCACCATTGCTTCAGACATTCGGACAGCTCCAGGAAATTCGGACGTACTACGATTTCGTCTCGGTGGACGACGACCGTTACTTGATCAACGGCGGCTACCGCCAGGTACTGCTATCGCCGAGGGAGCTGAACTCGGAGTCGCTTCCGAAGGCGACGTTCATCAATCAGCACCTGACATTCACCCACGGAATGGGGCTGACGCTGGGGCCGGTTAATGAGGTAACCAGCGAAGGGCTCCCCGTTCTCTTCATCAAGAATCTTCCACCGGTATCCACGGTGTCGCTGAAAGTGACGCGGCCGCAGATCTACTTCGGTGAGCTCACGAGCGATCATGTATTCGTCAACACGCGACAAACAGAATTCGATTATCCGTCTGGTGAAGCGAATATCTACAGCCGGTATGCGGGAACGGGCGGAGTCAAAGTCGGCGGGTTTTTGCGACGCGCACTGCTCGCGATGCGTTTTGGAGCGATCAACATTTTGCTCTCGGGTGACATCAATTCCGAGAGCAGGGTGCTGTACAACCGGCAGATAAAGCAGCGCGCGAAAATCGCGTTGCCGTTTCTGACGTTCGATGCAGATCCTTACATGGTGATCGACACGGCAGGGCGTCTCCACTGGATACTCGACGCTTTCACGTCTACCGATCGATATCCCTATGCTCAGCGGCTCGAAGATGGAACCTCATATCTGAGAAATAGTGTGAAGGTGGTAATCGATGCTTACAACGGAACAGTCGATTCATACATCAGCGACGACACCGACCCGCTGATCCGAACGTACTCCAGGATTTTCCCTGGAATTTTCAAACCGCTCTCCGCGATGCCGGCTGACATTCGCGCGCATATTCGGTATCCACGCGATTTGTTCGAGATACAGGTCGCGCTTTATGCGACGTTCCACATGGATGAGCCGAAGACGTTTTACAATCGCGAAGATCAATGGCAGGTTCCATCATCGGCGGATCAGAAAAACGAGGACGATCGCTTTATGCGTCACCTCGTGATGCGACTGCCCGAGGAAAAACAGGCTGAGTACATCTTCATGGCGCCCTTCACGCCGCGTGGAAAAAATAATCTTGCTGCGTGGATGGTCGCGCGAAACGATGGCGCGAATTACGGCAAGCTCCGTGTTTATCGATTCCCCAAACAGAGTCTCGTCTACGGACCGGCGCAAATCTCTGCGCGGATCAATCAGGACACCGACATATCGCGCGAGCTCACGCTGTGGGATCAGCGCGGGTCGGAGGTAATCAAGGGCGAGCTGTTGGTGATTCCGATCGAAGAGGCGCTCATTTATGTGCAGCCGATTTATCTCCGCTCACAGGGTGGGCAAATCCCCGAGCTGAAGCGAGTCGTGGTCGCATTTCAGGATCGGGTTGTGATGTCGGAAACGTTCGAGACCGGTCTCGCTCGATTGTTCAGTGGTGAGATCGCAGCTCAGCGTCAGGCGGCTGATTCAGCGGCGCGACAGGATACATCGCAGACAGCGACAACACCGGGCACGCAGCTGCCGTCAACGCCGAATCAGCAAATGCTCAAGCAGGCAGAGGATCATTACCAGCGCGCCATTTCCGCGCAGAGAGCAGGCGATTGGGCGACGTACGGCCGCGAAATCCAGCAGCTGGGTGAGATCCTGAAGCGTCTCAACTCGGGCGCGCGCTAAAATCGTCTAGCGGGGAAGTCGCTCTCTCGTTTTCAGCATCGTCGCGGGATCGTCCGTGATTATGCCTTGTACCCCCTTCGTCCAAAGCTCAGTGGCGACCGCTGGATCGTTGATCGTCCAGATGTGCAGCGTTTTTCCCTGCTTTTCGCAAGCTTTCGCGAAGCTCCGAACCGGAACTGGAATTCCGTTGTAGCTCGGCGGAAGACAAAACGCCTCGAATACGAACGGAGTCAGCGGAAGGTGAAGTGTGATCTCCGTCATTGTACGGATCGCATCTGCGCGCGTTGCGCCGACCGGGATGCGGGAATCCGCGAACACAGTCATTGTCGCGGTTTCCAGACTATCGACGAGCACACGATCCTCAGCACGATGTGCCTCGATCGCGCGGCGAACGGCTTGCGCGGCAGAAGTTGTCTTGATCTCGATTATCATCGGAATCGCGGGAAATGCGTCGAGTACTTCATCGAATGAAGGCACGCGATGTCCTTTGCCACGATACGGGAATGTCGTCCCATTGTCTTTCGTGAAACGCGCGCCTGCATCGAGTGATTGAATCTGGGCGAAGCTCATGCGCGCTACTTCGCCACTTCCGTCGGTAGTGCGGCGCACATCCGGATCATGCATCACGACGGGAATCCCTTCGGCCGTAACACGAATGTCGAACTCGAGTGCATCGGCGCCAATCGCCACGGCCTGTGCAAACGCTTCGAGTGTATTTTCGGGAGCGTGAGCCCGATTACCGCGATGTGCAACAACGGGGCGGCAGCTGCGGTCGAGCACGATCATTTCTTCTCCAAAAAAAACGGAGCGGTACGCGGACTTTGCGTACCGCCCCGTGAGACAGAATTAGCAGCGCGTTAGAAAGTCACCTGGACACGACCGGTGATGAGCCGGCCGATGAGGTTTCCCTGTGTGAACTCGCGATGTTCTTTGTTGGTGAGGTTTGTTCCGTTGATTGCGAATAGCACGCCATTCAGGAACGCGGGACGAATGGCAAGGTTCGCGTCCAGGAGCGTATAGGGAGCTACAGGACCGCCGACGAACGCGAGTGTATTGAATCCGTCAACATGGCGCTCGCGAACTTGCGCACTCAATCCGTTTTGTTCGTTTCTGTAATTGATCGCGAACGAATGCTTGTTCGCTGGTGCGTTGAGCGAAACGTCCTCTCTGGTGCCGAGATCGGCTTTCGAGAAGAGCTTCTTGTTCACCCACGACAATGTGCCCTGAAGTGAGAATCCACGATCGAGCAGAAGCTCGCCACCGAAATCACTTCCCCACAGGTCGATGCTCTTCGCGTAGCTTCGGTAAGCAACGATGACGTCGTTACCTGCGTTCGGAGTATCGAAATTGATTACACCGATCGGGCAACCAGCAGGCGCCGCAGGATTGCACGGGACTGTCGGGTTTGCGCCGGGAAGCGAGCCGGCGAGCGATGCCGCGACCGTTCCCGCCGCTGATGCGGGGAGCCCAATCGTCGGGAAGAATGTTGCAAGCTGTCCAGCCAGATATGCGCCGAGTGCCTGTCCATTCTGGAAAACGAGGGGCGTCTCGAGCTGAAGGGGGCCGACGAAATTCTTTCTGCTTTCATGCCACACATCGAGCGACATCTGGAATCGCTTTGCAATGATTCCCTTGTAGCCGGCTTCGATCGTGTTGTGAATGGTCGGTGCCGGAGGACCGATGTCCTGAAGCGACGCTGCTGAAACCGGAAATGCAGCCGCGCCCGGAACGCCAGGAATGATGAGCGTAGTACCAACCTGCTCGGCGGTCGGGTTGCGCGACGCCAGGAATGTAGCTGTTGCTGCTGCCGCTTGCGCCGCCGCCGCTGCAGCATTTGCAGGTGGTAATCCAGCAGCGATGAATTGCGCCGTGAAGGCCTGCGTCAAGCTTGCGGTGACTCCCGCTTTCGCGACTGCGAAAGAATTCTGGTAGGGATTCGCGGGAACGAACGCGCCCGTTCCACCGAATGCGGGGAACACCTTCATGCAGAAGCCACCGATTCCTGTCGGGCAATCGCGGCGGAAGTTGAGTCCGGTGCTCGGCGTGCCGAGCGCACGGATGTTGAGCAGCGCGGTCTGCTGCGCGAGTCGGTCGAGAAAAAGATTGTTCGTGCTGGGTGTCGAGAAAGCGCGGTTGTACGTCAGACGGAATGTCTGGTCTTCGACCGGCTTAAAGACGACTGCCGCGCGTGGCGAGAAAATTGGATCGTCAAGCCGGCTGTGCTTGTCAACGCGCGCTGCAGCGGTGAACTCCAACATCCGCGAAAGCTGCGTGACGGTGTGTATGTATCCGCCAACTTCAGTAATGTCGTCGTCTTCTTCGTTTCTGCCGTTGATCGTTGTCTCGGTTTGCGGAACTGTGTGGATGTAGTCGACCCCGAAGAGAGCCCGCTCACGCTCCCCGAGGTTCATGCCTTGTTGCACCTGCCCGACGACCTGATACGATCTGTCGATGATGCATGCCTGGTCCGCGACGTCAGGACAGTTCGTGGTGGGTTTAACTGTCTGGAGTAGATATGTCCCGCCGGCATCACTCGTGTTGACGAATGCCTGGGCAAATGTCTGCTTATAACGACCACGTAGCTGATATGTCTGGTAAACCCAATCCTTCACTTGCGCGGGGCCAAGGCCCGTCGGCTCGACAACGCTCCCCGCCTGACTTCGCCCGTAGTTCGCTATGATCTCGCTTGCCGTTGTTGGACGGAAATCGACTCGGACTTCGCCCCCTTGACGGCTCAGATCAGGATCGCGTGGCTTCTTTTCGCCAACTGAATCTTCTTTTTGTACGGGCCACTCTTTTCCTGTCAGTGCATCGTAAGAAATCTTGAATCCGAACTTTGGACTCGGCGCCCACGCAGTGCGAACTGAACCGCGAAACAGACTCTGATTTCCCGCATCGAGGGTCAGCGTGGTTCCCTGCGAAGTGAACGGAGACTTGGTAAACAGGGCGAGCACGCCGCTCGTCGTGTTCGGTCCATAAAGTGCCGCACCCGGCCCAAGAACGACTTCGATTCTGTCGATGTCCTCCATCGTCGTCGGGTTTAGATACGGAATGTTGACGCGCAGCGACGGCACGAACGCGAAGCGATTGTCAGTCAGCGTCATCATCGCGCCGGAGAAGATGTTATTGAATCCGCGCGCAACGATGTTCGACCGCATGAGTCCACCGCGCGCGACGTCGATCCCTGGCAGGGCAGCAACATGGTCGGCGATGCTGACCGCGGGCCGCTCCTGGATTTGTTCGGAGTTGACAACTGAGATCGATGCCGGCGCATCGATAGCCTTTTCTGGTACGCGAGAAGCCGTTGTCACGACTTCGTTGAGCTGCGAGGGAAGGATGTCCATCACGATGGAGACGTTTTGCGTGGCGCCACTGCCTACTGAAACATTCGGCATCTGCGTTGGACGGTGCCCGACGAATCTTGCTTCCACCGTGTACGTCCCCGGAGGAACGTTCACTATGCGGAACACCCCGCTCTCGTCAGTCTGCGCCCCTGCGATCGCGCGCAAGCCCGACACTGCGCGGACCCCGACACCGACCATCGGCTTATTGCTGCCAGCCTCCGTTACACGTCCCGTGATCGTCCCGGTTTGAGCTGCCGCCGGCAGCGCAAAGGCAGTCATGGCAAAGCCTAGCAAAAAACGTCTTACGCTGGGTGCCAACATTGGTAACCTCGAATGATGAGTTGTAAGACGGCCGTTCGACCGCCCGGGGTCCGCCATACCTAAGGTGGCGCGCTGTCCTCGTCAAGGTTAAGCGAGCCCGTAAAACGGGTATATCCGTCACATGACGTAGTCATGCCGGTATTCCGGGGCTGTTGACTCTTGTTTCTGAATGCACTGGACGCGATTCTTGAGTAACGAGGGGGAATTGCTGATGGCCACCACGCTCGAACGTCCAACTGCGGTCGAAGAAGACAAGCCGCGATATTATCGCGACGAGCCGCCACCACCTGTCCCCACAACCCCGCCGCACAGGAAGGAAAGACTCCTGTCCCTCGATGTATTCCGCGGTATGACCATCGCCGGAATGCTTCTCGTAAACAATCCAGGAACATGGGGCGCCATCTACCCACCGCTCGAGCACGCGGAGTGGAATGGCTGGACGCCCACGGATCTGATTTTCCCGTTTTTCGTTTTCATTGTTGGCGTCACCACGCATCTCTCGATTTCATCGAGACGTGATCGTGGGGACTCAGATGAAATGCTGGTCAAACAGATTTTGCGCCGCGGAGCAATCATTTTCCTGCTCGGTTTTGCAATGTCGCTGTTCCCGTTTTACCAGTGGGGAACGATCGAGGGCATGGCGAACCCCACTATCCTCGAGCGCATTGCGTACCGCTGGGAGCACGTCCGCATACTCGGCGTCCTGCAGCGCATTGGATTGGTTTACATCTGTGCTGGACTGCTTACGCTCAGAACCAATCTCAAACAGCAGATCGTAATCATCGCCGCACTACTATATGGATACTGGTTCGCCATGACGCTGATTCCGGTGAGCGGGACTTTCAATGGCGTTAAGGGGACGTACATCGGCGCACTTCTTCTGAACAATCCAAGTGAGACGCTTGCTGCTCACCTCGATCGGGCCATTCTCGGGATGAATCACATCTGGAGTGGCAGCGTTACCTACGATCCGGAAGGACCCTTCTCGACACTTCCGGCTATTGGAACTGCGATGCTCGGAATTCTTACTGGTCGCTGGATTGCGCAGCCCAAGCCACTCATCGAGCGCATTGCAGCACTGTTCGCGATCGGCTGTCTTGGAATGGTTGTCGGGCTGATGTGGAACTGGGTGTTCCCGATAAACAAGAATATCTGGACGAGCTCTTACGTCGTTTTCACGGCCGGCATGGCGTGCGTGTCGCTCGCGACAATCATGTGGATCGTGGATTGGGTGAACGTCAAGTGGTGGACGAAGCCGTTTGTGATTTACGGAATGAATCCGATAGTGGCGTTCGTGGGATCGGGCGTGCTCGCGCGGTGCATTTACACGTTGTGGAAAGTTCAGTACAACGGCGCGCCAACGTCGATGGAAGCGGTGATTTACAAGTCCGTGTTCGCGCCATTCTTCGAGCCGAAGAATGCGTCACTTGCAATGGCGATCGTGACCGTGCTGTTCTGGTTTGGGATACTTACAGTGCTGTATCGGAAGAAGATTTTCTTGAAAGTTTAGAACTGTTGGCATCGCGGTGGTAGGAATGTGAGAGGGGAGTTATTAGTGAGCAAAATGACAGTTTGACATTCACCGGCTTCCGGCTCCGCTGCGTCGGCGTCGGGACGCTCATGTCAAACTGCCATAACGCTCACCAATAACTCCCCTCTCACATTCCTGCGCCGGGGATGTGACACGGCCTCCGTCCCTATTACGCATCGAGAATCCCACCCCCCCAATTTTTATACGACGAACGCGCGCTTCGCGCGCGGCGCTCTCGCGGTAGCTTCTCAATTCGGCGTGTGCGAATAGCACCGCGCGCAAGGCGCGCGCTCGTCGTATAAAACAGGTGTGAAAAAGGTTGGGAGGGAGCGCCGAGGGCACCTCCTGAGTTCACGTTCGGCAGCAGGTTGAGGTCAGGATCCAACAATGCCACATCATTCTCTCCATGGCGTTGATCAAACGCTGTGGGAGAATGTGAGAGGGGTGTCATTAGTGAGCGTTGTGGCAGTTTGGCATGAGCTTCCCGATACCGACGGAGCACGATGAAAGTATTGAAGGCCAAACTGTCACTTAGCTCACTAATGACGCGCCTCTCACATTCGGGGGCGCGGCGATGCCTAACGGGCGCGCCGTCGTGGATTATCCGGATCGGACGGCGAGCCCAACGCAGAAGTAGGAATAGTCTCGCGATTCATGGGCGCACCGTTTCGACGAACAACGTACGCCTCCATAGCGAAATACTCGGGTAGCCCAAGGCGATCGACAACCGCAGCAGTCCGTTTGTTGCGCGCATCGACGCGCTGCCAGAACTCACGATCATCCTGACCAGGGAAGGGCGCACGATCTTTCTGGCTTTGATGCTTGAAGATCGCAAGAATTTTTTGGCGAAGCTCGTCCTCTGACAGCGGAACCAGAACGTCTGCCGTCGCAACATCCCACTCCTGCCACGCACCGCGATAGTACCAAACTTCAGGCGGCTCGCCGGAATATTGTTTCAGCGCTGCCTGCACAGTCTCGAGACACATGCGGTGCGTGCCATGCGGATCTGATAAATCCCCCGCGACGAAAATGATCGAAGGACAATGCTCTTCCAGAAGCTCGAGTGTGATTCGAACATCCTCCGGTCCGATCGGATCCTTTCGCGTTTTCCCCGTCTGATAAAAGGGGAGATTGAGAAAACGCGCCTGATCGCGAGTCATGCCGAACGTCTCGATGCCGGACACAGCCTCTGCTTCGCGAATGCCGCGCTTAATGGCCAGCACTTCAGGAATATCGACCTGACCCGGCTCCTTACCGTTGAGAAATTTCTCGACCTTTTCAATTACAGGCTGCATCCGCGATTCGCGTCCCTCGAAATCGCGATCCACTCTGCGTAGAAAATCGAGATATCTGCGCACTTCGTGATCGAAGACGGCGATGTTTCCCGACGTCTGATACGCAACGACAATCCGATTCTCGTTCTGATGAAGCTTGTGAAGAATTCCGCCCATCGAGATAACGTCGTCATCGGGATGCGGCGAAAACACAACAATATTTTTCCCCGAGGGCAGCTTGCTTCGCCCGCGCACTTTCGAAATGAGAGCGTTGAACACCTCACCGTTCAGCGGCCCGGCGTGTTGCCATCGCGCGAGCAGTGAGCTCAAGTGATGCTCGCGATAATCGAGAGTGTCGAGTTTAAGAATCGATTTTTCCGTCACCTCGCTCAGCCATATCACTGCCGACATCTCCAGCTCGCGCGTCCACACAACCTCTTCCATTACCCACGGAGTGCGAATGCGCGTCAGATATGCGGCAGCCGCTGGATCGACGTAGAAGACAGCGTTCGGATGAAGCTGGAGATATGTCGCCGCAACATCAGGATCGGGCTCGCCCTCGACGGCGCGCTGAATGATCTCTGATTTGTGCTCACCGGTAGCGATTAGCGCGATCTCTCGCGCTTCCATAATTGTCGCGACGCCCATAGTGATTGCTTCGGTCGGAACGTTGTCCTCTCCGAAGAAATCAGCGGCTGCGTCGCGCCGAGTAACGGTGTCGAGAGAAATCAGACGAGTACGTGAGTCAACTCCCGACCCCGGCTCGTTGAATCCGATGTGTCCCGTTTTTCCAATGCCGAGAATCTGAATGTCGATGCCGCCGGATTGTCGAATTGCTTTTTCGTACGCATTCGATTCAGCTGCGAGCTGATCCCGTGGCACATCACCGCGCGGTACGTGGACGTTGTCCGGCTTTACGTTGATCTCGTCGAACAGATTCTCCCACATGTACCGGTTGTAGCTGTGAATGCTGTCCGGTCGCATCGGGTAGTACTCGTCGAGATTGAACGTCACGACGTCGGAGAAGTCGAGACCCTCCTCGCGATGCAGACGCGCGAGCTCCCGATAAATACCTATCGGGGTGCTCCCCGTGGCGAGGCCGAGTACCGCGTGTGACCCGGACTTTCGTTTCTCGACGATGATATCTGCAATTCTTCTTGCGACCCGTCGGCAGATCTCATCGTATTCTGCAACGACAATCGGTACACGTTCCCGAACCTGTGGACTCATTTACGCGATTCCCAATCGATTAATGGAGCGTCAACGATCGACTTTTGCACGGCATCAGCGATATCGCGGCGCAATCGAAAAACTCGAGTGGTGTTCCTTGTGGGGTTCACACGATTAGTGAGAAGGACGACGAACAATTCGCGAGTCGGGTCGGCCCAGATGGACGTTCCCGTAAAGCCGGTGTGTCCGAAGCTTCGCGGCGAGAAGTAGTGTCCGGCACTCGATTGATTGGACGGCGTGTCCCATCCGAGTGCGCGGCTCGAGCCGCGGCGCTGCACCGACGTCCAGCGTGCGACTGTTTCGGGTTTTAAGAGACGCACACCGTTGTACTCTCCGCCGTTGAGCAGCATCTGAACAAATACAGCCGCGTCGGGTGCTGTCGAAAACAAACCAGCATGTCCAGCGACGCCGCCAATCGCGTTTGCGTTCTCGTCATGAACACTTCCCCACACGAGTCCGCCACGCTCCGCGACAACCTCT
Organism: Gemmatimonadaceae bacterium; assembly: GCA_035525855.1. Classification (GTDB taxonomy): domain Bacteria; phylum Gemmatimonadota; class Gemmatimonadetes; order Gemmatimonadales; family Gemmatimonadaceae; genus UBA4720. Next base: position 33,676 of record DATLDN010000016.1, read on the forward strand.
GTCGGCGCAATGTTTGGTTTCAGCGACGCATCCGGTGTGAACATCGTCCGCATCATGCCGAGCGGCTGAAAGATTTTCTCGGCAACAAAGCGATCGAGCGTCATGCCCGTAAGCTTTTCGATCACGAGTCCCGTCAGGATCATATCCCAATCGCTGTACACCATCTGCGTGTTCGGAACGAATTTGAGCGGGCGCGAATTGATCTGCTCGAGGTATTGGTCTCGTCCCTTGAATGTTTTGAATAAGGCCGCGAAAGCTTCCATTCCGCCGCGGTGCTCGACGACCATTCTCATCGTGATCGTGGCCTTGTCGGGCGCGTTGAAGCCGGGCAGATAGCTCGCGACAGTTCGATCGAGATCGAGCAGTCCCTGTTCTTCGAGCATCATCGCCGCAGTCGTGGTCGCGACAACCTTTGTCAGCGAAGCCATGTCGTACATGGTGTTCACGTCCACAGCAGCAGACGATGCAGCAGTGTCGAGTCTCCCGTACGCCTTGAGGTGAACGAGCCGGCCGAAGCGCCCAACGGCGAGTGTCGCGCCCGGCGCCGCGTGCTCCGCGAGGCCGACCTTCATTATCGAATCGAGAATCATCCCAAGACGCAGATCCATTCCGACTTCGCTCGGCGATGCTGTCTGGACTTTATTCACGGGAGTGAGATGCGGTTGCGGCACTGAGCCGGTACCCGACGCACATGCGCTTGCGACTGCTGCGATGGTGATTGCAATTGCGGATCGATTTTTCATTCAACGAGCCTGTGAGGTCTTCAGGACGTCCCAGATTCGCGGATCTTCAGGGCCGAGCACCCATACGGAAAATCCGCGGAGATGTTTTTCGCGCGCGAGATCGAGCTTTGATTGGAATGAACGCGAATCCTCGAGGAAAACCCACTCGTTCGTTCCACCCGGACTGAACGAAGCAAACGGAACTTTTTGTATGGGATCCCATTGAATTTGGGAACCGTTCCGCTCGGCGAGCCCTGAACCCCATGTCCAGCTCACAGACTCATTCCATGAATCTGCTCGTTCCGGAATTGCGGAGTTATACCGCGTGTACCAATGCATTCCGTACGTTGGTATTCCAAGCGAAAGTTTTTCGGGCGGCATGAACTTGAGAAAATACTCCAC
>DATLDN010000018.1:0-14798 GCA_035525855.1 Gemmatimonadaceae bacterium
ACGAGCGTTAAGCCCTACAGCGCCGATGGTACTCCGTCCGAGAGGACGCGGGAGAGTAGGCCGTCGCCGGCACCTCATTGAAGGCGTCACACTTTGTGTGGCGCCTTCTTTTTTTTCGTTCATCGGCAGCGGTTAACGGGGTCTTAGGCAACGCGTTATTGTTCTTAATGGGGAGCGCCATAGAGAATCAGCCGAAAACGCGCGCAGGGATTGTTACTTTCGCCGGCGCACCAAATGCCGGCAAATCGACCCTGCTCAATCGCATCGTCGGACAGAAGCTCGCGATCACCAGCAGGAAGCCGCAGTCGACACGCGATCGCGTCGTAGGAATTCGGACGACTCCCGAATCGCAGATGATCGTGTTCGACACGCCGGGGCTCATGGAGCCGAAGTACAAGCTGCAGGAATCCATGCGATCGACTTCGCTCGTCGCGCTCGCTGACGCCGATGTCATTGGCTACATCGTCGACGCGACGACGCGCGAGCGAAAATCACTCGTTGAAGCCGCCAGTCTTTCATCGCCGCCGAGTGCGCCGGTGATTCTCGTGTTGAATAAGATCGACCTGTTATCGCGCGAGACGTTGGCGCAGCTTCGCGCGGAAAATCCCGATGCGATGTTCGTGTCCGCGACAAACGGTGATGGGATCGGCGAGCTCAGCGCAGCACTTGAATCAAAACTGCCCGAGAGCCCGTTCTTATATCCGGAAGACGAGGTCAGCACGCAATCAGTTCGATTCTTCGTCGCGGAGCTCGTGCGCGAAACGGTTCTCGAGCAGCTTCAGGACGAGATACCCTACAGCGTCGCCTGCGGGGTGGAGGAGTTCCGCGAGGGTAGCTCACCGTTGTACATTCGAGCAGTTATCTACGTCGAGCGCGATAGCCAGAAGCGCATTGTCATCGGCGCAAAGGGTGCTCGGATCCGCGAAGTCGGACAAGCAGCGAGAAAGAAAATCGAATCCTTTCTCGAGCAGAGCGTTTATCTGGACCTGTGGGTGAAGGTCGTACCGAACTGGCGTCGAAGTACATCCGCTCTCGAGCGTTTCGGGTACCACATTGCTAAGGGAACTGGTTCATGAGTCTCGATCCGCAGCTTCTTGAAATTCTCGTTTGCCCGAAGTGTCACGCTGATCTGGAGTATCGTGAGGCAGAGTCGAGCCTTATATGTCACGCGTGCTCGCTTCGATATCCGATTCGGGACGACATCCCGATAATGCTGATCGATGAGGCTACGCCGCTCTAGCGTCGCACTCTTTCTGGTCGCGACGTTTGCGGCCAATGGGCGTGCTCAATCCTCCTCGGATGGCGCGCTGTTTCTCTTGCTGCCAGTTGGCGCGCGCGCGGTTGGAATGGGCCAGGCAATGGTCGCCGAGCGACCGGGAAGTGAAGCGGTCTGGTGGAATCCCTCCGGGATAGCGAGCCAGCAAAAGACAGAAATCGCAATTCACCATTCGCAAACGATCGCCGCAACGGGGGACGCACTCACGCTGCTCTATCCGACGAAAGGATTCGGAGCGCTGGCGCTGTCGCTGAACGTGCTGAATTTCGGGGATCAGCAAATCACCGATCCCGGCGGAATTCCCGTTGGTGTTGTCCTTCCGCGAAATATTCTTCTCGCGGCGACCTACGGAGCTGTGCTCGCCAAACGATTCAATGCGGGCGTCACGTACAAGCGATTGCAGTACCGCGTGGATTGCTCGGGTCAATGCACGAGCGTGTCGATATTCACGGCAACTTCGAGCGCGATGGATTTCGGAATTCAATACGACGTTCCGACCGAATCACCACTGACGCTCGGCGCCGCAGTAAGAAATATCGGTACCCGGCTTCAGGTTAACGATCGTGAGCAGGCTGATGCGCTTCCCACGCGAATTGAAGTGGGTGCGGAGTACAAGCTGCCTTTCATCTCGCAGCTGGTGGCGGACACAGAGGTTCGACTTGCAGCGGATGTAATAGCTGATCGATACATCGATCATCCGGCCGCGCGCTTCGGGGCCGACGTGACGTACGAGAAAAACATCCACCTCCGCGGCGGATACGTGGCGAATGATGCGAATGGTGCGCGCACGGCGCTTGGATTTGGTATCGGCACCGGGCATCTGATCTTTGACATCGCGCGCACGTTTGGAGGTCTCTCTGCGGATGCGGGGCAAACTCCAACCTATCTATCGCTTCGCTATTTGTTTTGAGCGGTGGGAGGCGAGAGCGGCATTTGACGATCAAACCCGTTGGGTTTTTCGTCAATGGTTCTCAGCCTTCGGCTCTCCAGTAATGAGGTGTCGGTAAGACCAAACACAAGACTCGAAACCCGGTAGCTGACTGCCGAGAACCATTGACCCAAAACCCAACGGGTTTGATTGTCAAATGCTGTTTCTCCGCATCTCCACTCCCTCTTTATTAGTTTGCCTGCAATGAAGAGAATTGTGATCGGCACGTTACCGATAATCTTTTTTGCATCGACAATGCAATCGCAGAACGTGCTCGAAGCGCGCGTTGGAATGCGGGGGGACTCCAGCTATCACGGGCCATCGCTACTCACCGCGACTCTGGCATCGGCAATTATCCCAGGAGCGGGGCAAACGCTCCTCGGAAGTCGCCGCGCGATTATTTATTCCGCAGCGGAAGTTGTCGGACTCGTCGCGTACGCGAGCCAACAACGGAAAGGCGATCGCGAGCGAGACCGCTACCTCGAGCTGGCAAGAGGAGTCGCACGGTCGCGATTCAGTCCCGATGGACCCGTAGGAAATTGGGACTACCACGAACGAATGGAAAAATTCGCGGCCAGCGGAGCGTTCGATGTAGTTCCCGGCGGCCCGCTCGAGCCTGAGCCCGATGAGACGACATACAATGGATCCGTGTGGCTCCTCGCGCGCCAGACTTATTGGCGCGATCCAAAAGACCCACCGGCTACATCATCAGCTGAGTATGAAGCGGCGATTTCGTTCTATAAGAATCGCGCCGTAAGTGATGACATGCGCTGGTCCTGGCTCGGGACAGGCGACGGGCTGCAGCAATACCAGCGCGCTATCGCGCGAAGCAACAGCGCATTCAAAAGAGCGGAGCAAACTCTCGGGCTTGTCATTGCAAATCATTTCCTTAGCGCAATCGACGCGTTTGTGAGCGTCAAAATGCGAGCACGCAATGAACCCGATGGACGAGTTACTTTGATCGCCACCCTCCCATTTGGAATCAGCCACTGAAAAACATCGAAAGGGATTCAATCGGATGAAGATTCTTTACGGTGTTCTGATCTTCGTCCCAATCGCGATTATCGCGGAGTTCATGCACGCTCCGGCGCTCGTAATTTTTGCGTGCAGCGCGCTGGCGATTATCCCACTAGCGGGAGTCCTCGGTAACGCCACTGAAGAGCTCGCCGGCCACACCGGTCCGACACTCGGTGGACTCCTCACGTCGACGCTCGGAAACTTCGCTGAGCTCGTCATCGCTGCCTTCGCATTGAGGGCCGGGCTCGTTGATCTCGTCAAAGCTTCGATCACAGGATCGATTCTCGGCAACCTGCTGCTCGTGCTTGGCGCAGCGCAACTCGCAGGAGGTTTGAAGTACCAGACTCAGAAGATCAACCCGAAGCTCGTTGGGTTGAACACCACTCTGTTGAATGTTGCCGTGCTCGGACTGGTACTGCCGGCGCTCTTCCACTCGCTTCATCCCGATCCGCAGCGCGTTGCAACTGTGAATATGTCCGAGGGCGTGTCAGCACTTTTGATTCTCGGATATCTGCTGTCGATCGTGTACACGATGAAGACGCACAAACGTCTATTTCACGAAGCTGCGACTGAAGACCACGCCCCGCACCAATCGACGTGGTCGCTTCGCCGCTCGATCGCGGTCCTGATTGTTGCCGCGGTGACCGTAGGTGTGATGTCCGAGATTCTTGTGGGGGTGACGGAAGAAGCTACGAAATCTCTCGGTTTGTCTGAAATATTCGTCGGTCTCATCGTAATCCCGATCATTGGCAACGCTGCTGAAAACAGCTCGGCCGTTTTGATGGCGATGAAGAATCGAATGGATCTCGGAGTCGGCATCGCAGTTGGGTCGAGCGTGCAGGTGGCACTGGTTGTTGCTCCGCTGCTCGTTTTCCTCGGCTTACTGTTCGGGCAGCCGATGGACCTCGCGTTCAGCATGTTCGAAGTCGTGAGCGTTGTGCTCGCGGTGATGGTTGCGTCGTCAGTTATAAGGGATGCAGAATCGGATTGGCTCGAAGGAGCTTTTTTACTGATTGCGTATGCGGCAATCGCGGTCGCATTCTTCTTTTTCTAGACAGACCCAAACCTTCAATTCGACCGGTTGAGCGCTACAGCCTCGCACGCCACAACAATTCTTTTCCGACCCGAAGGCGCGGACCTTCCGAGCGATGTCGCCGGCTGGCTGGATCAGCTGGCGACAAGCGTAATATCGGTGCAGTCGGGGGACGAGCTGATGGCTCTCACGCTTCGCGGGCGGCCGAGGCTCGTGGTGTTCGATGGAAGGAAAAGTGCGAGCGCGTGCGTCGATGCATGCCGGCGGCTCAAAACCGATTCGTATACCGGCGTAATTCCCGCCGTGATGCTCGTTACGAACGGCCAACTCCGCGACGCGTTTATTGCCGGCGCAGATGAAGTTCTCGAGCCGGGCCTGACTCAACAGGTTGTGCACACACGCCTCGACGCTGTGCTGGTTCGCTCGGATCGTGATCTTGGTGTGCATCCGTCGACAAGACTGCCTGGCGCAGGCGCTATCGAGGCAGAGATACGCCGTCGAATCGGCACTGGAGAAATATTCGCGGTTTGCTACGCCGATCTCGATCACTTCAAGGAGTTCAACGATCGATACAGCTATAATCAGGGCGATCGTGTGATTCGCATCCTGGCGATGATTCTGCACGACATCGTGAAGGGAATGTGCGGTGAAACCGGATTTATCGGGCATATTGGAGGCGATGACTTTATCTTCATCATTCCATATGACGCGGTGAACGACTCCTGCGAGGAGATCATCTCGATTTTTGATACGCTGATTCCACTGCAGTACTCGGAGACGGATCGGCGCGCTGGTTATTTTTTCGGAAAGGACAGGCGGGGTGTTCTCGATCGCGTCCCACTGATGACTGTATCGATTGGAGTTGTCTCGAATGCGATGCGACCTCTGAAGGACGCGCGACAAATAAGTCTGCTGGCAACCGAAATGAAGACCTACGCGAAGACATTGCATGGATCTGTGTTCTCAATCGACCGCAGAACGGACGAGCGTCCGCCTGTGTATGACACTCGGCATCCGAGTATCCACGATGCCGCCGGAGAGAATGAATGAACGTTAGCTGCCCGCAGTGCTCGACGATCTTTCGCGTTGATCCCGCAAAAGTGCCGGCAGCCGGTGTGCGTGCTCGATGCTCGACGTGCGGTGGGGTGATTCCCGTTGGGATTACCGAACCAGTTGCGCGACGAACACCGGTTGCTCCGACGGCAAGCTTCAGCCCGCCGCCTTATCTGGAAACTCCAATCACTCCGCAGCGCCCGATGACGCCGCAGCGAGCTGCAACGCCGCCGCGTGGTGCGAGCCTTCCGCCGCTTCGCCCCACACCGCGAACACCGTGGCCGACTGTACCCACGCCGTCTGCGCCTGCTCCGGCGGCAGAGTCACCGAGGCAAAGCGAATCACCGTCGATGCCTCACGCGGCGCGTCCTTTCACGCAATCACAAACTCCCGTGTCGGTTCCGGCTGTGACTCCGCCTCCACCGTCGCCGGTTACGCCACAGCCACCTGCACAGCCCGCGCGCGCCGCGTCATCGTCGACAACGCAGAGCCAACCTGCGCCGGGTGAGCGTCGTCCAATCAATCCGTTCCTCGCTCGTGATCCGAGCTTGCGCGCGAAGCGACTTGCACGAGCGCTCGTGTCCGACATGGTCGCGTATTATCCGGCCAAGCATTCAGAGGGATTGCAAAAGGGCACGCTGAAGGAGTTGTTCCGCGACGAGATCAAGAAGAGTTATGAGGAATACGTCGCGCAGGTGGGCGCCGACTTTGCGCGCACAACCACGCATTTTCAGGAAGCGTTGAACGAAGTGCTCGGCGCCGGCAAAAGAATCTTTTAGAGAGAGCGAATGGCAGACACTGTAGGAGAGCGTGGTCGTGCGCTGACGTCGAGCGCAGAACGACTCTCGGAAGTGCGGAGGTATCTTTGACATCGAGGGCAAGCGCGAGGCGCTGACCACTCTCGATCTGCGCATGGCAGATCCATCATTCTGGAACAACCAGGAAGAGGCGCAGAAAACTCTTCAGGATGTGAAATTACTGCGCGCCTGGGTCGATCCCTACGAAAAGCTCGAAGAAAAGATCAACACGGCGAAGGAGCTTCACGAGCTTCTGAGCGAGTCGTCGGATTCCGGGATGGAGAAAGAGCTCGACGAGATGATCGAAGGGCTCGACACGGAAATCGATTCATTCGAGATCAAGACATTGATGCGTGGGGAAGACGATTTCCGCGATGCACAGCTCGAGATCGCGGCAGGAGCTGGCGGAACTGAAGCGCAGGATTGGGCGCAGATGCTGATGCGCATGTACATGCGTTGGGCTGAGCGGCGCGGTTTCGAGGTGGACCTGCTGGATGAAAGCGAAGGAGAAGAAGCCGGAATCAAGGGAGCAGTTCTGGAAATTCGCGGACAGTATGCGTACGGGTTTCTTCGTGCAGAAACCGGCGTGCATCGCCTGGTAAGAATTTCTCCGTTCGATTCGAATGCAAGACGGCACACCAGCTTTGCATCAGTGTTCGTTTATCCCGTCGTCAATGAAGAGATCAACATCGACATTCGCGATGAGGATTTGAAGATCGACGTGTATCGAGCGTCCGGTGCAGGCGGGCAGCACGTCAACAAGACAAGCTCCGCAGTGCGTATCACTCACATACCGACAAACACGGTTGTCGCATCGCAGCAGCAACGATCGCAGTTCAAGAACAAGGCGCAAGCAATGAAGATGCTGAAGAACAAACTCTATCAGGCTGAGGTGGAGAGGCGCGAGCGGGAAAAGGCCGCTCTCGATTCAACGAAAGCCGATGTGAGCTTCGGCAGTCAGATTCGAAGCTACGTCTTTCAGCCGTACACGATGGTAAACGACCATCGTACGGAGCTGAAAATCCCTGATGTGCAGAAAGTGATGGACGGAGCGATCGATCCGTTTATCACTGCATACCTCAAGTATTCCGGAAACGGCGCCACAGCGAAATGACAGATGATCTCAACTTTGTCCTTCGCGCGCGTCGTGAAAAGCTCGATGCCATTCGCGCGACTGGCGTAGAGCCGTTTGCATATTCATTTCAGCGAACTCACACTGCGCAGGATGCGCTCGCTCTCATGCCTCTCGCGGAATCGGGCGCGCATGAGAATGAAATCGGTCCAGAGGTAAGTGTTGCGGGGAGAATCGTCGCCTGGCGGGCCCACGGGAAAACGGCGTTCGCGCATCTCGCCGATTCGAATGGACGAATTCAGCTGTACTTCCGAAAAGACGAACTTGGCGATGACCGCTTCGCTTTGCTCAATCAACTGGACTTGGGCGACATAGTTGGAGTTACGGGCCACTTGTTCAGGACGCGGACCGGTGAAGTGACAGTGCGTGTCGCGTCGTTCGAATTGCTTGCGAAGTCTTTGCGTCCACTTCCGTTTGGAAAGGAAGAGGAAATCGACGGGAAGACTGTTCGTCATTCGGGGTTCAGCGATCCGGAGCAACGATATCGCCAGCGATACGCCGACCTCGCAGTGCATCCGGAAGTTCGCGCACTGTTCATTGCGCGAGCGAAGGTGATTGCAACGATGCGCGCGTTCCTCGATGAGCTCGGATTCCTCGAGGTCGAAACGCCGGTGCTTCAACCGGTGTACGGCGGAGCGGCGGCGCGGCCCTTTGTCACGTTTCACAATTCGTTGGGAATGCAGATGTACCTGCGCATTGCCGATGAGCTTTATCTGAAGCGACTCGTTGTTGGCGGATTCGACCGCGTTTACGAGATCGGCCACGACTTTAGAAATGAAGGCGTCGATAGAACTCACAATCCCGAGTTCATGATGCTCGAGTTTTATGAGGCGTATGCCGACTACCGGGTAATGATGGGAAGAGTCGAGGAGCTCGTTGTGAGATGCGCCGAATCACTCCGAAAGATTCCTATTGTCGGTGACAGTGTTGTGCAGTTTACCCCGCCGTTCCAGCGAATCGAATGGGTCCCATCACTGAACGCGGCGCTTGGGAAAGACGTGTTGACGATGGACGATCAGTCGCTTCGCATAACAGCGCAGCGAGTGGGAGTCGAGAAGCCGGAAACGTTGAGCCGCCCGAAGCTCATGGACGAAATTTTTCAGGCGCTGGTCGAGTCGAAAATTGTCGAGCCAACGTTCGTAATCGACTATCCGAAAGAGCTTTCGCCACTCGCAAAGCCAAAGCGTGGTAATCCACTTCTGACGGAGCGATTCGAGCTTTTTGCAAACGGCAAAGAGATGGCGAATGCGTTCAGCGAGCTGAATGATCCAATCGATCAGCGTGCGCGGCTCGAAGCGCAAGCGAGCCTGAGGGATGCCGGCGACGAAGAGGCTGTGGGTGTGGATGAGGACTATCTTCGCGCGATGGAATACGGTATGCCTCCAATGGGAGGTGTGGGTATCGGCGTTGACCGCCTTTTCATGTGGTTGACCGGAACTTCCCACGTTCGCGATGTAATACTGTTTCCTGTGATGAGACCTGAATGAGTCGCCTGGAGCTTTCAATTGCCTGGAGATATCTGCGAAGCCGCCGCGGCTCACGGCTGCTGTCGCTGATAAGCCTCATTGCGATTGCTGGAGTCCTCGTGGGCGTAGCCGCGCTCATCCTCATCATCGGTGTGATGAATGGCCTTCAGCGCGACCTTCGAGAAAAGATTCTCGTTGGCAGCCCTGACATTCGTGTTTTGAGCTACGGCGAAGATCTCAAGATTACAGACTGGCCAGAGATTCTCGCGAAGGTAAAGCGCCAGAATGGAGTCGTTGCCGCAGCGCCGTTCGTTCTCGTAGAAGGCGGAATGAATGCGGGCCACGACTATGCCGGCGCTGCATACGTAGTTGGTATTCCGCCGCAGGCGCGTGGGATACCTGATGTCACGACAGTGCGACAACATGCAATCATGGGCGATTTCCGCTTTGCCAGCAGCGATGGGCAACACCGCGGAATCGTACTTGGAAAGCTCCTGGCTTCGCGCTACAACGCGTGGCCGGGCGACAAGATCAATCTCATTTCGATTTCGGGAGTAAAGCAGAATCCCGTAACAGGTGGATTCGTTCCTCGAGTGTTTCAATTCGAGGTGACTGGAATCGTCGAGACCGGCATGTACGAATACGACAACGCGTACGTCTTCATTGCTCTCGATAAAGCGCAGGATTTCGCGGCCCTTGGCGACGGTGTCACTGGAATCGAAGTAAAAACGAAGGACCGCTGGCAGGCTTCGAAAGTCGCCGAAAATCTTACAGCTGCACTTGGATGGCCTTATCGAACGGTCGATTGGGAAGAGCAGAATCACTCGCTGTTCCAGGCATTGAAGCTCGAGAAGCTCGGGATGGGCGTTATTCTTCTCCTGATAGTGATCGTCGCAGCGTTCAACATCGTGAGCACGCTCACTATGGTGGTAACCGATAAAACACGAGAGATCGGAATTCTCAAGGCGATGGGACTTCCGGCGAAATCCATTCGCCGTGTGTTCCTCGTACAAGGAACTGTGATCGGCGTCGTGGGAACCGCGATGGGATTACTCGTCGGATTCGGCGGGGCATTTGCGCTCGAGCGTTACAAGTTCATCCCGCTCGATCCGCAGATCTACTTCATCGATCATCTGCCCGTTGCAACGCAGCCGAGCGATGTCGCGTGGATCATTCTCGCGAGCATAGCGACCGCGGCGCTCGCAACGCTTTACCCTGCTATCCAGGCTTCACGCCTCTACCCGATCGACGCGATCAGGCACGAATGACGGCCGTTCTTGAAGCACACGACCTCCATAAGACGTACGTAGGTGGAGACGGGGGCAGCATCAACGTTCTGACGGGCGTCGACATCGCTTTGGCTCGGCGGGAGATGGTTGCTGTTGTCGGAGCGAGCGGCGCAGGGAAAAGCACGATGCTTCACGTACTTGGCGCATTGGATAAGCCGACACGTGGCTATGTGGTCATCGGCGGCGAGCCGGTGAACGGTCTCGACGAAGAACAGCTTGCTGCGCTCAGGAACAGATCGGTGGGATTCGTGTTTCAATTCCATCATCTGCTGCGCGAATTTACGGCGCTGGAAAACGTGATGATGCCTCTTCGAATCGGCGGTCGGGATGAGAAGGTGGCGCGTGACAAAGCTGCGGAGCTTCTCGCGAAGGTTGGTCTTTCGGCTCGAATGCATCACCGGCCAGGAGAGCTTTCAGGCGGTGAGCAGCAACGAACAGCAGTCGCGCGTGCATTGGCGATGGATCCAAAAGTGGTTCTTGCTGATGAGCCATCGGGCAATCTCGATCTTGCAAATGCAGAGGCACTTCACGAGTTATTGGCAGAGGTCGTGAATGACCTCGAGATCGGTATGATCGTCGTCACCCATAACAGGGGTCTCGCGGCGAGAGCGAACCGGGTTCTTCTAATGGAAGGCGGAAGACTGACGGAGACGCGGGTTGGCGAGGTGGTGGTATGAGGGAGGTAGGCTAAAGTGGTTTGCGATGTTTGCAAGGAAGCGGACGCGGTCGTCCAGCTCACCGAAATCGAGGGAAGTGGAGTGAGGCTACTCCACCTCTGCGAGAGGTGTGCGGCCGAACGTGGAGTAGAGACCACGCTTGCCTCCGCCGCGAAGCCTGATGTGACGAACTTCCTTCAGAGCGTTCATCAGCAGATGCAGGCAACGCAGGGCGATGCCCAGCGCTGCACGTTCTGCTCTTCCACGTTTCGCGATTTTCGGACGAGCGGCCGACTTGGCTGCGCGCATTGTTATGAAGCGTTCGAGCGAAGCATGCGCGATTTGCTACGCCGTGTGCACGGTAACTCGAAACACATGGGCCGGCGATACGAGCCGCCTTCGAGTACGGAAATTCCTGACGCAGGTACCGTCAACGAGCTGCGCGACCGCCTGAAACGAGCAGTTCAGACCGAGCAGTTCGAGCTGGCAGCGGACTTGCGCGATAGACTGCGAGGACTCGAGTAATGATCGATCTCTCGCTTCTACCTGACGGTGGTGTTGGATGGCTCGATGCATCCGGTGAAAGTCCGGACATCGTGATTTCAACACGCGTGCGCCTGGCGCGCAATCTCGAGGGATACGCGTTCTCGGGGAGAGCCCGCGACGGAGAGCGTCTGCGTGTGCTGTCGCAGGTGCGCGATGCAATGACCGGAATTCGCGCGCTCGATCAGGGCGTTCTGGTTCGCGTCGATGAGCTGCCGCCGGAAGATCGTTTGCTGTTGCATGAGCGCCATTTAGTCAGCCGGGAGCTTGCGGGTCTGGACGCGCAGCGCCCTGTGAGAAGTGGCGCAGCCGTTCATCTCACGCGTGGGACGAGCGTGATGGTCAATGAAGAAGATCATTTGCGGCTTCAGTGTTTGCTCTCGGGATTTCAGGTTGCGGATGCATTCTCAGTCGTCGAATCACTCGATGCAGATCTCGGCGCGCGAGTGCCCTACGCTTATCACGACGAGTTTGGATTCCTGACTGCATGCCCGACAAACGTTGGGACGGGACTTCGCGCGTCGGTGTTGATTCACCTGCCCGGCCTCGTGCTCACGAAAGAGATTGCGAAGGTGTTATCGGGCCTTCAACAGGTGGGTCTCACATATCGCGGTCTTTATGGGGAAGGCAGCGAAGTGGTCGGAAATTTCTTCCAGATCTCGAACCAGACGACGCTCGGAAGGTCCGAAGGCGAGTTACTCGATTACCTCGTACGCGTCGTTACTCATGTAATCGAGCGTGAAGAAGAAGCAAGAAAAGTATTGCTTAGAGACGCCGGATATATTATCGAAGACAAGTTGTGGCGCGCGTATGGTACGCTTCGGTACGCTCGCAGCCTGTCGTTCGATGAAGTGATGAGCTATCTCAGCAGTGTGCGGCTTGCCGTAGGCCTGAAACTGATCACCGGACTAAGTGTATATACCCTCAACAAGCTCCTGATTTTTAGTCAACCTGCTCACCTTGCTCATTCGGAGGGGAGACAGCTGACGGAGAGCGAAGCGAATATTGCCCGCGCCCGGTTCGTGCGCGGCATACTCGCAGATGACACGGGGTCTACACGATGAACGGATACAACTTCACCGAACGCGTTCGCAAAGTTCTCGCAATGGCGCGAGAAGAAGCTGAGCGGCTTCGGCACGAGTACGTTGGCACTGAGCACATCCTGCTCGGGCTCATCCGCGAGGGCGAAGGCGTCGCCGCCGCGGTACTTCAAAACCTCAGCGTGGACCTCGACGAGATTCAGCAGAAAATCGAGGACACCGTAAAGAAGGGAAAAGCGGCAGCCGCCACTGGTCCGGATCTCCCGTACACATCGCGCGCGAAAAAAGTTCTCGAGCTTGCAATGGCCGAGGCGCGCGATCTAACGCACAACTACGTCGGCACCGAGCACCTGCTGCTCGGACTTCTTCGCGAGGAGAAGGGAATTGCAGCGCAGGTCCTCACAGACGCGGGCATCAATCTCGATGCTGCGCGCGCCGAGACTCTTCGCTTGCTTGGCACTGACATGCCGCAAGGTGGCGCGACTGCGTCGTCGTCGGCTGCAGCTCCTGGTGCGGCACCGTCGACGGGCAAAGGCGAAAAGAAATCCAAGACTCCGGCACTCGATCATTTCTGCCGGGATCTCACGCAGCTTGCTGCCGAGTCGCAGCTGGATCCGACTATCGGACGCTCGAAAGAAATCGAGCGCGTGATGGAAATTCTTACCCGCCGCAAGAAGAACAATCCTGTTCTCATCGGTGAGCCTGGCGTTGGCAAGACGGCGATCGTCGAGGGACTCGCGCAGCTCATCGCAACTGGTGAATGCCCGGATTCTCTCCGCGAGCATCGCGTCCTATCGCTCGACATGGCCGCAGTGATTGCAGGAACCAAGTATCGCGGCCAGTTCGAGGAGCGCCTCAAGGCAGTCATGAATGAGATCGCTCAGAACAAGAACATCATCCTGTTCATCGACGAGCTGCACACGTTGGTTGGTGCAGGCGCTGCTGAAGGCGCAATCGACGCAAGCAACATGCTGAAGCCTGCGCTCGCGCGCGGTGAGCTTCAGTGCGTTGGTGCATCGACGTTGAACGAGTATCGCAAATACATCGAGAAAGACGGCGCGCTCGAGCGTCGCTTTCAGACTGTCATCGTCGAGCCGCCAACCGTTGAGGAGACCGTTGAGATCCTCAAGGGTCTGCGCAGCAAGTACGAGGATCACCACAAGGTGACAATCCCCGATACGACGCTGACCGCTGCTGCGAAGATGTCGGAGCGTTACATCACAGACCGGTTCCTTCCTGACAAGGCGATCGACGTGATCGATGAAGCAGGCGCGCGCGCGCGATTGGCGACGCAAGCTCCGCCACCGGAAGTGACGGCGCTCAAGGGACAGCTCGATGGCGTGAACACCGAGAAAGAAGCTGCAGTGCGCGATCAGAATTTCGAGCGCGCGGCCTCGCTGCGCGATCGTGAGCGCGAGCTTCAGGGTGATATTCGTCGCAAGCAGGAAGAGTGGGAGAAGCATCGCCAGTCGCACCGTCCGGTATTGGGCGAGACTGAAGTGTCGTTCATCGTCAGCCGATGGACGGGAATTCCTGTGATGCGTCTTCAGGAAGCAGAGACAGCGCGTCTCATGCGCATGGAAGAAGAGCTGCACGCGTCGGTCGTTGCGCAGGAAGAGGCGATTCGTGCTCTTGCTCGCTCGATTCGCCGCAGCCGCGCAGGACTCAAGGATCCGAATCGTCCGATTGGATCGTTCGTGTTCTCTGGTCCGACCGGTGTTGGAAAGACCGAACTTGCACGTGCGCTCGCAAAGTTCCTGTTTGCTGATCCGCAGGCCCTGATTCGTGTCGACATGAGCGAGTACATGGAGAAGTTCTCCGTGTCACGTCTTATCGGCGCGCCTCCGGGATACGTTGGATACGAGGATTCGGGAACGCTTACGAAGGCTGTTCGCCGCAAGCCGTACAGCGTCGTGCTTCTCGATGAAATCGAGAAGGCGCATCCGGACGTGTTCAACATCCTGCTTCAGGTTCTCGATGAAGGACATCTAACCGACAACTACGGTCGTGTGATCGACTTCAAGAACACTGTAGTCATCATGACGTCGAACGTTGGCGCGCGTGATATCACGAAGGGCCGCTCGATGGGCTTCTCGACACCTGATCAGCGAAACGCTTTCGAGCGCATGTCTGAAAAGGTGAAGGAAGAGATGACACACGTTTTCAATCCGGAGTTTCTGAACCGGCTGGACGACATCATCGTGTTCCATCCGCTTTCCGAAAGTGACATCGCACAGATCGTCGGCATTCTGCTGAAGGAAGTGCAGAAGCGTCTTGGTGATGAAGAGCTGACACTCACGCTCACTGAGGCAGGGGCCGCATTCCTCGTGAAGCATGGGTTCGACGAAAAGTTCGGTGCTCGTCCGCTGAAGCGAGCGATTCAGAAATGGATCGAAGATCCGCTTTCGGAGAAGATTCTGCTCGGCGAATTCACGAAGGGTGATGAGATCGAAGTCGATGTCTCATCTGCGGGCGACAAACTGGAATTCCGGGTGCTCACGGGAACAAAGGCGTAAAACCAAGACGACACCGAGGCACCGAAACACCGAAAACTACAAAGGCCTGCTT
>DATLDN010000021.1:0-19116 GCA_035525855.1 Gemmatimonadaceae bacterium
GAATACGCTGCGGCATTACCCGGATCTCGCACTGGCTGTCGCGCTCGGAATTCCGAACCGTGTCGGCTACTCGTACAAAGGACTGTCCGGCCTCATCACCCGAACGTCCCCGATTGAATTTCCGAGTCCGTACGCCGCGTACTTTCGGCGAATGGTGGCCGATGTGGCGAGCGTTCGAGCGGACTGGCCACTTCGTCCCCGCGTTTATCCGAGCGATGAAGAACAATCACGGGCGGCGCGCGCGCTTAGCAGCTTCGGATTCCCCGAAGATTCGCAAATTGTCGCGTGCTCTCTTACCACACGTCAGGCTGCGGGGAACTGGCCGCGATCGCATCTGCTCGCCGCTCTCGAAGCGGCTCACGCAGAACGCAATTTTGAAGTGATTCTTACGGGTGCGCCGCGGGACTCGGCTGAGCTCGCAGCTGCAGCGCGTGAGCTGTCATTCCCGGCAAAGATTCTTGTAACGCCGCTGAGTCTTCGTGCGTTCGTGGCATTTCTCTCGCGTTGCTCCGCATTGCTCACTCTCGACTCCGGCCCGCGCCACATGGGTAATGCCGCGGGAATTCCTGTGTTATTCGCGCGAAACCTGTCGCACTCTCAAGTCGAGGCTGGCAAATATTGCGAGACGGAAACAGATCTCGCCCCGGCAGTGGAATACCTGAGTGATGATGAAACGAAGCGCGTCGTCGCGGGAATCCCACCGTCGCGGACGGGCGGAGCGCTACTTCACGCGCTCTCTGTCAATGCATCCATCACGGCGCGGTACTCTGGATAGATCCATACGCGATCGCACGCGCCGTTATCGCGCGCTCCACCTGCGCCTGTGCAGCAGCCAGGACCTCTCCAACGGGAACATCGACCCGCTTTCCGCGCGGCGCACCCTTCCCTACTACGCGTTGAAGTTTTCCTGAAGGTCCATACCAACGCGGATTGCCGGTCGTAAAAACAGCGACTACGGGAACGCCTAGCGCATCTGCGATATGCATGGGTGCGCTGTCGTTGCACAGAAGCAGGTCGCAGCTCCCAATGAGCGCCATTAGCTGACGCAAATTTGATTTGAGATAAATCGCGGGATTTCTAAGCGGCAGATTTGCGCCGTAGCCTTCCGGATCGACGAGCACGACAATCTTCGCACCGTAACTGTCTGCCAGCGAATCCGCGACTTGCGCAAATTTTTCAGGCGCCCAGCGCTTCTCCGCATTACTTCCTCCGACGTGCACTGCGACAATCAGATCGCGCGGCGCAATTCCTTGCTCCTCCAGCGTCGTTGCTGCAGCCTGTCGCTCTTCAGGCAGTAATGTAAGTCGCGGAGCGAGCGGCTTACCGTCTTCAGTTCGGGATAGCAATGATGCTCCCCGGCGTGAGCCGAGCGCTTCGAGAAGACGAAGCCAATCACGCACCTTGTGATCGCGAAGCGGTGCGGCAGGAATAGCATCAGTCAAAAGAAAGCTGCCACCGCCAAAGGCGTAGCCAACTCTCCGCTTCGCGCGCGTCGCGTAGGTCACGAGATTGCTTCGAAAATCCATTCGACAGTCGATCGTGAGATCGTACTTCTCTTCGCGGAGACGGCGGAACAAAAGCCTCAGCTCGCGCGTGTCGTAACGTGAGCGCTGATACTTGTCCGTCTCAGAAGTCCACGGAAAATCGTACGTGATCACCTCATCGACGAGCCCGGTTCCGCTCAGCACTTCCTCCGCATGCGGCTTTCCGAGAAATGCTATCCACGCATCCGGATAACGCGCACGCAATGCCTGAAGGGCGGTCGTCGCGATAACAACATCACCAATGTGCCAAAGCTCGACGACGAGAATCTTCCAGATGCCATCGTCGCCGTTCGATCGCGGACTGAACAGTCGCGAGAACGGCTTCGCTACAGTGTCGAGAGTGGCAAGTGCGAGTCTCTTCCCTGGCGTGATTCTCCAGGTCTCAGCCACAACCGGATCTCCAACTCATCTTGCAGCAACGTCCTGAAACAGGCTCTCGTATTGCCCCGCGATTTTTTCCCACGTGTAATTCGCCTTGATTCGTTCCGGTCCCATCGCTCGCAGCTTTGCGACGCACGCTGGATTTTCTTCCAGCATTCTCATTTCCTTTGAAAGCGTTTCTTCATCCTTCGGAAAGAAAATTCCGCCGTCAGCGAGCGCCTCACGATTGAATACTGTATCGAGCGCGAGTATGCAATTGCCATATCCCATCGCCTTGAGCAGGGACGGATTCGTTCCGCCTACGGAATGGCCGTGGACGTATGCAAAGCAGTTGCAATGAAGCTCCTTGATCACCTCGGGGTCATCGATATGGCCCGCAAGAATGATCTTGTCGCCCGCCAATGCTCGCAGCTCGCTATGAAATGGGCTGTCGTAGTTGGCCCCGCCTGCAATGACCAGCTTCTTCGACGATCCGGAGCGAAGAAACGCGCGAGCAATTAAGTCTGCATGGTTCTCAGGGATCAGCCGGCTCGCAATCAGATAATAGTCATCGGGCTTCACCCCAAACCGCGTAATGAGCTCGGAATGTTCTGACTTCTCGATGTACGCGCCGTACGCGATCATCGTCGTTTTTTTCTTGAAGCGCTCGAGGTAAAACACCCGCATCGCTTCCGCGTCAGTGATCAGCTCCGTGCAGAAACGTACGGCAGATTGAGCAGCCGAATAGAAATACCACTTGGCGACTGGACCCCACTTTGCGCGCGTCCAATCCAGTCCATCCACATTCATCACAACCTTTTTACCGAACAGCCTCCCGAGCGCTGCGTGATGACCCATCCCGACGTTCACGAACAGCAGAATATCGTAATGACCGCGAGTGAGAGCGTGAACAAGAGAGAAAAATGTTGCGATAGGACCGGAAAAATTCTTACCACCGGGCGAAGGAACGTAGATCAGATCGACACCGCGATAACGAGGAACACGCATCGCATCCGGATAAGACCCACTCCGGCAATACATCACGATCTTGTGCCCGGCGTCCGCCAATCTCGGCGCAATTTCGCCGAAACCCGTTTCGAACCCGGTGAATTGAAGCTTCGACATCGGCATGCCGTAAAGACCGAGCATGCCGATTCTCAGCTTCCGCGTTCCTATAGTAGGCGCGACGTCCACGTCGCTGGGACGAGCGGCGAGTCAATCTCTATCGGTAAGTGATATTCGAACGGTTTTGTGCCGTGCGTCGAGATCCAATCGATGATGCTCAACAATCCTTCGCGCAGTGTAACCGTCGTTTTGTAGCCCAGCAGCCGGCGCGCCTTATCGGCTGAGCATGTGGCGTAGCGCACTTCTCGCGGACGCTCGGCGACCATGATCGGATCGAGGTCGAAGCTCATGAGCTCGGCAATGATGGTCGCGAGCTCAAGAATCGACACGTACTCCTCGTCCGGCCCGATGTTGATGACCTCACCGACTGCTTCAGGCATCGTGCCCATCTTGATCAACGGATTCACACAATCCTGAATGAACGAGAAGCAACGCTTTTGCCCACCGTCACCGTAGATCACGGGCTGCTTTCCCTGAAGCATCCGATTGATCATGATGCTCGCGACATTGCGATAAGGATCATCGTACTTCTGTTTGGGTCCGATGATGTTGTGAGGAACGGCGATCGTGTAATCGATTCCGTGAGTCTCGCAAACATTGCGCACCACGAGCTCGCTGGCGTATTTGGCGATTCCGTAAGGATCGGCGGGCTTGAGCGGCTGATCTTCGACGTACGGCACAGGCCCATTCCCGTAGCGGGCCATGCTCGAGCAATGGACGAATCGGTTCACACCATTGCTCGCAGCAGCAGCTAGAACCGTTGCCGTATTCGTGTAGACGTGTGTTGCGATCAATGCCGGCGAAAAGACGCTGAGTCCTTCCGTTGCGATGGCTGCTGCGTGGAAGATGACATCGACGTCTTTCGTCAAACGCTTCATTGCCGCGAGATCGTTGCAGTCGACCGCCTCGAACTCGATCCCCTCGGGGAGGTTGTGCAAATCACCGCCGATCATATTGTCGCAGCCGACAACCTGATCGTTCCGTGCTATGAACGCATCCGCGAGGTGGCTACCCAAAAACCCCGCGGCACCGGTAACGAAAACTTTCAATTCCTATCCTCGTTGTTACCTAAACAAAGCTCGCGCGAGTTGCGCGAGCGAACGAACAAATCTGGCCGATTGGAGCGGCCGAATCAACACGAAACCGCTGGACTAGTAGGCGCCCGTGCGCCGAACAATCGCCGGAAGAGTCCGGAACATGATGCTCACATCGAGCCAGAACGACCACTGCTCGATGTACTGGCGGTCGAGATAAACGACATCCTCGAAATCAACAACAGCACTGCGACCGCTCACCTGCCAGAGTCCTGTGATTCCGGGCTTCGCGTCGAGGCGGCGGAAATGATGGTCTTGATACGATGCAAAGTCTGCCTCGAAGAACGGTCGCGGCCCGACGAGGGACATGTCACCCCAGAGCACGTTCCAGAACTGTGGCAGCTCATCGAGACTCCACCGTCGCAGCAATGAACCGAGCCGTGTAACGCGCGGATCCTGCGGAATCTTGAACAATCGCGAATCACCGCTCTGGTTGAGATGCGCCAGTTTGTGTTTCTCGGCGTCAGCGCCGACTCGCATCGTGCGGAACTTCATCATCTTGAAGCGGCGACCACCTAATCCCGCACGATCCTGAGCAAAGAACATGGGGCCCGGCGAATCGAGCTTTACCGCAAGACCGATCAACAGAAACACCGGCGAGAGCAGCACCATGCCAACTGTAGCGGCCACAACGTCGACCACCCGCTTGGATATTACCGCGGTCGCCTTCAACACCGGTGCACCAAGCTCGAAGAACGGTTGGTCCTGATGCCACACCAGCGCAGGACGAACGCCTGCGATCTTCACCGCTCGCGCCGGGTAAAGGAGCTGACAGCCGGCGGTCAAACTCGCATCGCGAACGAGTGTTATCTGCTGATCGTTCAGGTGATCGCAGACAACGACTGTTTCCGCTTTGTGCTCATCGATGAGATCAGGGAGCTCGTTGATCGATCCGATCGATCCTTCAAATGGCCTGCGGCCGATCGATACATAACCGGCGAGGGAATAGTCTCCACCAGCCGCGAGGATGGCCTTCTCGAGAACCTGGCTCTCCTCCCGCCGATCGCTAATGAGCAATGCGGGTGCTGCGCCCCTCGTTCCCGGCCACACCGTCCGCAGAAAGTGTTCGGCAGCAATCCGAATGAGGCAAACGACGTCCCACGTCAGGAATGTCGTCACCAGGAAAACCGACGCTGCTGCGACCATCTCGTGCGCCGCGAGCATCCGCCAGACCACGAAAGTGGAGGCCAGCGCCGCACCGGACAGTAAACGAACTCTTCCGTTCAGGCTTCGATGCCGGCTATAGCTACCGGTCGCGAACAGACTGATCAAAAGAATCGGCGTGAATGTCCAGCCGACATAATGCCCTGCGAGTGCGCGACTGAATTGCAGCCCAAGCCAGCCGCCGCTGGAAACTGCGAAGTCGGCGATGGCGGTGCAGATGAAGATTGCGATCGCGTCTGCGGCCAGGAGAACGCCAAAACGAGTGGCGATGCGCGATGTGTGCCGTCTTACCTCAACGGGCCGGCGTTCGCGCAGTCGCGTTCGAATGAGTAGTGGAGACTCCGAACGCGAGGACCTGACGCTTGGCTGGGGCGATGGAGTGAGGCGCAGGTGGTGTTGCTGGCCCAGCGCCGAACGTTTTGCCATCAGTTATGAAAAATGGTTTGACCTTGTGCCTGATGCTCCGCCAGGACTATCTGGGGAACGCCAACGCCGGGCTATCGGCAAATAATCTGCCAAACTCTTTGATTTGACCGGCTTAGCGCCTGCGGCCTGGAGTGAAAGTCCCAAACGTCAGAGTAACAGTCTTATTGCGGATGTCCAGCCGGGAATTCTGAACGATGCAGCCTGACTGCTCCTGGAAATACGCATTCAGGCGATTTCCGTACGTTACATCGGCTGATATATAGCCGAAGCGGCTCGAGGCTGACGCCCTCCAACCAGGGAGAATACTGATGTCGTGAATACAATAGCCCTGATAGGCTGGGAATCCATATGTATCGTGGATGTCTTCGTTCCATCTGATGCGACCCGCGAATACTCCAAGAGACCAGTTGGGCTCCATATAATCAGCGGCGACCCACTGGCTCGATGCACCTGGACCAATCGCTGCGCCGAGTGCCTCACCGCGCTGTGTGTAACCCTGGATGACTCGACGGCTCGTGTACCATGAGCCGAGGGGTCGATCGCGATAAGTAGCACTTTGCTCGACGCTCGTGGCCTCCGCTTCCAGGCGGACTTTGCCCGCCCGAAGTCCTGTTGGCCTGGCCCATTGCAAACCCAGTGTATATCCCTGGGTGTGATTCGGAGTAACGAACAGATCACGCAACGAGAGAGGCCATTCGTATCGCGCCCATTCTGCCCACGTCTCGAACCCATCGTTCGGAAACACCCAGCGGCCGAAGAACGAATAAACCTGGTCGCGACCTCCGGGATAAAGAGAGGAATCCGGCTGCGCTCGATTGTTCGGACGCCCCGTTGCGGCGAACGCGTCAAACAGTCGCCACGGAATTTTGCCCCATCCGTCCTTGTTGGTTGCGTACACGGAGCGTGCTCCACCGATCACCAGATTTTTCTGAGCGTTCGGCGTGAACGTGAACCCGAATGAGCTGATCGATCGAAGATTGTTTGCTTGAGTCGTATCGAACCATTTCGATTCTGTGAGACCCCCGACGAGCAGTCGCAGCTCAACCGCCCCAATTCGATTTTTCCACGGGCGAGCGGTGCGAACAAAAAGATGCGGGAACCCCGCTGCGTTGTTGCTGAGGATTAGCGCGTTTCTGATTCCCGGCCCCCACCATTCATTCTCATTGGAGATTCCGAACGATGTGCCGCGGAGTGTAACCATCGCGGTGGATTGACCTGCGTCCGTTCGATGCAGCGGATCGGGACCCATTCGCGTTGGCAGGTCGATCGAATACGGTGCGACATACCACGGAAATACAAATCCTCCGCCACGTCGCTCTGGAATTACTGGCGGCGAGTAAAATCGGACCGTATCGCGCAACAGGAAATAGTCGTTCTGAAAATCCAGAAATTCGGGAGCGACGATCATACTGAACGGCCCCGCCTCGAGGCGGAAACCCGTCGTTATGCGACGGCTTGTTCCCCGCCCTGCCCACAGTGATCCGTCGTTGAACGAAAACGGAATCGATGAGTTCGTCGTGGAATAAAATTCGGGTGCAATGACGGCCGCGCGTATCGCTTTGTTCCCGGGAAGCTTTGGAGTCAGCGAGGACGCAGAGCGAAGCAGGTAGCCGTTCAGGGGCGCGCGACCCTCGAGCTGAAGCAAACGATTTCCGTCGTCGACTATTCCGTGTACCGGCACGAGCGGACGCACGTATTCGAAAAGAACGGAGTCGAGCGGTGTGACACTCGGCCGTGTAGTCTGTCCGGATGCGACGAGTGTGATGCACGAAATTCCAGCGAGTACCGCGAGCGGCGCTCGTACCCATGACTTAGATTTTGCGCCTGGAAAAGACAACTCTTGAAGAGAAGAAACCGGGTTATTTCCGTCTTGATTGATCGACAAAGTTACAATCGGGCACATGGCCGGAACAGGATGGTCGCGTCATCGCTTTGGATGAGCGCAATCATTGTTGCGTCGCTTGTTTCGGGTGTGGATGCGCGAGCTCAGCTTTTAACGGGCGAATCTTATCGGTCCGAGATTTTTGTTGGCAGTCAGCCTGAAGATTATCTGCGGTACCTCCAGACTGTTGGACTCGTTCCGCTATATCCCTGGTCGTCGCGAAGCTTTTCTCCGGGCGAGATCGATAAGCTGATTCCACGCGATACTGCGCATCCGTGGCATTCGCGATTTGTATCAGACGAAAAGAATTTCCACGGTATTCGTTATAGCATCGTCCGTCCAACGACGAGCCTTCGCTACAACACCGGCTTCGCGTGGGGCTCGAACGATGGACCAATCTGGGCGGGCCGCGGCCTCACGTCAGCGATCCAGGCCGGATTCACAGTCCGATGGGGACCAGCATCACTTGTCGTGGCGCCGATGGCATTCCGCGCCGAGAACCGGGAGTTCTTCATAATGCCGCCGGTGTTCAGTGCAATCGGACCATTTGCCAATCCGCTGCACGGCGGCGTCGATCTACCGCAAAGATTTGGGGACAGTCCGTATTCTCAGCTCGATCCTGGTCAAAGTACGTTTCGATTCGATTTCCCGTTTGTGGCCGTAGGTATTTCCACGGCGAACATGGGGTGGGGACCGGCGACAGAATATCCGCTTCTCCTAGGCGACAATGCTGCCGGCTTTCCTCACATTTTCGCCGGAACCAGCTCGCCACTGAACATCTTCATCGGAAAACTTCAGGCAAAGCTGATCTGGGGCGAGCTCTTTCAATCCGATTTTTCCAACGTCCATGGACCGAGCGCTTACACGAGCAAAGCGGAGCCCGGCACAAAACGTTTTGCAACGGGATTTGTAATTGTCGGTCAGCCGCGCGGAATCCCAGGACTCGAAATCGGAGGAGCACGCTTCTTTCATTCCGTCTGGCCTCGCTCCGGACTTCCGCGAAGCTATTTCACCAAAGTGTTCGAGGCTTTTCTCAAAACGCACCTCGCGCCTGAGCAGCCCATCGACGATCCCCGCTTCCCCTCGACGTTCGGGACGGGCCGGGGCATAGGGGACAACCAGCTCGCTGAGGTGTTCGCTCGCTGGGTGTTACCCCGCAGCGGGTTTGAGATATCTGCCGAGTACGGCCGTGAGGATCACAACGAGGATATCCGTGATCTGCTTCAGGAACCCGATCACTCACGATCGTACAGTCTCGGAGCAAGAAAAGTTTTTGCATTCAAGAGCAACAGTTTTACGGCTGTTCGTTTCGAATTGATAAACTTTCAGGTGCCACAGCTCGTGCGCTCTCCGCGCGGAGAGGGAGAGATTTATCTGCACGGAGTTATAAGGCAGGGACACACGAATCGCGGACAGCTGCTCGGCGCAAACGTCGGTGTGGGTGCGGCGGCAGGATCTACGGTTGCCGTCGACCACTACACGTCAGCAGGGCGGTGGAGTCTCAGCTGGACACGCGATTTGAATCAGGAAATCGGAAACTTTCCGCTGCTGGGTGTCCGGGAGCCGCGAACCATGGATGTGAGTCACTCGATTGGATTAGAGAACACGAGAGTGATTCGTGGATTCGACGTGACAAGCGGCTTGACCCTTGTACACGATTTCAATCGAGACTTCGCTACCGACGCGTCGAACATCAACGCAATCGTAGGTATTCGGTACAATCTTCGCTGATGCGCGCGCAGCTCACGTGGACTCTCATGATCGAGCTCCTCGTGATGGCCGCGGGCATATTTGTACTCAAGCTCGCTGCAGACCTCTTAGGCCCAGTCGGGTTTGGTGAGTACACCGTAAGCCGGCGCGCAATTGGATTGATGTACTTGCCACTCGTGCTCGGTCTCGGTATCGCGGCTCCTCGTTACATCGCGATTGCACGAGCCCGCGGATCTTCAGGGTACAGCCCGAGATCATTTGCAATCGCGACGCTGCTCGCGGGGGTCACACCAGCGGCGATCGTGATCCTGTTAATGAGCTTGAACCCCAATGCTTCGTCGTCGCTGCTTTTTGGCGACGAGTCGATGCGCTCGCTCGTAAGGCCAGCGGCGATCGCACTCGCTGGATTGACGTTGCACAGCATGGTGTACGCGGTGTTTCGCGGTCGCGGCGACATGCACTTCGCGAATGCGCTCTCGCTCATCGACAATGGGATTGTTCCAGTCGTCGCGTTTCTTGCGGTCGCACACAACGCAGCAGCAGTTCTCGCCACGACGGGCCTCGCCTGGCTTGTTATAAGTACGATTGCACTCGTAGTTGCGTTCGCTACTGAGTCCGCAACGGAATCGGTACACCCTGTCTCCTCGCACGTACGGACACTTCTGAGGTTTGGAATTCCACGAGTGCCCGGTGAATTCGCACTCGTTGGATTGTTTGCACTCCCGGCGCTGATCGCCGTGCGCACGCAGGGCATCGTTCAAGCAGGCCATTTCTCAGCTGGACTTTCACTTCTTTCTCTCGTCGCAGGTGTGTACGGACCGGTTGGACTCGTTATGCTTCCACGCGCTAGTGAGCAGGCAGCTCGCGGCGACCTGAAAGGATTGCGGCGAATCGTTCTCAAATTGCTGGGTGCAGGAGTCGCATCGGCCCTTTTGATTGTCGCAGTCGGCGAATTTCTTATCCCGCTGTTTGTCAGGTGGTACTTCGGAACCGAATTCCTGCCAGCAATTCCGGTTTTCCGCATGTGCCTGCTTGGCGCGATTCCTTACGTTGTCTACGTTCTGCTTCGGAATATTCTCGACGCACTCGACGTAAGAGCTGTCAACAGCAGGAATCTCATCATCACGCTTGCCGTTCTCCTGATCCTTTGCCTCTTCAAATCTGATATCATGTCGATGGCAATAAGCCTCGTCGCTTCGCTTACTTTGCTGGGAAGCCTGTCATTGTGGGAGACCAGGCTGCGACTGGGGAGTCGCGCACTCTCGTCCCCGACTTCACTTGTAAAACCCGTCCCGGCACCATGAGCCGAAAAGGAATTATTCTCGCTGGCGGATCGGGTACCCGGCTCTGGCCGTCGACGCGCGTGGTGTCGAAGCAGCTGATTCCCGTATTCGACAAGCCGATGATCTACTATCCGCTGACCACGCTTATGTTCGCGGGCATTCGGCAGATTCTCATCATCAGCACTCCAACCGATCTGCCGAAGTTCGAGGAACTTCTCGGCGACGGACGACAGCTCGGCATCGAGCTTTCGTATGCTGTGCAGGAGCGGCCCGAAGGTCTCGCACAGGCCTTCATCATAGGCGAAAAATTCATCGGCGCCGACAGCGCTGCGTTGATACTCGGCGACAACATTTTCTTCGGCCACGGAATGCCCGAGCAGCTTCAAGCTGCCGCAGATGCAACAAAAGGCGCTACGATCTTTGCCTATCACGTGAAGGACCCGGAACGCTACGGGGTCGTCGAGTTCGATGCAGAGCGTCGTGCAAAGTCGATCGAAGAAAAACCGGCCAACCCCAAGTCCTCATACGCCGTCGTCGGGCTCTATTTCTACGACAACTCAGTTGTGGAAGCAGCGCGGAATCTGAAGCCGTCCTCACGGGGAGAATTGGAAATCACCGATTTGAACCGGCTCTACCTCGAGCGAGGTTCGCTTACGGTTGAGATTCTTGGTCGCGGTGTCGCGTGGCTCGATACTGGAACTCATGACGCTTTGCTTGCGGCGTCTAACTTTGTAGCGGTGGTGGAGGAGCGCCAAGGGCTCAAGATCGGCTCGCCCGAAGAAGCCGCGTTTCGGATGCGGTACATCGGGAATGGCGATTTGCAGAATCTCGCAAACGGCTTGGGCAAAAGCACTTACGCGGAATACCTCATGTCACTTCTAGAGATTGGTGCCCCGCCAAGGTGAATGTAAGATCCACTTCCCTCCCCGGAGTTTTGCTGCTCGAGCCGAGGGTGTTTCGCGATGATCGGGGATTTTTTTTGGAGACGTTCAGTGCGCCGAAGCTGGAGAGCACCGGCATTCCGAGCGAGTTCGTGCAGGACAACCATAGCCGGTCTACACGAGGAGTTCTTCGCGGGCTTCACTATCAGCTGAAGCTTCCGCAGGGAAAGCTGGTCCACGTTACGCGCGGCAGAATCTTCGATGTCGCCGTGGACATCAGGCGCGGATCCCCAACGTTCGGAAAATGGTTCGGTACGGAGCTCGACGATGAAAATCTTTTGTCGATGTGGATACCCGGAGGATTCGCTCACGGATTTTGCACGCTGTCTGATGTTGCGGACGTTACCTATAAGTGTACGGCTCCGTACGATGCAGCTGATGACCGTGGCATTGCCTGGAATGATTCCACAATCGGCATCGATTGGCCGATCGACACTCCTTTGACTTCGCCGAAAGACTCCAGCTATCTGCCGTTATCCCCGGACAGGTCTGACCTTCCGTCGTACTGAATGAAGCGGCTGCTAGTAACCGGCGCCGGTGGGATGACTGGATCCGAAGTCAGTGAACGTGCTAATGCGTCCGGGTGGAAAGTTCGCCCTCTCACGCGTGGTGATCTCGACATTACCGATGCCGGCGCCGTCGACGACGCACTGACGGAGTTTCACCCTCACGTAGTGGTGAATTGCGCCGCATACACGGCTGTCGACAAAGCGGAATCCGAACCGGAGCTTGCTGAAGCAGTGAATGCCGGGGGCGCACGCAATGTTGCCCGCGCCGCTGCAAAGGTCGACGCGCCCATCATCCATGTCTCAACCGATTACGTTTTTGACGGTCGAGCTCGCGACCCATACCAGGTTGATTCATCCACGGCGCCAATTGGCGTCTATGGACGCACTAAGCTCGCGGCAGAAACCGCGGTGATGGAGGAAAACCCTGCGCCGACGATCGTACGAACTTCGTGGGTTTTCAGCCACCGCGGCGGAAATTTCGTCCGCACCATGCTGCGACTCGGGGCTGAAAAACCGGAATTACGGGTGGTGAATGATCAACGCGGTCGACCAACGTCGGCCGCAGACCTGGGAGCCGCACTGATCACCGTGGCAGACGCGCTCTTCGAGAATCGGAATTTTTACGGTCTGTATCATTTTGCAAACGAAGGTGACACAACGTGGTTTGATTTTGCGCAGGCGATATTCGAGGAAGCCCGCGCGCGTGGCAGCTCACTTTCGCCGCAAATTGTGCCGATCCCGACGAGTGAATTTCCAACTGCCGCAAAGCGTCCAGCCTATTCGGTGCTCGACACCAGCAGCTTCACTGACCGTTTTAAATTGTCGCCAAGGCCGTGGCGGTCAGCGCTTCGTGATACAATCATGCATTCTCTAGCATTCCCTGAATGAAAACTCACACGCCTAAATCGATGCTCGTTACCGGAGGCGCCGGCTTCATCGGTGCCAATTTCGTCGAGCATGTTCTGCAGTCTGATCCTGATGTTCGTGTTACGACGCTCGACGCTCTGACTTACGCAGGGTCGCTCGACAATCTGACACAGGTTGTGAATGACCCTCGCCACGATTTCGTGAAAGGGGATATCACCGATCGAACGCTTGTCGATCAGATAATTCGTGAACGGCCTATCGATACGGTTGTCCACTTCGCGGCGGAATCCCACGTCGATCGTTCGATCTCGGGACCTGCGGCGTTCATCGAGACAAATCTTGTCGGAACGTTCACCCTGCTCGAAGCCGCGCGCGAGAACTGGCTGAAAGACGGCCCGAATGAGAACGTGAGATTTCATCACGTCTCGACGGACGAAGTATTTGGAAGTCTCGCGGAAAAAGACCCGCCGTTTAACGAGCGCACTCCGTATCATCCCAACTCCCCTTACTCGGCGAGTAAGGCGGGATCAGATCATCTGGTGAACGCGTACTTCCATACGTACGGCTTGCCGATCACGATGACGAACTGCTCGAACAATTATGGTCCCTACCAGCACGCAGAGAAATTCATTCCAACCGTAATTCGTTCGGCGCTGGGCGAGAAACCAATTCCGATTTACGGCGCAGGTCTCAATATCCGCGACTGGCTTTATGTGAAGGATCATTGCGTTGCGATCGACATCGTCGTTCGGAAGGGTCGGGTTGGTGCGACCTATCTCGTGGGAGGAAAAAGCGAGCGGCGCAATATCGACATCGCTAACGAGATTTGCCTGATACTCGATGAGCAGCGTCCGCGCGCATCCGGGAAATACAGCGAGCTGTTGACTTCGGTTACCGACAGGCTCGGCCATGATTTCCGCTACGCAATCAACTGCTCACTGATCGAAGACGATCTCGGATGGAAGGCGCAGGAAACATTTGCGAGCGGTCTAAGGAAAACTGTCGATTGGTACCTCGCGAATCCCGAGCACTTCGCGCGTCACACGTCGTAAGCAATAACAGGCAGAGTTACATCGCGTTACGTACCACCTGAAGGTATTGTCGCGCCACCTCGATTTTTTTCTCGTTTCTCTGCACGCGCGCGATGCTGAGGCGCGCGGTGTAAAGACCAACAAGCGCTGCGACAAACGCGCGGAACCGCGCGGGACTTCGATGGGATTTGAAATAATGAAGCAATCCCTTCAGGTACTCTGAATACAAATCCTGCGATCCCTCGGCGACTGTCTGACTGCCGTAGTGAATTACGCTCGCATCGGCGAAGAAAATAATTTTCCACCCGCGGTCCTTGAGTCGCCGATGCCATTCAATCTCTTCCGCGCCGACGAGAGCAGCTTCGGTCATTACTCCCACTTCTTTCACCGCAGACATTCGCACGGCCACGCACGCTCCGCGAAAAGTATCCACCTCGATAGTTTGATCGTGCGCCCAGAACCGTGACGATCCGGCGCCGCGGCGCAGAATGGGTGCTATGACGGTAAGCAACTTGTTGGTGATGCGAAGATCGCGAATTCCGGAGAATCCAAGGAGCGTTTGCGGTATCGTCGGAAAACTGTAAGTGGATGGTTGGAGGCTGCCGTCTGGATTCATAAGACGAGGACTCACCACTGCCACTTTCTCGTTCCGAGGCTGATCCATGTAAGCGACGATCTGGTCGATCGTGCCTGGCATGATCACCAGGTCGTCGTTCAGAATCCACGTGTATCGTGCCCCCGACGTGCGCAGCACCACGTTATGATTTGCAGCAAACCCCTTCGGTTCCGAGTTCTCGATTACATCGATCGTAGGGAATCGCTCGCGTAGGCGTCGCACCAGTCCCGGTCGAGCATCATTTGAGATGGCGGTCAAGCGCCACGAATACCGCGAATCCTTCATTGTGTCTAATACCGACGCAATGCAGTCGAAGAGCAGATTCTCTCGCGATCCGCTCACGACGGAGAACTGTATATCGAGTTTGTCCGCGTCTTGGCGCGTTACAGTCATTGGCGTATGATTCGCTTCGACATGATCACTCTTTCCGCTCTTCGAGCGAGGGAAGTTACTCTCGAAGTTTTCACCCCGTTACGAGGTGAGTAACGCAACTGTTGCCGCGCTCGGCCTTTCGATTCCGATCATCGTGTGGGCAGCGACGATGCGAGCGATTAGCGGAACATGGCTGCACCCGGGCGCATTCTTCGCGCTTTGGTGGTGCTT
This sequence comes from Gemmatimonadaceae bacterium, assembly GCA_035525855.1. Lineage (GTDB taxonomy): Bacteria > Gemmatimonadota > Gemmatimonadetes > Gemmatimonadales > Gemmatimonadaceae > UBA4720. Next base: position 15,156 of record DATLDN010000021.1, read on the forward strand.
TGCCGGAATTATTCCGATCCTCATCGCGCCCGAGGAATATGTAAGCGTTGGGGCGGTTGTATGGGTTTTTTTCGCTGCAATCGCAATGTCGCTCGGCGCTGCGGCAGGTAATGGTGGATTCAAGACGCTTCACCTTCGCGCGCCAATTCCTCCATCCCAGGCTGAGCTTCGACTCCTGAGTGCCATCCTGGCTGCTGCTGTGATCCTCGGACTAGCGTCTGTTCTTGCCTCGGTAATCGAAGCGGGAATTCCATTGAGCGACATCTTCAATATTCAGCGCATCGTGATCGTCGCGAATCAGATGTACGTCAGTCAGCACGTACAGGTGCAGGAAACCTCGCGCGGTGTTACGCAAGTGTTGTTGCCTTTCGTTTATCTGGCGCCGGCAATCGGGGGGATAGTCTTCGTTTCGCGGCGACGCTTCATCTGGCGACTTCTCTCCTTGGCGTCGCTTATTCCGCCGTTGATGGTGACAGTGATTCAGACAACAAAGGCCGCCACACTGTTCAGCGTAACTCTCTGGCTTTGCGGTTATTTCGGGACACGCTTGCGTGCGGGAAAGCTGGCGGTCTTCACAAAACCCCACCTGCTCCTCGGAGTTTTCCTCGGAGTCGCAGGTATCGGATTGTTTCTCGCGACAAGTCTGGCGCGAGTGGCCTCAACGGATGTCGGACTTGTCGGCATGGCCGCGGGAAAGCTTTTTGGCGCCGCCTTCGGGCATATGACAGTATTCTCGCAGTGGCTTCGCGATTACTGGAGTCAACCTTTTTCCCCAACTCTTGGCGCATTCACATTCGCCGGCCCGCTAGAGCTGGCAGGTGCTGCGAAACGCACCCCAGGGTTGTTCGAATCTCTCGTGGAGCTTGTGACGGGCGATACCAGCAATATCTACACGGGCTTCCGCCACCTGATTCAGGACTTCACATTACCGGGCGCGTTCGCTGCGCTCGCTGTTACAGGTTTTGTCGGTGGGGTTTCATTTCGAAAAGTAGCGAACGGAAATGGCAGGTGGCTTCCCCTGCTCATGGGGACTTACGCCACAATCATGTGGACTCCGATAACATGGTTCTGGGTTTACAATAGTCTCACCGCGACTCTGGTCATCCTTGGACTCATCGCTTTTGTCATCCGCAAGCCCCGATCGAACGCACTTCACTGGAGCGGCTCGAGGAACCCCATTGTCAGCACCTGACGGCGAAATAGTCGAAGGCGTAGACACGCTCACGCTGCTCACACCGCTAGTCGAGAAGCGTCGCCAGATCATAGGTTGGACAGTCGTGATCGCGTTGGCGGTCGGCGCGTATGCCTTTGCGCAGCCGCGGAAATACAAGGCGGAGCTGTCGGTTTCTCCTGTCGTCAACAGCAAATCGGGATCGTCATTAGGCGGAATTGCTGCGCTCGCAGGGGCATCACTTCAGCTGGGATATCAGCTCACACCATCGCGCATGGTGGAGCTACTTCGTTCGAGGGCAGTGTTGTCCGGCGTCGGTTACTCACGCCTCTCTCCCAATTCGAATCAGCGTATCATCGATCGCGTTCTGAACGAGCGCTACACTCTCAACGACGCCGAGGATGTGGCGAAGCACCTCGACAAATTGACGACGGTTGGCACAAACAAGGAAACGGGCACGATCACAATCGCAGTCCAGCACAAAGACAGCGCATTGGCGCGTGTGATTGCATCACGGATCGTAGACAGTGCGAGCCAGATTTTTGTCCGCACATCGAAAGCGCAGGCGCAGCAGCTGCGCATGGCGCAGGAAGCGCGGGTGGCGAATGCACAGGCTCAGCTCACCGCGGCAGAGGATCGCTTGCGCGAATTCAACTTCTCAAACCGCGCAACGCCCGCATTTTCCATAGCGGGAATGGAGCGAGATCGCCTGGCGCGCGAAATAAGTTTTGCCGAGAAGGTTTACACGCAGGCTGCAACGGAGCGCGAGGATGCGTACGCGCGGGAGCTCGAAGCAACCCCGACTGTGGTGCTGCAGGATCCGCTTCCGCCAAACCTTCCAAAGGTCCGGAAGCGTGTAATCATGAAGACCGTGATTGCCGGCGTGGTGAGCTTCGTATTGCTCGCACTCGCTGCAGTTCTCACCGACCTCACCCGCCGGCGGCTGCAGCGCTCCGACGAGGATAGCGCTCGGTTCAAGCGCGCAGTCTCAACGCTTCCCCGGCTTCGAGCGAGGCGACGAAGCGTCAGTTAGACTTGCTCCGCAATGACGACTGTTTCTGTTCTGATCCCGTGTCTGCAGGAAATCGGGTTCATCCGCCCATGTCTTGATTCTGTTCTCCAGTTCGAGGTCCCGGAGAAGGCAAGTCTGGCCGAGATATTGGTGATCGACGGCGGGTCGACGGATGGAACGAGAGAAGTCGTCGCTGAGTACGCAGCCCGTGACCCCCGCGTCAAGCTCATCGATAATCCGGGACGCATCCAGTCGACAGGCCTGAACATCGCGCTGCGTGAGGCAACTGGTGATTACATCGTGCGCCTCGATGCACACTCGTCGTATCCGCAAAATTATTTGACGTTGCTGCTCGAGACGTCGCTTCGGACCGGCGCCGATAATGTCGGTGGATTGTTCGTCACCCAGCGAAGGCATGCGGGATATCAAGCTTCGGTAGTGCAGGCACTGACGACCCACAAGTTCGGTGTCGGCGATGCCGGCTATCGAACGGGCGCAGCGGAAGGTCCGGCTGATACTGTCCCTTATGGATGTTTTCGCCGAGAGTTGTTCGCGCGCATCGGGCCATTCGACGAGCGCCTTGTTCGGGCTCAGGACTACGAGATCAATCGCCGCATTGTGGAATCTGGCGGACGCGTGTGGCGTAATCCCGCAATTCATGTGATGTACTATCCGCAGCCCGATCTAAGATCGTTCGTAAGAAAACAGGTCGGCCTCGAAGCACCGTACAACGCCTATCTGTGGTATCTGGCGCCGTATGCATTTGCGCTTCGGCATGCGATCACAGGCATCTTTGCGTTCGGCGTCATCGCGGGGATAGTGCTCTCTCCATTTTCACGAATCATCCGCATCGCGTTCAGTGCAGTGATGGTGTTGTACTTTACCCTCGCAATTTTGGCTGCGGTGCAGCAAGCAATCCGCTACCGTGAGCCGCGTCACGTTGCCGTGCTTCCCTTCATGTTTTTCATGTATCACTTCACGCACGGACTCGGACTGCTCGCCGGCTTGCTGCGACTTGCAACTGGAACAGCGCCAGTTCAAAAAGCTCGCGAGCCGTGGCCTGGAGCGGGACGATTTCGCGCGTGGCCGATAAGACAGCCAGCCGCATGAACTGGCGTCTCAAGGCGGGAATTCAAAACACAATCGCAGCGTTTCCTATCGGTTCGTCCGCCCTGTATTACGGCTTGCAGCGTGCACTCGGCGGATTGAGAAAGGGTATGAACACGCCCGTCGAGCGGTTCCGTTCAGCGATACGAATTGCGGACTGGATTCATGCAGCAGGAAGCACAGTCGAGAACAAGAGATTTCTGGAGGTCGGAACGGGGCACATGGTAAATGTCCCGACTGCACTGTGGTTGATCGGCGCTGCAGAAACGACGACTGTCGATTTGTATCGGTATCTCTCATTCACTCTGATTCGCGAATCGATCCAGTTCATTCGTGATAACGAGTCCGAAGTCGTCGCGCTGTTCGGTTCGCGCGCAGGAAGCGCAACTTTTCAGTCGCGGCTAAAACAGCTCCTCAGGTTCAACGGTGAGCTTAACGATCTGCTCGCGATGATGAATGTGAAATATCTGTCACCCGCCGATGCGAGTGATTTATCCGCGTCTGATCGATCTTTCGATTTTCATATCTCCAACACAGTGCTGGAGCACATCCCTCGCGCGATTATTCTCGCCATCCTCCGTGAAGCGAAGAGAGTACTCGCACTAGACGGCATGATGGTGCACATCATCGACCCTTCCGATCATTTCTCGCACAGCGATTCATCGATTACA
>DATLDN010000047.1:0-8257 GCA_035525855.1 Gemmatimonadaceae bacterium
GAAGGACGGTTTTCATGTCGTTAGACATTTACCGCAAGGTGAAATGCCTGCAGTGATTTTTGTCACGGCTCACGATCACTATGCGGTGAAGGCCTTCGACGTGCACGCAACGGATTATCTCCTGAAGCCACCTGACCCTCACCGCCTTGCCGACGCTCTCGAAACGGCGCGTCGTCGCATGCAAAGCAATGCGTTCGCGACGGAACAGATGCGTTTGCGAGAAATCGTCAAGCGCCTCTCGACACCAGGCAAGGGAACAAGCGAGCTGATTGCACGTGATCGCGGAAAGGTGCTCAAGATTGCAGTCACAGAGATCGACTGGCTTCAGGCTGAAGACAATTACGTTCGGATCCATGCGAACGGGTCGTCGCATCTCATTCGCAGGACAATTGCTTCGCTCGAACGAGACCTGGATCGCGACGTCTTTCTACGAATACACAGGTCGGCCATTGTGAATATTCAGCGCGCGCGCGAGCTGCGACGATCACTAAGGGGCGGGTACACGATTGTTCTGACATCGGGGGAAAAACTTCGGGTGAGCCGGGCTCATCGACGGCGCGTCGCAGACCTGTTCAGGACGAACACACGAGGCAAAGTCGCAGGCAGCGAGCCGCACGCCACCAGCTAGGGTTTATTCGCCACAAACCCAATGTCCGCGACAGCCTGTCGACCGATTTTGCGATCCACCACAATCGAGGCCGGTCAAATGAGCTCGCGGCTACTGAAATCAGCTTCTCTTCTTGTATTCGTTTCGCTAATTCCTGCGCATCGAATCAAGTGTCAGTCTGCAACGTTTGCGTCGCTCTCGAATGCATCGGGCTTGAGGGTCAAGCGTCTGGACATCGATGCGTCACACTCGGCACTCGAATTCTCGGTTCGATTCATGGGTGTGTCACGCGTGCGTGGCGCGTTCGCGCAGTTCGGCGGGACGATCATGTACGACAGCGCGGACGCTCGCCGGTCCACGGTCTCTGTGGTGATTCTAACGAAGAGTATCAATACGAACTCCGAATCGCGCGACAGGGATCTGCGCAGCCCGAGCTTTTTCGACGTCGAGAAATATCCGCTCATCACTTTTCACAGTGAAACCATCGCTCGCACAAAAACAGGATTTGTCGCGCGCGGACCGCTCACGATGCACGGAGTAACGAAACCGGTTGCGATCGCATTCACGCAAACTCACGGATTGATGAGCGACGCATGGGGAAACAAGCGCGCGGGATTTGTCGGCACGCTGGCTCTGAATCGAAAGGATTATGGAATTCTTGGAACGAAATTCTGGAACTCCGAGTTCGATCCCGGGCGCATGGCAGTCGCGGACAACGTCGACATCGAGCTGAGTATCGAGGCGGACGTGAATCAAGTCGATAAGTGGACTACGCCTCGCGGAGATTCACTCTTGAAGGCTGCCGCAGAGCAGGGTTTGACAAAAACTCTCAGCGAATTCAAAGTCGCCGCGACCGATAGCACATCACCTTTGTTCAAGATTCGTGGACAGGTGTTGTTGACAGTTGGCACGAAGCTGATGCACCGCGGCGATTACAAAGGCGCAGCCGATGCGTTCCGTCTCGCGTCAGAGCTCGAGCCGAATGCTGATTGGGCGCACGCTGGTTTGGGTGAAGCCTATCTGATGTCAGGCAAGCGGCTGGAAGCGGTAGACAGCTTCAAGAGAGCGATCGCGGCGGATTCGACGAATACCGTGGCATTCGAGTATCTGAGACAGATCGCAACAGCGTTGGCACATAGGTGAGATTGCTAACCCATTGAGTTTTGGGTCAATGGTTCTCGGCGGTCGGCTAGTGCGTTTTCAGTGTTGGGTTTACCCAGGACTCATTACTCGCGAGCCGACCGCCGAGAACCATTGACCCAAAACTCAATGGGTTGAAGCTGTGTCAGGCCAAATCAGTTCTTAGGATACCTTTCGCGTCTTCTTCCTAAGAAAATCCATGAGGATGAACTGCCCAAGCGTCATCGTATTCGTGAAGTAAGCCTTTCCTCGGCTTATCTCCGAAACCCGCTTCACGAATTCTACGAGGGCCCGATCACGCGCCAACATGAACGTGTTGATCATGATCCCGGCACGACGACAATTTGCAACTTCCTTCAAAGTCTCACCGACAACCGCCATGTCGAGTCCCATCGAATTCTTATAGATGTGACCGTTCGGCATTGTCAAAGCGCTCGGCTTTCCATCAGTGATCATCACGATCTGACGCATGTCCTTCTTCTGTGCGAGAAGAATCCGCCGCGACATCTTGAGACCTTCCGCAGTGTTGGTGTGATACGGACCAACCTGCGCCTGCGGCAACATCGCCAGCGGAATCTCTTCGGCGGAATCGTGAAAGAGCACGACTCGCAACGTGTCACCAGGAAACTGCGTACGAATCAGATGTGTCAGCGCCAGCGCAACTTTCTTCGCAGGTGTGAATCGATCTTCTCCGTAGAGAATCATCGAGTGTGATGTATCGAGCATCAGCACCGTCGCGCATGAAGAACGATACTCGGCTTGACGCACCATCAAGTCTCCGTAATCGAGATCCATTGGAATCTCGAGTGATCCCGTACGCGCGAGGGAATTCTTTAAAGTTTCGTTCACGTCGAGATTCAAAACATCACCGAACTCATATGGCTTGCTGTAGCCGTCGGCTTCGATTCCCGTCGCCAGATACGGAGTATCGTGACTTCCAAAACTCGATTTACCGAGCGAGCTGAGAATCGATCGCAGAGACTTGTATCCGAGGAAGTCGATTGCCTTGTCCGTCAGATTGAATTGAACTGACTTGGACGCTGCGTGCGCGAGACCGCCGGGACCGGTAACTGATTGATGTCCGGCAGGTACCTGCGGTGGCGCGTCGACGTTGAGGTAGCCTTCCTCGCTCAACTTCTTCACAAGCTCGTCGAGCAGCTGAGCGAGCTTGTCCTCCGAGTCTTCATTACCATCGCCACGGAGCGCCTCGAGCAGCTCCGGAGTGAACTGGCCGCTCTCGATCAACGCGTCGAGTATCGCTTGTTTCAGCGCTTCGAGTGACCGGTCTGCATCTTCCTGAAAATCGCCCCAGGGATCGAACTGGCTTCCTCCGGCAAAACCGGACTGAAGGAGAAAATCCGCGAGTTTCCCGAGCAGGGCCTGCAAATCGACTGCATCGGCCATCTCTGCGCTGAAGCGCGAGTACGTGTGCGACCGCATATCGAATAATACAGTAGTGCTCCAGTGTGTGTATAATCCCCCGAATGGGCGAGGGGATTCGTTCGTTCAATCCGTTCCGTGTGCTGCAGGCGCACCGGAATTTCCGGCTCTTCTGGATCGGCCAGACCATCTCGCTGATCGGTACCTGGATGCAGCAGGTAGGGCAGGGATGGCTCGCGCTTCAGCTCTCCAACAGCGCCTTCATCGTTGGATTGGTGAGCGCCGCCGGCTCGCTGCCTATTCTTTTTTTCTCGTTGTATGCGGGAGTAATTGTCGACCGGCGGGATAAGCTGCGGCTCGTGAAGATTGCGCAAATTCTACTTTCCATCGAAGCGGCAGTCCTGTGGTGGGCGGTGTGGTCAGGATACATAACAATTCCGCTGCTCGTAGGTCTCGCTGCTTTGCAAGGCTTGATCAGCGCCGTCGAAATACCAGCGCGTCAGTCACTCATCGTCGATCTCGTTGGTCGCCAGGATGTTGTGGATGCAATCGCACTCAACTCCGGTGGATTCAATCTCGCGCGTATCGTTGGACCATCGATAGCTGCGGCAGTAATCGCGGGGCTTGGGCTTTCGTGGTGCTTCGGAATCAACGCGATTAGTTACATCGCGGTGATTGCGTGTCTCGCGGCGATAAACCTTCCGAAGTTTGTGCCGGCTGAGAGTATTGTCGCCGCACGCGAAGGATTTCGAGAAGGCATCGCGTACATCCGTTCGCGCCGCGACATAACCGGAATCATGTGGCTGATCGCGGTTTATTCCATCTTTGGATTTCAGTATCTGTCGATGATGCCTGTTATCGCACGCGATGTTCTTCACACGGGTGCGGGCGGTTATGGATTTCTTGTGACGCTCGTGGGCGTTGGTGCGCTCAGCGGCGCGCTCGCGCTCGCAGGTCTCAGCTCACGAATCAGCCGCGGGAAACTTTTTCGCATCACTGCGTATTCATTTGCAGTGTTGCTCCTGATTTTTTCTTTCGTTCGCGTGAAAGAAATCGCGGGGCCACTGCTCGTATTGATCGGATTGACTATGATGGTGAACGGCGCGCTCGCGAATGGAAGTCTCCAGTCGCTGGTGCCTGACGAGCTGCGCGGGCGTGTGATGGCGGCTTACGTTTTCGTCTATGTAGGGTTCACGCCGATAGGGTCGCTGATCGCCGGCAGCGTTTCACATGCAGTCGGAGTTCAGTGGGCGATTGGAACCGGAGCAGCCGTCATGCTGCTGTTCGCGATCTGGGCGTTCTGGAAGTTCCCGGAGATGAAAAGAGTTTAGGCCTTTGTGGCAGTGCGTGTGGCTGCCGGCTTTCCGCGTACCATCGCGATGTAGTCCGTTGTTGCAGGAGTATCCCCGCCTGCGCGAAGGGCTGCGGCGATTTGACCGCGATGATAGGCTCCGTGCAGCGCGACGTGGATCAGAATGTCAGTAACAGAATTCGTGTATTCGTCGCCGAGGCTGTTGCGATAGGTAATCCCGCCATCGAGAGCAATTTCGTCGAGAGACTCGATAAGCGCCGAAAATTCGTCCGCGCTCCCGGCTGCCATCTCGGCGCACTGACTGAGCGATAGCTGCGGCCACGCCGGAAGACCCGGTGTCTCGCCGCGTATCCGGGCAAGCCAGACATGCTCAGTCGCGACCAGGTGCGCCATCAAGTCGAGAGTGTGCGGCGGCGGATTTCGCGCAGCGACGAGGCTTTCCTGCACTCGCTCGTCGGCCCATTTGAGATGCGCGGCGAGCTTCTGGAAAAAATCAGTCATCCCTCAAGTTCTCTTATGCAGTGAAAAAACGCGAGTACCGGGTGTATCACTTGACATATACACCTTCTTCCGGTAGTGTATTAGTCAGGTAATACGGCTACTCAGAGAATGATGATCATTCGCGTCGACCCCAACAGTGGTGTGCCAGTCTACCGGCAGATAGTGGAGCAGGTCCGCTTTCAGGTTACGAGCGGGCTGCTATCGCCTGGCACTCCGCTTCCCTCGACGCGCGCGCTGTCTCAAAAACTTGGCGTGAATCCGATGACTGTCAGTAAGGCCTATTCGATTCTCGAGAATGAGCGCCTGATCGAGCATCGGCCGGGCCTCACGCTCACAGTCGCTGAGCTGACAACAGGTGCAGCACAGCGAAGTGCAGAAGACCAGCTGCGATCGGCACTCGAGCCGGCTGTGACGATCGCATCCCAGCTCGGCATACAATCCCGAAAAGCAGCTGCGGTATTTCGAGAGATGCTGGAGAAATCCAGCGAAGACTCAGGAGAAAAGGAAGATGAAAGACGTAATCGAGCTTCGTAAAGTCACCAAGCGCTTCGGGAAAGCGAATGCGCTCGAGTCTCTGTCGTTAAGTGTGCCGCCGCGGTCTATCATCGGTCTTGTCGGCCGAAATGGATCCGGTAAGACGACGCTGCTTCGCCATGTCGTAGGATTACTTCTTCCAACATCGGGAGAGTGCTCCACATTCGGAGTCCCGACGCGCGATCTCGACGCCCCTCAGCTCGAGCGAATTGGATTTGCTCAGCAACGAACGAATTTTCTGGACTGGATGCGCGCGGGACAGCTCATTCGTTACGTCTCCGCGTTCTATCCCCGATGGGACACCGCGCTCGAGAAGGAGCTCGTTTCACTTCTCGACATCGATCTCGAACAGAGGATCAATGTCACATCGCCGGGCAACGTGCAAAAGTTGTCGATGGTACTCGCGACGTGTCATCATCCGGAGCTTCTGTTACTCGACGAGCCATTGAGCGATCTCGATCCAATCGCTCGGCGCGACGTGATTGCGACACTGCTCGACCGCTTTGAGTCTGACAACGTAACGATGGTTATCTCGTCGCACCTTCTTTATGACCTCGAGAGAATAGCAGATCGAATTGTCTGTCTCGAAAAAGGAAAACTCGTAGAAGACGCGAGCCTCGACGATCTCAAGGAGAGCTTCGCTGAATGGATCGTCACGTCGCACGAGCATAAGCTGCCGGCGTCGTACGATCGCTCCTGGGTATTACGCGCCGAGGGAAATGCGGTTCAGGCTCGGCTGATTGTTCGATGGCCTGCAAAGCACATCGACGAATTTCGCAGTCGCTTTGCAGCGGATGTCGTAAGCCATCCGCTTGGATTGGATGCAATCTTCCCGTTGTTGATCGGCGATTCTCCGCGGGATGGATCGCCTAAACGCGAGGCGCGTCTCGTGGAGGCTGCAAAATGACGAGCCCTCGCGTTCCCGGGTCGGCGCTCTTACGGCTGATGTGGCGGCCAGCCGCGCCAATGATGCTTTTTCCGCTGTTTCTGGCAATGATGTATCCATTTTTGAAAACCGCCGGCGGACCCGCAAGCATGGTCGCCGCGATGAGCTCTGGTTTTGCGACGCTCCCGTTACGTGCCGCTTTTTGGATGGGCTGCGCAACCGTTCCGGCTACTGCGGGAGCGATTGTCGGATTCGTGATGCGAGAGCCGTTGCATTCACCAATGGGATGGATGCTGCCAGGCTATGCTCGGCGCTTGTCGCCGCCGATGTATGTGATCGCTGTTCTTGTCTCGCTCTTCATTTCGATCCCGGTCGCGCGTGTTTCGAATCCTGCAGTAACGATTGCAGCATTCTGCGTTTGCCTTTTCGCCTTCTCGTGTGGATGGGTTGTGTTTGATCCGGCCGCTTCGAGGTTGCACCGCTGGGCGAGCGTGACTCTCCTCCTTCTAATGGTTTTTTGTCCAAGGTATTTCGTCCAGGCCGCCGAGGAGCATCCGCTGTATTTCGGATTCGCATCGCTCGCAGTCGCTTTGCTGTCTATCGGTCTATTTACGACCAAGGAAGTGGTTCGATTACGTGCGCTCCTTCCGACGACGGCAGGCAGGATGAATCTCGGAGTGCATCGACGTTTCACGTCAGGACGAGCGGCCTGGGCGACAACTCGTGGGTACGGCGTGGATATCCTGTCCCTGTTGCGAGCCGGAATCTTCGAAACGCACGGCGGACGTCGCTTTTCTTACGCTGGGAGCCTTGTCTGGACAGTCATCGTAGTCATTGCAATGAGCGTCCTGACTGCCTCCCCGTTCAACATCATGATGATTGTCCTCTTTTGTGTGGGCATGACGCCCGGCCATCTCAAGAATGCGTTTCCCTATCCGATATCGCGCGGGCGGCGAGCAAAGGCGTTTTTCATGTCCAGCCTCTTCGATACTTTTGCCGCCGCTGCGACCGCTGTCGCTGGCGTCGTCCTCGTATTGGCGCTCGGATTCTGGCGAACCGACCCCGACGCGATGAGGGACTCGCCAGCTCGCGCGATTGCGGCGATCCTGTCGCTGGCTCTCTTCGCACCGGTTGCACAGGCAGCGATGGCTCCCGGTTTTTCCCAGTCGCAAAAAACCATCGCGACCAAAAACAAAATCTTCGCTGTTGCCTTTGTGTTCGTATGGATACTTGTCGCACTAACGCTGGAAAGAATCTTGTTTCCCGAGACGCATAGTGTGCCGAACTTTCAGTGGGTATCGCTCACAGTTGCGTTTGTTCTAATCCAAACAGCGTTTTGGATTTATCTCCGCTGGTATTTCGCCAAAAAGGACCTCTTTTAGCCCCAAAAATCGCAGATTGGGTCACAAAAACTGGACCAAATTGGTTATATTTGATGCAGCAAAAGTGCGCTCCGCCGGCCTCGGCCGCGGAGCGCACGAGTTATCGGGACTTGAACCCTCAAGGTGAAGCGAAAATGAAAACAAGAGCTAAAACGGCCCCGGCCAAAACGCCTCAGGCGATATATCAAATGGAAAAGAAGCGCTCGGAAAAAGAGCGACGTGCGGTGCACAACGATCTTCTAAAGGACGCCAAAAAGGCATTCGATCAGATGATCGAAGATGGCCGAGCTGCACGAAAGGGTGGACGTCCCAAGGGCAGCAAAACGCGAAAGGATTGAGTCGTCTCCGACTCGGCGTTAAGAGGCGGCCCATTCGGGCCGCCTTTTTTTAGCTCGTCGGAAGATGGTCGACGCGCGCAGCGAGATACGCGAACACCACCGTCAGCGCAAACGTGACGAAGAGAATCGTATACGGATGCGCACCGAGCGGGCTGGGCACGCTATTGGCCGCATACC
>DATLDN010000080.1:0-20714 GCA_035525855.1 Gemmatimonadaceae bacterium
GTGTCCGAAGCCTCGAACGTCTTGGTCGCCGGCTCGATGCCTTTCACGTGCTCCACGAAAATCTGCTGTACAAGCGCATTCGCTTCACGATTGTAGAAATCGTGATGACGCTCGCCGATCTCGCCGATTTGCGCCAGCTGAGTGTTGCCAAGAATGCGGCCTGCGTCGCGGAAAGTTTTGAATGTGTCTTCCGCCTGCCGTGACATCACGATGTCGCCGACCAGCCTCAGGAAATCACTCTCGCGTGCAGCGTCTGCCAAGTCGCGCGCTTTTCCCAACACTGCGCCCATGAACTTCTTCCCGGAGCCTGCCTCGGCTCCGATGGCCTGCTGATAATCCTCCAGCATGCGCTGGTGCTCGCGCACGTTTGGAATGTGCCGGCTGCAGAGGTCGCGAAAGCGAAGATCGTCCGCCTGCTTCTCGTGATCCTCGAGCGCCTCGAGAAACGTCTTGTGCTGCATTACTGCGTTGTTCACCTGGCTTTTCAGAAAATCCATACCGCGGTCCATTCAGTCTCCCTTTAGTGGTTCGCCGATTGAAAACGCACACACCGGGCCACCGCGTGAAGAGCAGCAAAACGGTTGCATCCACACAAAAATGCTGTTATTATTAGAGACCGAACAGACGCCGAAATCGGCTTCTGTAAGTGGTTTTTTTGCAAGGACTTACGTTGGCGAAGCTCAGGAGGGTCCACAAGTCCCGAAATCGTTCCACTCCGGCGATTCGGAGGGACGTCAGGATCCGAGAAAAGGATCCCCGTCTTTTGTGCGGAAAAGGGACTTCGGTCCTGCGAGTTTTCCGCGTCGAGGAGAGATCGAATAAGACCCCGGTCTATCACCTGGTGTTCCTCGATCGGCGCGGCTGGTACTGCGAGCACGGAGCGCAGTGCGAAGCCGTCAAGGACGTCAAAAAGTTCATCAGATAGTTACCTGCGAATACCTACGGACGGATGAGAGAATGATTGCTGCAAACGACATTTACAAAGCGCCCGCGGATGTGTGGGCACGACTGGCCGAGCCTGTTCCCGTTGAATCGATCTCGTGGCGACAGGACGGAAAGCCAATTACGCGTGACGGAAAATTCTTTGCGCGCTTCGTCGCTTACATCGAAGCGAATACCGTGCGCGAACGTTTAGATACAGTGGTTCCTGGCGAGTGGGATCTGACCCTCACTCCCCTTCCTACGCTCGTGAGCGACGATCCGGCTGAGCCAACGTGCTCATTCAAGGCGCGCCTTCAGGTACTTGGCGTTGTTCGCGAAGACGTTGGCACTGGTCGCGATTACAAATCCGCTGCAACGGATGCGTTCAAGCGCGCGGCCGTTCGATTTGGAATTGCACACGAGCTTTACTCGTATGGCACTAACTGGGTCGAGGTGGACGGCGACGGAAAATTTGCGAAGCCCATCGAAGATCCCGCGGCTGCGTACGCGCGTCGGAATGGTGGAACAGCGGCGGCAGCTGCATCGCCGGCGAAACGCCCGGCGCTCGCACTGGATGAGGAAACTTGTCCAAAGTGTGGAGGCCGGATGTGGGACAACCGCCTCACGAAAAGGAATCCGCGAGCCCCGGACTATAAGTGCCGCGACCGTTCGTGCGACGGAGTAATCTGGCCGCCACGCGACGGAGAGAAGAAAGTTGCGGAGGCACCTGCTCCTCAAGCGAAGACAACCGAGGAGCCAGCGAAAGACTGGCAGCCACTGAATAGCGCACCGCTCATTCCGGACGCTGAGCTGCCTTTTTAAGCCATCAGCCATCAGCCATCAGCCGTCAGCGAGTTAATCAGTTCGCAGTTAAGCTGATGGCTGATGGCTGATAGCTGTTTTGAGCGTAAGTTTTCCCGACACCTCTACGGGAAAGCTGAATGTTCGAACGAAAAATTGCCCTCCTGATTGCGCTCTCGCTCGCAAGTGTTCGAGTTGCCGCGCAGCCCGATCCGTCGCAAGTCACGATCAAGATCACACCGCTCGCGGCCGGCGTTTACATGCTCCAGGGCTCTGGTGGAAACATTGCCATCTCGGTGGGCAACGACGACGTCTTTATGATCGACGACCAATACGCTCCGCTGACACCGAAGATCAAGGCGGCAATCGCGACGATCACTCCGAAGCCGGTTCGCTTTCTCTTGAACACTCACTGGCACGGCGATCACACCGGCGGAAACGAAAACATGGCGGGCTCAGGCGCGATTATCGTCGCCCAGGACAACACGCGAACGCGAATGTCGAAGGAACAATTCATCGCTGCGTTCAATCAGAAAGTCCCGCCGTCGCCTGCCGCTGCACTTCCGATTGTCACGTTCTCCGAGAGTCTCTCGCTTTTCCTGAACGGCGACAGCGTGCGCGCAGTGCACGTAAAGAATGCACACACCGACGGGGATGTGATCGTGACATTCCCTGCTGCCAATGTCATGCACATGGGCGACACGTTTTTCAACGGGATGTATCCGCTTGTGGATGTTTCTACCGGCGGCTCGATCGATGGAATTATCGCAGCTGTCGACAAAGCACTCGCCATCACAAACGCCAACACGAAATACATTCCCGGACACGGATCACTCGGCACGAGAGCAGATCTGGTTGCGTATCAAAACATGACGAAGACAATCCGCAGCCGAGTCGCAGGATTAATCTCGCAGAAAAAAACCCTCGATCAGATCGTTGCAGCGAAGCCTACGGCTGATTTCGACGCGAAATGGGGAGGGGGGTTCCTCAAGCCGGAAGTTTTTGTGGGAATCCTTTATGCTGACTTGTCGAGGAAACCATCGCGCTGATGTAACCGCATCCACCGCCTGAACGTAGGGGTCTTATGCAACAGACAACGAACCAGGACGCGCCAGCGGCTCCGCGCGCGCCGCAGGCTCCAACCGCGGTAACGACTACGGGCGGTGATGGTAAACCGATCACCATTCTCATCCCGCAAACCGATGAGCAAGTAGTTGCGCTTCGCGCGCGGCGAGAGGAGCTCTCGAATCAGCTCCAGAGCGTTACGCAGCGGCGGGCTGAGCTGGCGCAGGAAATAAATTCTGCCGAAGGTGCAAGTAAAGCAGGGCTCGAGGCCAGGCTGAAAGTTCTCGATCAGCGGATCGTTCAGCTCGAGAGTGACATCGCTGCAACGGGTCAGGCGATTGCGGGGGCGCCCAATAACCTTCTCGCCCTCGAACAGATAAATCCGAATCCGGGTAACGGTGATGAATGGGGAGAAGGAATGGCCGTGGGAATGGGCACTGCACTGTTCGGACTCGGTATGGTTGCGGTGTTCCGAAGGTTTCGGCGCCGTCGAAAGGGGGTGGTGAGTGGCTCTGTTAACAGGGCACTTCCGGATGAATCAGCACAACGACTCGAGCGAGTCGAGCATGCGGTCGAAGCAATTGCAATCGAGGTGGAGCGTATATCGGAAGGTCAGCGCTTCGTAACAAAGCTGCTCGCCGAGAATCATCAGTCACCCGTAACAATCCCGGCGGGAAAATCCTAGAGGATGCTCCGGCCATGACTCGGTTGAACGTGAAGATTCGTCACGGCTGTAAGTATCCACTATAGGACACATCGGAGTCCTACTAAGGGATGTCCGTGCAAAAACGGATTATGAGTTCCGGGCTGCCTAAGGCTCTATAAAGCCAAAGACGGTATCGAACCGCCCGTAGTGCGCCGATTGGTTTGTGTATACATGCTCGAATATCAACTGATTCCCGTGAGCATCCGACACATCCGGGTCGCACGCCTGCACCACATTGCCATTCGGAAGATAGACCTGGACGGTGTCTCCGAGCACCTGCAGCCGCATCTCATATTGTCGTCCATCGGGAACCAGCGTCAAAAGTCCTGCGGACGTTCCGGTCTTCAACAAATGGGGGACTCCATTTCGATAGACCGTAAGCACCCATGAAGTCGGCGAAACGACCATGTGAAGGATGTTCTGCCAAAGGGCCTTCCCTGGGGGCCCATCCGAACTTGACATCATCGCGATTTCTCCGTCCTGGCCGCCAGCATTCGCGGTCGTAACAAAACTGAATTGCGCTCCAAAAAACTCCGGCGCGCTAACCAGGAAAGAGGCAGCGTAGACAAGGTTTCCTGACGGTCCCGGTGCCGGCGGGCCACCCATGTATGAACCGTTCTCGATACGCGCAAGACCTACCGATCCCGGGCCATAAAGAGTCCATGAAGTTCCCTCGTGCGGGGTGCCCAGTCCTATCTGGTTGGGGCGTTCGAAATCGTCGAACAGAATTGGCACGATCCCATTGGTCCAGTGCGGCAATACCGGGCACACGTCAGCTGGCGGTGGTGGCGGGTCCGATGTCCCTTTGCACGCCGACGCGACGAGAAGCGCGGCGATGGGAATGCGTATGATATGAAAACGGCGGTGGTATCGGTTCATTTGGCTAGTGTATCGTTTCCCGGCGATGCTCGGGGCGGGGATCGAACCCGCATGGGCTTTGGCCCAAGGGATTTTAAGTCCCTCGCGTCTACCGATTTCGCCACCCGAGCGTGCTACTCCCACAAATAACCTACGCGAACGCCGACATCAAAAGAAAGCTCACGACCACGGTCCAGAACTGAAATACCAAAACGCTGAGTAGCAAGCCGTTGCAACAACACAGCCGAATCGTAACGTCGATTTACCACGCTCGGAGACAATGGCGATCAACGATCTTGTTGCGACTGCAATCATGAGTGCGAGTGGCGGAACGAGCGACCACGTCAATCGCGAGTAATACAATCCCAGCGTCCAGAAAAAGAAAAACGCGGGGACGAGATAAACGGCCACCGACACTAGCATCGTCCGATTCGCAATTATCGTTTCGCGAAGACGACCGCGAGAGGCGAGGAGCGCGCTGAGTAATCCGAGAATGAGGAGAGGAAACAAGCACACGTCCCGGATGGTCTCACCATAAGCCTCGGTGGTGAGAAGCAGCGTCCAGAAAATGCGTGCACTGTTCCCGGCACGGAACAAGTCGATAATCCACACGAAGTCGCGATTCAAATTGATCTCGAGCGAATAAAAGTTTCCCGTCATGAAGCGCACGAACGCAATCCAGGCGAATGCAGGAAGAAAAAAAGACATTACCAGCAATCCGCCCTTTAATATCGATTTCCACCTCACGATGAAAACGCAAAGCCCGGCACCAGCCGCCATTACTGCAAAGCCACCGTACGCCAATGCGCCTACGCCGATCAGAACCCCGAGCGCCACACTCTCACCCCAAGTGATGTCGCGCCCACGCGCGAGCATCCATCGATACGCAGCAACGGAAGCCATCGGGATGAGTACGTTGATCATCTCGGTGTGAGGCGTCCAGAAAAACGCCTTGGTCACCTCATTTACAATCATGATCGCTAACGGAAGGAGCGTCACCGGATCGAACAATCGCCGCGCTCCGGACAACCGCAAAAACAAAATGACGGCGGCTGTGAGCAGCAGCAGATTGAACAACACCAACCCTGCATACTCCGGCATGTACGCACCAGGCGATGGCGACTTGCGATACGTTTGCTTTGCATCGGCAACGACGCCACGTCCAACTGAAGCAATTCCCAGCCAGTGAAACGGTCGAGCCAAAGTCCAGCCGATTACCGCGTACAATGGCCGGCTCTGCCGATACTGGCGCGAGAGCAAGAGATCAGGGTGCGCGGCGACATACTGAAATTCTTCCGAGTCGCAATTTTTGTGAATGTGCATCGGACCGACGTCCGTCACTGACACACAGTTCACATCTTCTTCGCCATACGGAATTCTCGGCGAAAAAAGAAATCCGGCCATCGCAAACAGGATGAGCGCCGCGGTGCTGAGGATGGTTCGCACACTCACCGCGCTTTGCAAACGGCGTTTTATTCCGCGATAGATCGCACAACTACAACGGAAACGTTATCGGTGCCGCCAGCATCGAGCGCTTCGGATAGAAGCTGCTTTCCTATTTCCTCGGAGCTTCCGGGCTTTCCGAATACCGCCGCGATTCTGTCGTTATCGACGAGCTTGGTCAAACCGTCGGTGCACAACATCAGACTATCGCCCGCATCGAGATCGACGAGACCCACAACAGGCTTGAGCTCGCTCCCGCCAATCGCGCTTGCCAATAACGCTGCGGGCTTTGCGCGAGACGCTTCTTCTTCCGTCCACGCGCCAACATTTACCATGTACTCGCCGAAAGTCTGATCGCGCGTCAGCTGTTGCACGCGCCCGCCACGCTGCACGTACGCGCGGCTATCACCAACGTGCACGAGGTACGCACGCGGCCATATCAGAAGAACCATCGTGAGTGTTGTCGCCGGAACGCGACCATGCTTGCCTTCGTGTTCCTTGTGCAGACGATTGTGAACACCGCGAACCGTCTCCTCGAGCTTGTCCAATAGCTCGTGCTCGGTTTCCGGCGTCACTTCATTGAAGCATCCAATCGCCTCGTCCACATAGCCGAGAAGAGCAGCGATCGTGGCTTCGCTCGCGCGATCGCCGTCGGGGTGACCACCAACACCATCGGCGACAGCAAAAAGATTTGCACCGGCCTTCCCGAACCGGTCTTTAATTGCAGCGTGCGGTAAGCTCGACTGAAGTACGTCAACGGATTTCGAAACGTCGACGATCAGGAAATTATCCTGGTTCGCGTTTCGAACTTTCCCCTTGTCTGTGATTCCAAAACAGTCGAGCACCACGCTCATCGCGCTTCTCCATTTTGATTCATCGTCTGCTCGGCGAGCCATTGAAATGCCGCCTCGACTCCTTCGCCGGTTTTTGCGCTCGTTCGCAAACGATGCAGACCCTCTCCGCCGGCCTCACTTTCTGATCGCGGCGACACGGTCCACTGATCGGCCAGATCAGATTTGTTCATTGCAACGACCGAGGGTACGGTTCCCACGGTTTCCTCGACGAGCTCGCGAAGACCGTCGAGAGCAATCAGAGTTTCGGGACGCGTTCCATCGGCGACATAGATCACGCCGTGAGCGCCCTTCACATAGCTTGCGTTGACATCCCTGATGGCGTCACGGCCCTCGAGATCCCACAGCATCAGCGTCAGGTCGTCACTCCCCACTCGCATTTGCTTCCGGTCGATCTTCACGCCCACCGTGCTCAAGTACTTGACGGAAAAAATTCCCTGGACGAATCGTTGAACGAGACACGTCTTTCCGACTGCATATACGCCGACCATGCAGATTTTTTTCTGGATCACCGCAATGCTCCGCCGGGATTTTGTGCGGGAGGGAACGTCACCTTGAATGAAACGCTGCGATTGATTCGTGCCATCGAGCTGGAGTCTGGTCCGGAAAGTGGTTGCGTCGCCGCAACAGGATTAGATGCAATATGCGAGATCGCAATACCTGATGATTCGAACCATCGCGCAACGGTCTGAACGCGGCGGTCGGCAAGTGCCGCATTTGTTCCATCAGCCCCAGATGGATCCGTTCTCCCGGTAAGCTGAACGACCGGGGAAGCTCCGCTTCGAGCCGCCTCATCCTCCAGTCGGCGGTACCGACCGGCAACGGAAGTCAACTTTGCAACGGCTGCCTGGTCGAGCTCCGAGGAGCCGGACCCAAATAGAATTCGCTCAGATTCGACCGCTTGTTTGAGAGAATCAATGGCCGCGCGCGCTCGCGCGCGAACAAGCGCCGGATCCAGCGACATATACCCCTCCCACTTTCCCGAGAGCGAGCTCTCGGTGATTCCCGCGCCGGCAAGTACGGCCTCTGGAGCACGCGCAATCGGATCCCGAAGGCCGGAAATATTCCAGCTTCCAAATCCGTGAGAGGCGTCGACAACAACCAAACCCGGCTCTGCGCGCAATGCGTTCAGCGCTCGATGCCAGCGGATCGTCGATCGAATCCATAGCCCGCCTAGAAGCAGGACAACAACCGCCAACGGAATCGCCCACTTCATCCACGCATTGCGCGTTTTTTCTTTTGACGTCGTAGACAGAACTGTTTCGATGCACTCCTGCAGTAAGGGACGCGCGGGAACGAACGGCGTCGAATCGCCTGTGAAATCAGCGAGCGGACCGGCGAATTCCATGTGAACTGTCTCCAGCGCATCCTGCTGCTTTCGCAAAACGGTTTCGGGAGCGGTGCCACGAATGACTACGGCGAGCAGCGCGCGCGGTCCCACTTCAACCTGCACCGTGTGATCGCCTACAGTGAACGTGCTGAGCGTCCCTCCTTCACCGGGGCGGAATGAATCGCGTACGAAGTCCTGGATCGCAGTGAGCATTCCGGAAATCAGGTCCGCATCCGGAAGCGATAGCTCTGGTGCCGAAACATGCTCGAGTAACAAGCCCGTTTCGGAATGAACCAGGAATGCCTGCTCCACTCGATATACAAGCGCATGCTTGATGACGATGTCGTGATACGGTGCACCGGTGCGCCACGATTCTACGCGCCACTTGATTCCGTTTACGGAAAGGCTTTGTTCGACTGCCGCGTTGATTGATTGGACAAGACCGGCCATCGTTTCTGCAATTGCTTTTCGAATCGCGGGGCCAAGAACCGGGAAGATTGCATCCGCCATCTCCTGCGGATCCCGCCTGATCGATTCCTTGAGAGCAACGTCGATGGTCGGTCCCAGCGCACGACCGAGCTGATCATCCCTGCTTCCGCTAAGGGCAATTGCTTCCGGCAGTCTCTCCGCTAGCTCTTCCGCGGTTGGCTGTCGTGACTGAATCTCCTCGGAGAGCTCCTCGATCTTCGTCTGCTCGGGACCAAGCAGAAGTCTCCGGAGCGCGTCAAATTCAGCGACGCGATCCGTGCCATTGGTCGAGTGCTCGGAGGATTCGGGATTCACGCTCGCACTCAGATGTGGCGACGCCTCAGCTGCGCGGTGTTTTCTTCCCCGCCGGCGGAGCTCCGTTCAGTTTGCCCGCGAGATCAGTCAAACCCGTAACAAGTGACGACCAGTCCAGCTTATCCGCTTGAAGCTTCGATGTAATACGATCGATGTCGGATGAAAGCTTTTCGCTCGTCCGCGACAGGTCTGCAGACAACGCCGATCCCTGTTTCATCAAATGGTCACGCAGCTCCGCGTCAGCCATGCCGGCTGCTTCCTCGAGGTTGGTGTGGCGCTTCTCGAGATTTTTCAGAGAGTCTCGCAGCTCCGCGCTAAGCGCCTTCAGATCATCCACTCGCTTCGTTCGCTCAGCAACGAGTCGCTCCGCATGTCTCGCAAGCTCTTTCTTGATCGCACTATCGAGCTCCGTGATCTGGCGCTCGAAATCCGCACGCATGACGCCCGCTTCGTGCGACAATCGTTGATCGAGACTTTGAATTCTTGCGTCGACCATTCGCATCTGACTTCCAAAGAGAAGATCGCGAACCTGATCGATACTCTCAGGCGCGGGCTCGTGAGCCACGCCATTCGTTTCTTTTGGTTTTTGGGCTGCAGTCTTTGCCATCCGCCTATCCTCTCGTTCAGCAGGTCGCCCAAACATACTCCAACCGTCTAAAACCGGCGACTTTCCGTTTTTTGAGGAAAAAAGTTCTCGGAAAGTAGCCGAACCAGTCCACGCTCCTTACCGCTTCGCTCAGTTTACGGGTTCGGAGATTTCAGGTTTTCAGTTCGGGGTTTCCAGTAGGATTGCCGTGACGACGCATCACGCTGGTCCCTGATCGTCCTCACCAGGCTCATCTTCTCCTAACAACTCAGTTTGCGGGTTTGGAGATTTCAGTTTGCAGTTCGGAGATTCCAGTAGCACTGCCGTGACGACGCATCGGGGCCGAAAGCTTTTGTATGCTGGTGGAATAATCCGGTGATGGAGATGCCTCTGGCTCCGCGTAGCATGCTTCAATGCAGGATTACCGAAAGCTTCGCGTCTGGAGACGAGCACACGCTCACGTTCTTAATGTTCGGCGTGCCACAAATCAGTTTCCGCGCGCTGGTTATTCGACGACGAAGAGTCAGATCATGAAATCGGCTGAATCCATTTCTTTTACTCTCGTCGAAGGATGTGGGGCGTTCACACAAAAAGAGACGGCGAGATTTGTCGAGATGAGCATCAAGTCGACAAAGGAATTGGAATATCAGCTATTTCTTGCGAGAGATTACGGCATACTCCCTCGTAGGGATTGGAGAATTCTTGCCGGAGAAACAATCGAGATCCGAAGAATGCTTTGTGTGTTCCGTCGAAGGGTTCTTGGTGAGGATGATCCGGGAGAAGATGAGCCGGGAGAAGATGAGCCTGGTGGGGGCGATCAGGGACCAGCGTGATGCGTCGCCACGGCAATGCTACTGGAATCTCCGAACTGCAAACTGAAATCTCCAAACCCGCAAACTGAGTTGTTAGGAGAACATGAGCCTGGTGAGGGCCGTCAGGGACCAGTGTGATGCGTCGTCACGGCAATCCTACTAAGAGACCAAAAAGTTCCTTCCATCCTGTTACACCTTGGTGCCGAGGGCGTGGACGGCATACCATGCGAGATAGGCAAGCATTGCGGAATGGACTGCATCGCCTCCGTTGCCAACTGCTTTCCCCTCGGCGTCCACAAACTCGGCTGCAACCCCGATATCCAGCGGTGCGCGTCGCAACCAGTCGAGAACAGCAGACGATCCCGGACCGATCAGTCGGGCACATCGCGCCAAAAGCAAATCGGAGTCGGTTTCCTCCCACTGCTTCACGGTTCGACGATAGAGCGAATCATCCCGCCCGACGAGGTGGAAGTACGGGAGCCAATACAATGACACGGCCGGATCATCTGCGGAATTCGACGCGCCCGCCAGATCACTCGAGCTGATGAATCGCGCGCGACCATCCGCTCCCTCGACAGAAAAATGTCGCAGCGCCGATGCTCGTACCGATTCGGCGTCCTGAACTTTCTCGGCGGTCTTCTCATCGAGAGTTCGCGCGAGAACCTCGAGAGCAAAAGCAGCGACGGCGTTTCCATGCGCCGTGTACGCATGCGCCGGGATTGATCCGTCCGGATTCACCTCAGTCGAATAGAGCGGAATTCGGGAGTGTCGTCGCTCAGAGAGATCTTCGTGCACGGCATAAAGCGTTTCCGCCAACATTGGCTCGTCGACGATACGATCGTCGCCGGTCTGCACGATGTATTCGTCAACAGCTATCGCATAAGATGAAAGACTCTCGAGCGAGAACGCGGGCGCGAACACTGCTCCGTCGAGATAACGCGTTCCGATTCCGGGCGAATGGCCGTGCAGCTCACACACTCGCAGCAGCAGCTCACGAGCGAGACCCGGATCCGCAAGCTGCATTGCAGGGAGAAGCCAGATGAGCGCATCCCAATCCGTGATCGTGAGGCCGCGTCCGTTCCACGGCATGCGACTGTGAACGGGATAAATGCGTTGATCGTCGATTGCGCGCGCGATACCCGTAAATACAGCAAAGGCGAGATTGCGATTGATCAGGCGATCGACCGAAGGCTCGGAGGTCGACTGCTCGATTCGCTGCAGCTCTCTGCGTGTTGTGGCCGCGAGATTTCGCCATCCACGACGACGCATGACGTCCACAGTCGCAAGCGCTCCATCAGCCTCGGCCCCCACCGTCAGGAAAAAAGCGTGCTCCAATCCTTCACCCGGTGCGAGCGAGGCTTCGTGTGACAACGACCACATCGCTGCGGCTGAATCGATCGTAACATGAGCGCCGGTCTCAGCAGGGGAAATCGAAAACGCGGCGAGACCAGGGTGAGCGTGTCCTTCCAGAATTACAGAGGGAAAATCATGCTCACCGTAAGATCGAACCGAGTGTCCATCGTCAAAGACACGCGAAGTTTGAATGCGATGCTGCCGCAGTCCGAGTACTCCATTCACTCCAACTCCGACGTTCACCCGACCGGTGCCACGATTCTCGAGCGAAACGGAGATGATTGCGCCGGGCAGATCCGCATCCTTTCCGCATGGCGCGATGATACTGCCACGCAAAGCGAGCTGACCGACCGCACACGAAAATGTGGGAAGCCATGAGAGCTCGCGCTCCCATACCATTCCGTCCGCGCCAATAGGGTGAGCCTTTCCGTCGACGGAGATTGCGAGCGCGACGAGTGGAGGTCCGCTGCCGTCTGCAAAATGAGGATTGCCGGCAAACTCGATCGCGCCACGCGTGCCGGCGTGAACCACACCGGCGAGGTGAATCGAAGCGTCAACGGGATGAATGCATGGCAGACACAACCAATGATTTCCCGTGACCTGCCAGGGGATCCCGGGTGGCGGGATAATCACGCGATGATCAGACGGACGCCGCGCTTTCCAAAAGCTCGCGCGCGTGTGCGCGGCTCACCTTGCTCTCAGGATCACCGCCCAGCATTCGCGCGATCTCCTCGATTCTGTCAGAGCCATCAAGTGCGGCGACATCCGCTGTAGTCACACCGCCCTTCGCTGCTTTCGCAACAACAATATGGTTGTGCGCACGCGCAGCGATCTGCGGCAAATGTGAAATCGCAAAAACCTGATGATGCTCTGCGACTCTGCGCAGTGTGTCACCTACTTGAAGCCCCACCTTCCCACCGATTCCCGCATCGACTTCGTCGAACACAAGAGTCGGTACCTCATCTGCGCGCGCGAGAATTGTTTTTAGCGCGAGCATCACCCGAGACAGCTCACCACCGGACGCAACACGCGCAAGCGGCCGAGCTTCATGGCCGATATTCAGTGCGACGCGGAACTCCACGTCCTCTGCTCCGGTTTCATCCGGCGCATCCTTCCGTGCGAGCGCGACGGTGAACTTTCCGCCGGGCATTCCCAGCTGCGGCAATAAGGCGTCAACGGCTTTCGCTAGTTTCTTCGCAGCGGAAGCACGTGATGCAGATAACCTCGCTGCCACCGCAACCAGCTGTTGTGAAGCTTCGGATTCCTTTGTCTTTAGCTGCGCGATATCGAAGGAAGCCGAATCCACCAGATCGAGCTCCGCCCGGCTGTGCTTTCCAGTTGCGATCACATCATCGAGCGTTGGGCCGTACTTCTTTAGCAATGAGTAGAGTACGTCGCGGCGCTGGCGAACCGCCTCCAGTCTATCCGGATCGAGATCGACCGACGTCGCATAATCGGCAATCGATCGGGACAGCTCCTCGATAGCGTAGTACCCAGCATCAAATAATTCCTGAAACTTTGATGCGGAAGGATCGATTCGCTGGATTGCAGCAAGCGAGCGATTCAGCGCCGCCAATTGCTCCAGTGCGCCCTCTTCGTCGGATAAAAGCGCGCTGGACGATTCAGCCAGCGTCCTCAGCTCATCAGCATTTTCGAGAATCCGCGCTTCGTCTTCGAGCCGAACATCTTCGCCTGCGATCGGTTTTGCATTTTCGATTTCACGCACGACATGGCGCAGATAATCCGCACGCTTTTCCGCATCTGAACGACGCGAAGCAAGCGAAGCGATTTCACGCCGAATTGCGGTGAGCTCTCCATACGCATCCCGCACAACAGCCGCTTGCGATGACGCTCCACCAAACTCATCGAGAATATTGCGCTGCGAATCACCATCGAGCAGCGTCTGCGCTTCGTGTTGCCCGTGCAGATTGACGAGTCGCGTTCCGATCTCCGCAAGCATCGCCGCTGTCACCGGAGAGCCATTCGCCCAGGCTCGGCCGCGCCCTGCCAGGGAAATTTCCCGCTTTAGGACGAGCACCCGATCGTCGAGCTCGATTCCCTTCTCATCGATCAACCGCGTGACCGCATCCGAATCGGAAGTGTCGAACACTCCCTCAACGGTTGCCTTTTCTGCGCCGGTGCGAATGAGGTCGGCGCTTCCGCGCTCACCGAGTAGAAAGCCGAGCGCGCCGACAATTATCGATTTCCCTGCGCCGGTCTCGCCGGACAGAACATTGAATCCGGTTGAAAGAGGAAGCGTCAGCGATTCGATGATCGCAAAATTTTTTATTCGGAGCTCGGTCAGCATCAGCCCGGCTGGTCGATCCCCGGCAGCCCTCCCCACCCGAGCTTCTTACGCAATCGCTCGAAGAAGCTCGTGCTTGGAAACCGAACGATGCGAACCGGATCAGGAGCGCGACGCACAATCAACTTCTCACCACTCTGCAGATTCGTTCCGACCTGGCCGTCAACTGTAACGATCAGCTCTTCGGGGTTCTGGATTGTCTCGACCATCACTTCTGCGTCGGGCGGAATCACGAGCGGACGTACAGCAAGCATGTGCGCTGAGACTGGAGTAAGAATTATCGACTCGACTGTCGGAACAACTACGGGCCCACCCGCCGACAAACTGTAGGCAGTGGATCCTGTCGGTGTCGAAATAATTACTCCGTCTGCAGCGTAGGTCCCAATCGATTCACCATTCACGGAAACATTTAGCCGCACGACGCGCGCAAAACCGCCTTTGTGCAAAACGAAATCATTCAGAGCAAGCCATTCCTTGCGATTCTTCCCGTTGTGGTCGACCGCTCGCGCAGCGAGTGCCATGCGCGCTTCTGCTACATAATCTCCCGTTGCAAGAAGCTTGAGCGCCTCTTCGGCATCCTCACTACCGCACGTCGTAAGAAATCCCAGACGCCCGAGATTTACTCCAAGGATCGGAACCGGCCGGCCTGCCAGGAGACGCGCTCCGCGGAGAAGTGTTCCGTCTCCACCCAATGTGATGAGCGCGTCGATGTCGTCGAGACCGTCGAGACATTCACCAACTTGAGCGAGCTCCTGAAGCGGCTGCTCGAATCGAAGATCTACGCCGAGTGCTGGCGCGTCGCGAAAGAGCATCCGAAGCATTTCCGGAAGCCCTTCATAGCCTTTGTGTCCAATGACACCAACGCGCATCAGCCCGCGCGGAGACGAGCGCTGCGAGCGTCGCTTTGGCGCAGCGTCCGGGCACGCGCTGCGATCCCCGATGGATCGAGTCCAACGCTCGCAAGCTGCGTTGCGCGAGGCGCCTGCTCGATGAATACATCAGGAACACCGTGCGCGATTACTTCGACGGCGGGATCGATCGAAGCCGCGACTGACACCATGTATGCGCCAAATCCGTTGATGACTGTCCCCTCTTCGACGACAAGAACGTAACGATGGTCAGCGAGAACCTCGGCGAGCATCGTTGCATCGTATGGCTTCATGAACCGACAGTTGACGACCGTCGCGTTGATTCCCTCGCTCGCAAGAATGTCGGCAGCTGCAAGCGAAGGAAGAACCATCGTTCCAACCGCGAGAATTGCAATTGCTCCCGCCGAATCCCGAGACGTCGCGCCGCGACGAAGCATTTCCCAGGTGCCATAGGGAACAGCTTCAATCTCACTAATCGGCGGAACGATGTCGGGCGATGCATCGCGCGGATAGCGAAATGCGAATGGGCCATCGTCATGCTCGACGCCTGTTCGCAACAGCCCAAGCATTTCTGTTCCATTCTTCGGCGCAGCGACTGTGATCCCCGGAACGGCGAGCATGTACGCAATGTCGTAAAGACCCATGTGCGTCGGACCGTCTTCACCAACGAGTCCCGCGCGATCCATGGCGAACACAACGGGAAGTTTCTGAATCGCAACATCGTGAATCACGTTGTCGTACGCGCGCTGAAGGAACGTCGAATAGATCGCGCACACCGGACGGATTCCGCGTGTCGCCATTCCTGCAGCGAATGTCACTGCGTGACCCTCTGCAATTCCAGCATCGAAGAAACGATCGGGATGCGCAGATGCAAACGCGCCCGTTCCCGTCCCACTAGGCATCGCAGCAGTAACTGCTACGAGTTTCGGATTTTCTGATCCAAGCTCAGCGAGACCTTTTCCGAAAACCGCTGTATACGCTGCGTTTGCGGACGAGACCTTGAGCTGTTTTCCCGTCGCGGGATCATGACCCGGTGGAAGCGCGTGCCATTTTTCGATGTGCTCGCCTGCAGGAAAGCCCTTTCCTTTTTGCGTGATCACGTGCACGAGACGCGGGCCAGTCAGATCACGAACTGCAGACAACGTGTCGACAAGCGCATCGATATCGTGTCCGTCGATCGGACCGAAATAGCGAAACCCCAGCTCCTCGAATAAAACACCGGGCGTCAGGAAGGATTTCATGCTCTCCTCCCATTTTCGAACGAGCGTGCCCACACCGGAGAGCGGACCAGGTGCTGCGTCGATCACGGATCCGATTGCGGACCGCATTCTATTATAGAGTGGATTGCGCTGAATAGACGTGAGGTATTTCGACATTGCACCAACGTTGGGTGCAATCGACATCTCATTGTCGTTGAGCACGACAATGAAATCGCGACCCGATGCGCCGGCGTTGTTCAATCCCTCGTAGGCGAGACCGCACGTCAACGCTCCGTCACCAAGCACCGAGATCACGCGGAATTTTTCACCGTTCAGGTCGCGCGCGGTTGCCATTCCAAGTCCGGCGGAGATTGCGGTTGCAGCGTGGCCGGCACCGAACGTGTCGTACTCACTCTCGGTTCTCTTCAGAAATCCGGACAATCCTTTTTCCTGCCGCAGCGTTTCCATCTCGGTGTTGCGGCCGGTGAGAAGCTTGTGCGGATAGCCTTGATGCCCGACATCCCATACGAGCTGATCACGCGGAGTATCGAACGCGGCATGCAGTGCAACGCTCAGCTCCACCACGCCGAGTCCCGCACCGATGTGACCGCCGGTGCGAGAGCAAACTTCAATAAGCCGCTCACGAATTGCGGCGCTCAGCTCACGCAGCTCGTCGTTCGTGAGCGACTTGAGATCAGCGGGTGAATGAATGCTGTCGAGTATCGTCATTACGTCAAATATCGTTCAATGATTGCGCGACACGATGAAGCCGGCAATTTCCCTGAGCTCGCTTGAAAGTAGCCCGTGCTCGCTCAGATCGTCGCAAGCTTCGCGAACCAGTCGCCCTGCACCGGCTGTCGCGTCGTTCACGCCGAGGAGTCCCGGATAAGTGCTCTTTCCAAGTGCGACATCGCGGCCAGTAATCTTTCCCATTCTGTCGGTCGATGATGTGAGGTCGAGCACGTCATCCATGATTTGAAACGCGAGGCCGATGCGCGAGCCGTAGCGCGTCAGCGCGTTCAGATTTTCGGATGACGTTTGGGCCGCCAAACCGCCGATCTCGAGCGAAGCAGTGATCAAGGCTCCTGTCTTTGCGGAGTGAATTGCGTCGAGGTCGGGGCGCGTAAGCGCATTCGCCTCTCCCTCAGCTTCGAGATCGAGCATTTGGCCCCCGATCATTCCTCCGGCGCCCGCAGCCCGCATCAACACCTTAACTATCGTACAGCAGGTGTCGCCCGGCAACTTGAGCGCTCGCGCGGAATCGTATGCAACGCGTGCGGCGATTGGAATCATCGCTGCGCCGGCGATCATCGCTGCCGGAACTCCGAAGACGCGATGCGCGGTCGGTTGTCCGCGGCGGACATCGTCGTCGTCCATGCACGGCAAGTCATCGTGAAGCAACGAGTATGCGTGGATGATCTCGATTGCCGCGGCGAGACCCGATGCGTCTCCACGTCCACCGGCGGCACGATATGCTGCAAGAACGAGCATGCCTCGAACTCTTTTTCCGCCGGCCTCGAGGGAGTAGCGGATCGGGGCCGCAATTCCATTGGGGATGACAGAAAGTCGGGGTTCGACGCTTCTGGGAAGAGCCGATTCGACGCTCGCGCGAAGCTCGAGTGGCAGCATCGCAGCGGTGCTAGACGCGGAGATCCCGTAGCTCCAGTACGCCGTCGGCGCGCTCGATGAGCTCTTTGACGCGCGATTCAGTTTCGCCAAGCTCACCGGAAGCCTGTCTGAGGAGCTCGATGCCCTCTTCGAAGAGGCCGAGGGCCTCATTGAGCTCGAGGCGCTGGTCTTCGAGCTGGGCGACGATGGCCTCTAACCGCTTGAGATTCTTCTCGAAGGACATGCTCAAATATAGACCGTGGAAATCGTGCTGCGGACCGTCCGAACTGCATTATAGCTGATTCTATCTATGCTGACAAGTACTTTGTGTTATAAAGCGTCCATTGCAACCACTCAGGCGTCCATGGCTCGTAACCGGAATTACCCATTGAGTTTTCAGTCAATGGTTCTCGGCCTTCGGCTCTCGAGTAACCAGTCGTCGGCACAAAACTGAAAACCCGCTGGCCGACCACCGAGAACTATTGACCCAAAACCGAATGGGTTTGATCAATTGGGGTCATTGAACCGCTTGACACGCGGCTCGAAGTTAAGCATCCTTATATCCGGATATACGGATGCATATCTCTCACACGCCAGAAATCTTCGACCGCATGACGGCACTCGCCGATACGACGAGAAGCCGTATGCTACTCGTACTCGAGAGGCACGAGCTCACAGTCAACGAGCTCAAATCCGTCCTCCAGCTCCCCCAGTCCACCGTCAGCCGGCACCTCAAGACCCTTGGCGACGAAGGCTGGGTGATCTCCCGCCCCGAAGGCACGAGTAGGCAGTACCGGATGGCTGAAAAGCTCGATCCGTCAGTGCGCCGGCTTTGGCACCTTGTCCGTGAGCAGGTAATCGCGACATCAGCAGCTGCGCAGGATGCTCGGCGCGTTCAAACGGTTCTTGCCCATCGGCGCACCCGATCGCAGAAATTCTTTTCGTCTGCCGCGGGTCAGTGGGATCGATTGAGGAATGAGCTCTTCGGCACACGCGCTGACATTGTTGGACTGCTCGGACTCATCGATGAATCGTGGCAGGTAGGTGATCTCGGATGCGGAACGGGCCAACTGAGTGAAATCGTCGCTCCTTTTGCGGGGAGCGTAATTGCGGTCGATGATTCAGCAGCGATGATCAGCTCCGCGAGACGACGGCTAGCATCCTTCGACAACGTTAGCGTGCGAAGCGGCGAGCTCGAGGCGCTGCCGATCGAGGATGAATCGCTCGACGTTGCCCTGCTCTTCCTCGTGCTGCATTACGTCGTAGAGCCGGAGCTCGCAGTCGCAGAGGCGCATCGAGTCCTCAAACCCGGTGGCCGTGTGATTGTCGTCGACATGATGCCGCATGACCGCCAGGATCTGCTCGATCGCATGGGTCACGTGTGGCGCGGCTTTGCAGAAGAGCAGATGTCATCATTGTTCGATTCCGCTGGATTTGGTGGCGGACGTTACCACCCACTCCCCGCCGACGAATCGGCTAAGGGACCATCGTTGTTCACCGCCGTTGCGCGGAGAGTGCGCGCGACTCAGTCCACTGAGCTCGACTCAGATGCGACAGGAAGTCCTGCGCCGTTCGCACTTAGTGCCTGAGAAGCTGGATATCTTTCAATCATCGGATAACAGAGGAACCAATCGTGACAAGCGTAGCTGAACCGAGAGTACAAACCCAAAGGAAAGAGCGCACCTCATCGGGAAGATTCTCGATGGAAGGTGGCCGCGCTGCGTTCAAGGTCGCCGACCTTTCACTCGCCGAGTTCGGAAGAAAGGAAATCCGGCTTGCCGAACACGAGATGCCGGGATTGATGGCGCTCCGCGAGGAATACCAGGGTCA
The DNA here is from genome assembly GCA_035525855.1 of Gemmatimonadaceae bacterium. Classification (GTDB taxonomy): domain Bacteria; phylum Gemmatimonadota; class Gemmatimonadetes; order Gemmatimonadales; family Gemmatimonadaceae; genus UBA4720. The sequence continues at coordinate 19,321 of DATLDN010000080.1, forward strand.
GCAGCCGCTTGCCGGCGCAAAGATCATGGGCTCGCTCCACATGACGGTGCAAACCGCCGTTCTGATCGAGACACTCGTCGACCTCGGCGCAGATGTGCGCTGGGTATCGTGCAACATTTTCTCGACGCAGGATCACGCTGCAGCTGCAGTTGTCGTCGGCAAGAATGGAACAGTCGAGAATCCACAGGGCACTCCGGTGTATGCGTGGAAAGGCGAGACGCTCGAGGAGTATTGGTGGTGCACCGATCAGGCACTCGTGTGGCCTGACGGGTCAGGGCCCAACCTTCTTCTCGATGACGGCGGCGATGCAACCCTGCTCGTTCACAAGGGAGTAGAGTTCGAGAAGGCGGGACGCGTTCCTGATTTCGATGAGAACCGTGACTCGGAAGAGTACGGCGTAATTCTCGATCTTCTCCGAACGGAATACGCGAAGAACCCGAAGCGTTGGCAGACGATGTCGAAGGACCTTCGCGGCGTTTCCGAGGAAACGACGACGGGCGTGCACCGACTCTATCAGATGATGGAAGCCGGACAGCTGTTGTTCTGCGCGATCAACGTGAACGATTCGGTGACGAAGTCGAAGTTCGACAATCTTTACGGCTGCCGTCATTCACTCACTGACGGAATTCTGCGCGCGTCTGACGTGATGCTCGCCGGAAAAGTCGCGGTTGTCTGTGGCTATGGGGATGTAGGCAAAGGCTGCGCGCAGGCTTTGAAGGGCCAGGGCGCTCGCGTGATCATTACCGAGATCGATCCTATCTGCGCACTTCAGGCGGCGATGGAAGGCTATCAGGTCACGACGCTCGAAGATGTTGTCGAGACCGCCGACATCTTCGTTACTGCAACCGGCAACAAGAACATCATCACTGCGCAGCACATGGCGCGCATGAAGGACAAGGCGATCGTCGGCAACATCGGTCACTTCGACAACGAGATCGACATGGCCGGCCTCAAGAAGATGCGCGGTGTCGAGCGCATCAACATCAAGCCGCAATACGACGAATACGTTTTCCCCGATGGTCACAGCGTGATGATCCTCGCTGAGGGACGACTGCTCAACCTTGGCTGCGCGACGGGTCACCCGAGCTTCGTGATGTCAGCGAGCTTCTCGAATCAGGTGATGGCGCAGATCGAGCTGCATCAGAATGCCGGTAAGTATGAGAAGCGCGTTTACACTCTTCCGAAGAAGCTGGATGAGAAAGTCGCGCGACTGCACCTTGGGAAACTCGGAGTGAAGCTGACCGAGCTGACTACGGATCAGGCGGAGTATCTCGGAGTTCCGAAAGAGGGACCATATAAATCGGAAATGTACCGGTACTAGACAGCGGTAGAACCAAGACGACACCGAAGCACCGAAACACGGTGCTTCGGTGTCGTCTTGGTTCTACCGCTGT
>DATLDN010000186.1:0-3550 GCA_035525855.1 Gemmatimonadaceae bacterium
ATCAGCAAGCGCCTTCAGGTCATACGCACCCACGAGGTAATCCCACAGCCACGTGTGATACTCCGACGCGTTCTGCAGATCGCCGGGATCAGGATATACCGCGATCGAGAGTTTCATACCGTTCGCATGCAACGCGTCAGCCGCTTCGCGATAGAAGCGCGATAACGAATCACGATCGCTCACGTGTATCTGTTCGAAATCGAACTGCCACCCCCAGAAACCCTGCTGCTTTCCGAGCGAAACCATCGAGGCGATCATCTTTGCACGCGAACCAGAGTTGTTCACGAGCTTGTGAAACAGCTCGAGGTTCCAGCCCGGATTTACTATCAACGGCATTACTGGAACATTGTTCTTTTTTGCAATCGCGATGATTGATGCCGGCACCTGGCCAGTCAGATTCCCTTCCGCATCGACGCGATAGCTTTGCGGCCCGATGATGGAGACACTGCGCGCATTCTTCTCGAAGCTGTCGATGGCGTCCAGCGAGCTGGTAACGTAAAAGAGTCTTTCTCCCCCGGGCTGCTGCGATGTCGCCAAGGCCGGCGCCGCCAGCAGGGTGGCGATCAAGAGTGCGATACTGCGCAGCATCAACTCTCCTCGAACGACGCAATCTCTCCGCGCTGGATCACCGACGTTTTGTAAGTATGAGGTGTGTCGCGGTAGTGCTCGGCACGTGGGATGTGCACGCATAGCCCAGCGCGTTGAGATCGAGCCCGTAAAAGAGATGCTCGCCGGACCCGAGCAGTATCGGCGAAATCGCGACGTGCAGCTCGTCGATGACACCCGCTTCGAGATACTGACGGACTGTCGACACTCCGCCGCCGATCTGGATGTCCTTTCCTCCCGCTGCTTCCATCGCTCGATCGAACGCTGCGCGGTGTCCTTCGGTGACAAAATGGAACACTGTGCCGCCTTCCATCTCGATCGGCGCGCGCGCGTGATGCGTCAAAACAAATACCGGCCCGTGGTACGGCGGGTTTTTCCCCCACCAGCCACGCCATGCATCATCGGGCCACTCACCACGAATGGGGCCGAACATGTTGCGGCCCATGATCCACGCACCGACGCCTTTCCCCGCACGCGCCGCGATATCGTCATCGACGCCGGTGATCCCCCCGGTCTTACCAAGCATGCTCTGGAAGGTGCGGGTCCGAATGAACCAATCGTGCAAAGCTTCACCACCGACGCCGAGAGGAGTCTCGCGAGTCTGGAGTGGGCCGGCGCCGTAACCGTCGAGCGAAATTGTAAAGTTGTGCACGCGCACGCGAGTCATTGTTCGTTTCCAGCACAGTGGTGATGCGCGTAATTTGACATTTCTTGCGGACTTGTGCGCGCCCTCATCCGTGCGCGCGATCCGCACTGTATTTCGCGCCGTAGCGAGATTCTTCCCGCTGCGAACCCATTGGCAGATGACCAACAGTCGATCGTGTAAGCAGCAGTTAGAAATGGTTCATGCGTGTCATCGGGATGTGTCAGCTTAACGCAGCGAGCACTTACGCTAGCGCAGATACAGAGTGCGCTCGCTACGAGTGGATCACCTCGTGCCGCTCCAACATACTAACGAACTGTTGAATTTTCTTCGCGCGCGTCTCGGCTTTTTTCACTGTTTGAATCCGAAATAGAATTGCGTATCGGTTCGCGCTGTTCAGTGTCGCGAAAAATGCTTTCGCCTTTGGATGTGCGTCCAGCGCGCGCTGAAGGTCATCGGGCACTTCGCTGGTTCGATGCGAGTCGTATGCGGAATACCACTGACCGTTCGCCTTCGCGCCTTCCACCGCCTCTAGTCCGGGTAATTTCATGCGCCCGCTCTCGATGAGGCGCTGCACTTTCTCGCGGTTGATCTTGGACCAGATGCTCCGCTTGCCGCGCGGCGTGAACTTCTGGAGCCAGGTCGAATTGTCGAAACTCTTCTTTTGCCCGTCGATCCAGCCATAGCATAGCGCAACATCGAGCGCTTCGGCGTACGACACCGATTTGACGTTCGACGCTGCCTTAGCAATCCGCAACCAGACGCCAACGGACTTCGCGTGCTGCCTGGCGAGCCAGGCTTCCCATGCCGCGTCATCCTTGAACAGGCGCACGGGCAGCTCGGGTTTAGGTGTCGTCATAGTGGAAAAGCGGTTTCAAACCCATCACAATGTGTCGCAGTCAAAGAGCCAGCGTTGTGACCTCTCCGAGATCCTCAAATCAATGATCGATAAAGCAATCTCCACCGCCGCACTGTGTGCTTTAACAGCGTGCGCCACCACGCAAAGCGGGTCGCCACTTCCTGCGCGTTTTGAATACTCAGACGTCGCGCGATTCTATGCAATCTACGACGCCGCCGGAGGACATCCTGATTCAGCTCGTCTCCAGAAGGAGTACATCGACACTGGCAGTCCGGGACTGCACGATTTTATTCCCAACAGGATCATTTCGGGAAAGCGCCTGGCGCGGATCGTCGCACAGAATCCCGCGATCTATGCTGACGCGCGGAAATGTTCGCAAAGTCTTCCGAAGGTGCGGCCCGCATTCGAACGCGACATGCGGAAGTTCCTGCGGATTTATCCCGAGGCGACGATACCGAATCTCACGATGGTGATCGGCGCAAACAATTCCGGCGGGACCGCGACTGATGCAGGCGTGATCATAGGAGTAGAGGTTGTGTGTCGCGCGAATGCGCCCTCACCGCTGCGGCTCGATCATCGTCTGCGCCATCTCATCGCACACGAGATTGCACATGCAAGTCAGCGTAATCAGAAGTACGAGACAGTGCTCGACGATGCGATGCGCGAAGGAGTGGCGGAGCTGGTTGCCGAGCTCATCTCAGGAGAGGTATCGAACGATCACCTCAAGCTATGGACGCGAGGTAAGGAGGCGCAGATCGAGCGGGAGTTCAGTGCACAGATGCTCTCCACTGATCCCGACGTAAAGAAGCGCTGGCTGTACAGCGGCGTTGGTACGCCCGACAAGCCCGGCGATCTATCGTATTGGGTTGGATATCGCATAGCTCGCGCGTACTACGATCGTGCGACCGACAAGCACGCCGCATTACGGCGACTTCTAACCGATGCTGACAACGAGACGATTGTGCGTGAGAGCGGGTGGGCGATCAGGTAAACGAGTCCGTCAAATCGAAAGTCCTACGTCGCCTTCGAGCACCGATGTCTTCAGCTGCGGGCGCTCTCCGCTCTTCCACAGATGAGCAGTGTGCGATACGCGATACCTGATTGGCCCGCCGTCCGCTCTTTCGCTGCGTGTAATGGGACGCGGAATGCAGACAAACTCGGTGCGCATCTCATTGGGCGACAATCGGACTTTCGCATAACCGTGTCCTCCGAGATCAACGAACTCGAGGTGCGGAGCCAAATCCGGGTTGGACAGCAAGCGTGCGCGCTTCAGATCGAAGCTCTTCGCATATTCGAGGCACGCACGGACGCCGTGCCTCACCAGCATGTTGAAGGTCCATTCCGGCTTCGCTGCCCCCTTCCTGTCAGCAAGAAACAGCGCTCGTAGAGGATCGTCCTTCTTAGGATTGTGCTCCAGGGCTTCCATGGTATTGGGACTGACG
>DATLDN010000192.1:0-18828 GCA_035525855.1 Gemmatimonadaceae bacterium
AAGCACGTCGAAAAGGACGCGGCGCTCGAGCGTCGCTTCCAACCCGTGTATGTCGGCGAGCCGAGTGTCGAGAGCACGATTGCAATTCTGCGCGGACTCAAAGAACGCTACGAAGTTCATCACGGCGTTCGAATTACCGACGGCGCGATTGTCGCCGCGGCCACGCTATCGAATCGCTACATCGGCGACCGGTTTCTTCCCGACAAAGCAATCGACCTCATTGACGAAGCCGCATCGCGACTGAGAATCGAGATCGATTCCATGCCGCAGGAGATAGATGAAGTCGAGCGAAGAATTACTCAGCTCGAGATCGAGCGACAGGCACTCGCGAAGGAAAGAGATGGGGCGTCGGTCGAGCGTCGCAGCATAATCGAGCGGGAGCTTGCTGAGCTACGCGAGAAATCGAATGCAATGCGTACGCAATGGCAGAACGAAAAAGAAACGCTGGGGTCTGTGGGCAAAATAAAAAAGCAGATCGAAGAAGCGCGCATTCAGGCGGAGCAGGTTACGCGAAGCGGTGATCTTGGCAAAGCTGCGGAGATTACCTACGGAACAATTCCCCAGCTCGAGCAGCAGCTGCGTGACGTCGAGCTAACGCTTGCAAGCAAGCAGGAAGGTGGTCGGCAGTTTCTCAAGGAAGAAGTGACTGCGGATGACGTCGCCGAAATCGTTGCGCGATGGACTGGAATTCCTGTCTCGAAGATGATGGAAGGTGAGCGCGAGCGTCTCACTCGTCTCGAGGAAGTGCTATCAACGCGTGTCGTTGGGCAGGGGGAAGCCGTACGCGCTGTTTCGAATGCAGTGCGTCGATCTCGAGCGGGACTTCAGGATCCGAATCGCCCGATCGGCTCGTTCATTTTCCTCGGGCCAACCGGCGTAGGAAAAACGGAAACTGCGCGTGCTCTCGCAGAATTCCTGTTCGACGACGAGCAGGCGATGATACGCATCGACATGTCCGAGTACATGGAGAAGCACGCCGTCGCTCGGCTCATCGGTGCGCCTCCGGGCTACATCGGTTACGACGAAGGTGGTCAGCTAACGGAGGCAGTGCGCCGTCGACCGTATTCTGTCGTTCTCTTCGACGAAATTGAAAAGGCGCATCCCGACGTCTTCAATATTCTGCTTCAGATTCTGGATGATGGTCGTCTCACCGATTCGCAGGGACGCACTGTGGATTTCCGAAACTCCGTGATCATCATGACGTCGAACATCGGCAGCATGTTCATTCTCGAGCATGGTACCGAAGATTGGGATGCAATCGAGAAGCAGGTGACGAACGCGCTGAGGCAGCATTTCCGGCCAGAGTTTTTGAATCGTATCGACGACATCATCATCTTCCGACCGCTTGGTGAAGAGCAAATCGAGCACATCATCGAGTTGCAGCTCAAACGGCTCGAGAAATTGCTCAGTGATCGCAAGCTTCAGATCGAGCTCACGCCCGCAGCGAAACATCACCTCGCAAGATCGGGTTACGACTCAGCACTCGGCGCACGTCCACTGAAGCGGGCGATACAGCGGTTGATTCAAAATCCGCTTGCTCTCGCTGTGCTCGAGGGAAGATTCCTCGAGGGGGACAGAATAAAAGCAGACATCGACGACAACGGCGAGCTCACGTTTACGAATGTCCCGCATGTGTCGACAGATGGTGACGGTGCAGGCGGAAATGGCACTACACCTCGCGCGAGCAGGAGAGAGGGCGCGGGCGCCGCTCGCTGACCGCGTGACAATTCCTCAGCTAACTCGGCGAGAAATCGACGAGCGCTTCATGAAGAACGCGATCGCGATCGCGCGCGACGGCATTCGACAGAATGAAGTTCCGATCGGAGCCGTGATAACTCGTCGCGATAAAATCATCGCTGCAGCGAACAATCGAACTGTTCGCGATCAGGATGCGACATCACATGCTGAGTTGATTGCAATTCGCGACGCATGCGGCGCGCTCGACAGCTGGCGTCTCGACGGCTGTACGTTGTACGTCACGCTCGAGCCGTGCGCAATGTGCGCGGGTGCGATGGTGCTAGCGAGAGTTTCTCGGGTGATTTTTGGCGCATGGGATTCAAAAGCGGGCATGGCCGGCTCGGTTGGTGATCTGCTTCGTCACCCGGTATTGAATCATACGCCGGAGGTGCAGGGCGGAATGCTCGAGGAGGACTGTCGCGTCATGCTCACCGGCTTCTTCGAGTCGATGCGCACGTATTCGAGAACGATCTGATTCGAGCGATTGTTCAGGTCACCTTGACCCGATATTTTTCGAGACCCAGGACAGGTGGCCGAGTGGTTGAAGGCACCGGTCTCGAAAACCGGCATACCGGCAACGGTATCGAGAGTTCGAATCTCTCCCTGTCCGTCGCCTGAGAAATAAAAAAGGCTCGCCGATCGGCGAGCCTTTTTTGTCTGCTCTGAAAGCTTACTGATAGAAAACGGTGACGGAGACACCGTGGTCGACATCAACGCCGACCACCTGACCGACTGAGACACCGCCGGCGCGAAGTGCGCCCATGATGATCGCGTTCTTCTGAAGCGATTCGCGCATCGAGTCGATTGCTGCGGTGTTCTTTGCGATTGAGCGCGCGATCGTCGCTCTGTTGCCATCGTTGGCAATCGTCGCGACGTTCACGAGGTGAACATCTTGCGGCGCGACTTTTTCAATCGCCAGCGCTTTCATTTGCGCGTCAGCGGAGCTGACCGCCGAGAGCAACATCGCGACGCCCGGTTGCCCGCTGCCTGTTTGGGCTCTTGTCACGGTGCTCAGGATCAGCGCCATTGTTGCAACGCTCGCGGCCATTCCGAGCAGCTTACGTTTCATTTTCATAGTTACTCCATGAGGGCGAAGACTACCGCCGATATGCATATAATTTAACACAATTTGCGCCGGTAAACAAATGTAGCGGCTACAATTTCCGGTGTTAAACCCTTAGAATGCGCTTGCTTCAACGTTAGCGCTCTTTTGCGAACGGGGCGCTCTTTTTGTACCCCGATTCGCGTAGATTGGCGCTCGAAAGATTGCGGGTGTTCTGAAGCGGTGATGGGACGGGTGGCCGAGTGGTTTAAGGCGCACGCCTGGAAAGTGTGTGTACGTTTATAGCGTACCGTGGGTTCGAATCCCACCCCGTCCGTTCTAATTTCTCATCCCTTCATCGCTGTTGCGCGGCAACCGCGCCGTAAAAAGCGTACCCGCCTCAGCGGAAGACCGTACGTCGATCGTCCCCCCATGAGCCGCTACGATCCGCTCCGCGATGTACAAGCCCAGCCCGAGATCATTTGAACCTGGTGAAGTTGTCTTTTCGGATTTTAGCCTCTTAAAAGGGCTGAAAAGTTCACGAAGATCAGGAGGCGAAATTGGGAGGCCGCAATTGTGGACCCTCAAAACCACATCGTTGTCTTCGCCGAGAGCGGTCACGTTGATCGACGTTTCGCCATCCCCGTGCTGAACGGCGTTCATAAGGAGGTTGGCGAGAAGCTGCGACAGTCGCTCAGGGTCGCCGGTGACGCGCAAATCACCCGACGCTGAGAATTGAATCACGTTCCGTGGGTGCGCGCTCATTGACTCGTCGATTGCCCCGCGAACGACGTTTCCCAGATCGATTTCTTCCGGCGTAACTTGCAATCCAGATCCAAGCTTCCCTCGGGTAAAATCGAGAAGGTCTGCGACTACCCGATTCATCCGCTGTGCGCTATTCAGCGTTCGGACCGTGATTGTTCGAGCCTGTTCCGAGAGCTCGCCAGACTCAATCAGGGATTCGGATCCCGTGATCACTGCGCTGATAGGAGTCCGCAAGTCGTGGCCGAGGATCGCCACGAATAAGTCGCGGGAGCGATCAACATTTTCAGAGAATCGATTTACCGACTCGGCGACTGCCTGGTCGATCGTTTCGTTGAATCTCGTCAAGTCATCGAAGTCCTCGGCGGCCAAGGTCCCTTTCGCTTCGGTCCAGAGACGGATAACGCTTGCCCGGAGCGCTCTATATTCAGAAACCATTTGGCCAATCGTAAAGCCATCTTCTGCCCGTCCCGCGCCGTGGATTTCGGCGGCAGTTTCTGGTCCGCCGGCGGGTGAGCCCGCATCACCCTTCGATTTCGCGGATTTCTGAGCGTCGGTCTGTGGTGTGCGAAGATCGACGATCATCGTTTTGAGCATCGCGAGAGCGTGGTCACGTAGAGCAACCTCATCCATTGATTGCGCGGCATCACCTCTTGTGGAGGCGAATTTGACCCATTCTCTCACTATCCGGTCTGAATTGCTTTCGATAAAGTCTGCTAACCGCACGTGGGCCCCCGAAGTCACTTTGACGGGTCAAGAGTGATGACAGGAATCAAAATTGGTGCCCACCCAGCTCCGCGATTAACCGACGTCGCCGAAGAAGCGATGGCGGCTCGACTCATCTGGAATTAGCTGATCGCGGGGTATTCTGAGGTGGCTGTTGCTCGAGTGGCTAGCTTGATGCACTAGTCGCTTCGGCCCAGTTCTGGTCAAAACCACAAGCCCAGAGGAGCATCGTGCCCTACTCGAACGAAAAGGGATTAGCAGCTTTCACTTTCGCTTTGGGCGTCGCAGTAGGAATGCTTGTAAGGCTTAGTGTCAAATCCACGCGCCGCAAGGTGGAGCATGACATTGCCGTCGAAAAACTCCGGCACTCCGGCGAGTTCTTTTTGGGCGGGATGTCTGCGGAGGGCGCCCCGCTCAGCGAGCCCCAGCTAGAAGCGCCTTGAACTTCGGGTAGCTCTGGATATCGCGCCACCACCACCCGGTGCGCGCCGCAAAGCCTCGGCGGTGGCTGGGGTTTACTGTCAGATAGTCCGCAATCAGGCGTACTGCTTCATCGAAATCCCCGAGCATTACACGAATAACTGCCTCGTTCCCTTCGAGCTCTCGCGTCGGATCTTGCGACGGAGTTGCGCGCGCATGCACCAGGACGTGGCGGGCGCTATCCGGCAATGAGGCGCGTACGAGTGCGCCCGCGACGAGGATGTCGCCCATCTTTTTTGCGTACTCGCGATTCTTTTCGGGGGTGAGATCGACGTAAGCGTTACGATATGTCCATGCGCTGTCGATGTCCGGGGTTTGATTCGGAGTCGTATACATCCATAGCCGGCAGGTCGTAAAATCGAGATCAGTGGGGAATCGCTTCCTTCCTTCGCTGCACCATCTCAAAGCTTCCGGGAATTGTTCGAGATCGTGTGACGCCCAGAAAAGTCGTTTGAGAATTGACTTCGCGGATGAGAGGTACGCGTCGGCGTCGTATGCGTTCTTTGCGGCAGTCAGGGCTTGTTGTACGTCAGGCTTTGAATAGTAGAGACCGCTCAGTTGTGCCCACGCCCCCGCCTGGTGGCTGTTCAGATTCACTGCTTGCGTGAGGTATGACTCTGCGTCAGTGAATGTTTTGGCTAGCGCTTTCGGGTCTGGTTCCAGGTTGCGGTAATAGCGCGCGAAGAGGAGAGTGCCCTTTAATTCGAGTGCGTCCGGATTGTTGGGCTGTAGTGCCAGGGCTGAATCAGCGTAGGCGATTCCGGAGTCGACAGCCGGCGCCATCTTTGTCGGCGCATCGATGAGCTGCTGGGCTTTCGTCAGCATCACGCGAGCTCGCTCGACAGGGACTTTCACCCATTGGGGATCGAGAGTGCGCGCTTGTGCGAGCAGGTTATTCGCACTCGCTAAGGTCGTGACTGCAACGTCCTTCGCGCCTGCGCCGCTAAGTGAATCAGCGTCTTTTCGCAGCTTTCGAGCGCGCTCGAGCAGTGTCCATGCCTGACTGTTCGATGCGGCAGCACGATCTGATTTAAGAGTGATATCAGTGCCGACACGTTCGCGAAGAAAATTCGCAATCTGAACTGCGATTGCATCCTGCGACTTTACGATGTTTGCGGTGTCGACGTCAAATTTTCTCCGATCGATCTCTGCGTCGGATGCGTCGACAAGGCGAACCGTAAGTCCGAGCTTGCTTCCTTCGCGATCTATGAGACCGCGGACAATCGTTCCAACGCCAAGTGCTCTCGCAACGCTGTCGCCCGAGACGCTTTTTCCGCGGAACGGTCGAACAGCATCTTTCGATTTCACATCGAGCGCAGCTACCGTGGATAATCGATCGATCAGCGACTCGGTAAGACCGTCGGCGAGGTATTGAAGGGATCCGTTGCTTCCGTCAGCGAAGTAGAGAACGGCTAGCCGATTCGCATCTGAAGGAACTCCCGCTCCCTTGTGTGTGAGCTTCCAGCCCGCAAACCCCAGCGCTGCAAGCACTACCGCCGCGATGCCGCCCCACATCAGATAGTTGGGCTTCTTCTTCGGCTGCTCGAGAGCAGGCATCCCCGCGGTCATGCGCGACGCAGTGAGATACGCGGGCGCATAACGCTGCGCCGTCATCGACATCGTGCTCGCGTCGCCGAGCAGCGCGCGCTTGAACTCTTCCATCGTCTGGAAGCGATCGGCTGCAACGCGCTCCATCGACGCGATCACAACTGCCTCGAGCTGTTCGGGCACAGCGGGCCGAACAATTCGAATCGGTGGGACTGGCTCCATCATCCGCCGCGCAGCGATCGCCATTGGATTCGGACCAGTGAACGGCAGCTGTCCCGCGAGCATTTCGTACAGCGTGCACCCGAGGGAGTAGATGTCACTGCGCGCATCGACAACGTCGCCCGAAGCTTGTTCGGGGCTCATGTATGCGGCGGTGCCAAGCGACATTCCAACTGCAGTTAGGGCTTCGCCCTCACTCGCTTCCGTAAGGCGCGCAATTCCAAAATCGGCGACCAGAACGTGTTCGCCCCGCAGGAGAATATTTTCTGGTTTAATGTCGCGATGAACGATTCCTTGCTCATGCGCATAGCTCAATGCATCTGCAACCGCGCATGTGATTCGAATTGCATCTTCCATCGGCAGATACGTCTCTCGTCGCATCTTTGCGCGGAGAGACTCACCATCAACGAACGTCATCACGTAGTACAGCAGCTCGCCGACTTCGCCGGAATCGAACACAGTCAGAATGTTCGGATGCTGCAGCTTCGCCGAGATCTTTATCTCACGCGCAAAACGCTCGTTGCTGATTGCGGAGCTGGCGTCGGGACTGAGGACTTTTATCGCGACGGGGCGATCGAAGCGGAGATCCTGGGCGCGATAGACAGTCGCCATTCCACCGCGGCCGATTTCACTTTCGACCCGGTAACGCTCTCCCAAAGCTGTTCGCAACTGCTCGAGTACAGTTTCCATCGATGGGGCTTACGGTTTAGCGGCGCCGGGCCTCGTCATCTGTCTCGCCGAAGAAGATATGTCGTCAAATGTCGCGAACAGGCTTGATTGCCGGGTCTGACGATCGTCGATTTCGAGCGAGCCGAGCCGGCAAATTCAAATCAGGCTCGAAAGGTCGAACCGTGCGTTGCCACAGTCAATAGAAGCCATGCGAGCGATTGTCATCACGTCCGGCGGTGGGCCGGAAGTTCTCGAGATGCAGGAGAGGCCGCTTCCCGACCCGGGCGCGCGCGAGATCCGGGTAAGGGTCTACGCTTCGGCGCTCAATAGAGCGGATTTGCAACAGAGGCGCGGAGTGTATCCTGCGCCGCCGGGTGCGCCTGCCGATATACCCGGGATGGAATACGCCGGAGAAGTCGAGGCGCTCGGACCCGGCGCGACGATGTGGCCGATTGGAGCACGCGTGATGGGTCTCACCGGGGGCGGTGCGCATGCTGAGTATCTGATCGTTCATGAGCGCGAGGCGATCGCCGTTCCGGCGTTGCTCACGTGGGCGGAAGCGGGTGCCATTCCCGAAGTATTCATCACTGCGTACGACGCACTCTTTCGGCAGTTGCATCTCCAGCTTGGCGAAACCGTTTTGATTCACGCGGTGGGCAGTGGAGTTGGAACCGCTGCCGCACAGCTCGCCCACGTGGCTGGTGCAACCGTAATCGGCACTTCTCGCTCGATTGAAAAACTCGACCGTGCGCGCGAGCTCGGAGTGGATATCGGCATCGACAGCTTGGACGAGGGTTGGCCCGAGCGGGTTGCAGAAGCGACTGGTGGGAGGGGAGTCGATGCAATTCTCGACCTTGTCGGGGGAAGCTATCTCGCGAACAGCATCAAGACTCTTTCCTTGCGTGGTCGCCTGATTCTGGTTGGACTTACCGCGGGACGATCTGCCGATCTCGACCTCGGGATGATTCTCAACAAGCGAATTCAAATCACCGGGACTGTTCTTCGTGCGAGGCAAATCGAAGAAAAAATTGCTGTCGCGCGGGAGTTCGAGGCGAAGGTTGTTCCGTTACTTGAAAGTCAGAAGGTGCGACCTGTGGTCGATCGAGTGTTTGACTTCACTGAGATTCGGGACGCGCACAAGCTCATGGAAACAAATTCGAATTTTGGTAAGATCGTGTTGGTCTGGCGATGAGTTTTGCAAACTAATGCTACAGTTTGCGGGTTCGGAGATTTCAGTTATTCAGTTCGCCGTTTTCAGTAGCATTGCCGCGGCGACGCATCACGCACTTCTCTGACCATCGTCTCCAAGAATTCTTCGACGTCATTCACAAAGAATTCGCCGAATCTCGACAAAGAATTCCGCCCCGATCGGTCGCTGCGGCAATGCTACTGAAATCGCCGAACTGAAAAACTGAAATCTCCGAACCCGCAAACTGAGTAGTTGGTTAGTTCCCGGTAAATCCCCTTTCAGTCAAGCTGCACTCGATCGCATTGCACGTCGCAACGCATCCCCAAATTCAGCGGCAGTCGCAAAACGCGGTTCGACATCCTTCGAGAGTGCTTTGTCGAGAGCACGCTCAATGGCTTCGGGAATTTCTGGACGTAACCTGCGTATGGGAGTTGGCGGCGCAGCGAAACGGCGCGCAAGAATCGCTTGACGATTGGGACCATCAAAAGGCGGAACCCCTGCGAGCATCTCATATAGAACGCAGCCGAGTGCGTAGATGTCGCTCCGCGCATCGAGATCGCGCAGTCCAAGCACCTGCTCGGGACTCATATATGTAGGCGTTCCGACCGTGAGACCCGTCGCCGTCAATCTTTCGCCGCCCGCCTCTTCGATTGCTCTCGCAATTCCAAAATCCAGAACGTGAACTCCGTCATCCGAAACGAGAATATTTTCCGGCTTGATGTCGCGATGCAGAATTCCCGCATTGTGCGCGTACACCATCGTGTCGATGACTTGCAGCGCAATGTCGACGGCATCCTTGATCGGCAAATGCTCATCGCGACGAATGCGATTCCGCAACGGCTCGCCCTTCACATACCGCATTACATAGAATGGAACATTCCCGATTGCACCGGACGTCAGCACTTCAGGAATTCGCGGATGCTTGAGCTGAGAAGCGAATGCGACTTCCCGATCGAATCGTTCCAGTGTCACAGCATCGCCCAGCTCGGGCAGAAGAACTTTCACCGCAACCTGCTCATCGAGCCGCGTATCGGTGCAGAGATAGACTGTCGCCATCCCGCCGCGACCAAGCTGTCTGTCGATGCGATAGTGTTCGCCGATAATCTCGTTCAAGCCGCACCCTGCGCTGCCGCTGGCGTATATCGAAACCGTACGATGTCAGAGTACTTCACGATCTCGAGCTCCTTGAAGCGCGAATCATTCTCGATGTAGTAAGGCATGAACAGCTTCGACGGATAGTCACGCAGCACGCCACTTCGATTCAGGAAATTGTGAACGAACTCCGAGCACATCATTTCGTTCTCGAAACGTTTTGCGATTCGATTGTAAATGTTTTTTGGCAGAACGAGATGGGACAAGAGAACGGTGATGATCTTGTGGATCTTCAAATAATTCACCCGGCTATATTCCCGCACGAAAGCAGCGATGTTCTCGCGAGGAATTTCCTCGGTGATGTGCTTGATGCCGAAGTGCGGATCGCCGTTATCTCGATTGTACGCAGTCAGCAATGCGTCGATGGGAACCATGCGGATGCCGGTTCCCTCAGTAAGGTAGATCGCGTCGTTGTGGCCCGAGTGCAGCTGATCAGCGCATTCCATGACGAAGAGACCCGCATCCTGGCGAACTACGATGCCACAATGGCGGAACTCGGTTTTGTCGAACACCATTGGCGACAGGACGTCCACCTCGAGAGTCTCCACCAATCCCTTTCGCGTCGTCTTATGGAAGAGAATGATGTCCCCCGTACGCGCCCGATCTCTTATCTCTTCGAATGCGACAATCCGCTGATTCTTGTAGCGAAGCTTTCGGTTTTGCAGCCAGTTCATGCGTACGAAGTAAAGGAATGATTATCGCAAACTAATGCGTACTCCTGGGCGCTGGCTTTCATCGAGTCCAAGTGAACGGTATACTCATCGAATAGCAATTTCCGCTCGTATTCCTTCCGCATTGGAGAGACCCACTGAGCAGTAACGCCCGACGCATTCCCGTCCTCACAGCAGCGCGGATTTATCCTCCGGCGCTCGAGCCTCGCGCCGAGGACGATATGAGCGCCAACGAGTGGGGTTTTGCCGATACTTCCTTCACCGTCAATGCCGAAGGCGCGATCACCGTCACAGGACACCGATATCCGGGCCTGAGCGGTGAAGTGTTGCCCAATCTGCTCCCGTGGTTCCGCACTGTTGTCGGAATCGATTTTCCCATTGAGGCCGAAGAGCGGAGCGGATACCCTCCGCGTGTCGACGAGCCCAAAGAGGCTCCCCACTTTCTTGCGGCTGCGAAAAAATTTCTCGAGCCGGATCAAATCACCACTCGCGCTGAAGTCCGGCTTCGTCATGGACATGGTCATACTGTCTCGGAAATAAACGCGCTCAAAACGACGGGGTTCCCCCGCGTTCCCGATTACGTGGTCTATCCCGCAGACGAGACGCAGGTAATGGGCCTCGTCGATGCCGCGATAGAAACAGGCGTTGTCCTCATGCCGTACGGTGGAGGGACCAACGTCACCGAGGCATTGCGGTGCTTGCCGTGCGAGAAGAGGGCTATCGTTGCAGTGGACATGAGCCGGATGAGTCGCATCGAGTGGATCGATCCGGTGAATCGAATGGCGAAGATTCAGGCTGGCGCCGCCGGGCGAACGATTCAGTCGCAGCTTGCTGAGTACGGTCTCACGATGGGCCACGAGCCCGACAGCGTTGAGCTCTCCACGCTCGGCGGATGGATTGCGACGAATGCGAGCGGAATGAAAAAGAATCAATACGGAAACATCGAGGACATTCTGCTCGACGTAACCGTGATTTCTGCCGCTGGAAAACTCGAGCGTGCGCAGGTTGTCCCGCGCGAGAGCATCGGTCTGGATCCGAAAACGTGGATGATCGGAAGTGAAGGGACTCTCGGGATCGTTACTTCCGCGGTGGTGAAACTGTTTCCGCTGCCGGAAGAGCAACGTTACGGGTCGATCATTTTCAAAACGTTCGAGGAAGGCCTCGGGTTCATGTACGACCTCGCTCAGGAGGAAAAACTTCCAGCGAGCGTTCGACTGGTGGACAATTTGCAGTTTCAGTTCGGCCAGGCGTTGAAGCCCGCGCCTTCGGGCGCGAAAAAACTGAAGAGCAAGGCCGAGCGATGGCTGGTTACTGGGCCTCTGGGATTTGATCCGCAAAAAATGGTTGCGGTGACGCTGGTGTTCGAAGGGTCGCGAGCGGACGTAGAACGGGAGGAGAAACGCGTTTATGATCTGGCGAAGAAGCATCACGGGCGCAAAGGCGGGGCAGAGAATGGCAAACGCGGTTATCTGCTGACTTTCGGGATCGCCTACATTCGTGATTTCGTCCTCAGACACGATATATTGGGAGAGTCTTTTGAGACCTCCGTGCCGTGGAGCCAGGCGCAGGAGCTGATCGAGCGAGTTAAACGGCGCATCTATGAGGCGCATGATGAACGGAAGCTCCCTGGACGGCCGTTCGTCTCCTGTCGCGTTACCCAGCTATACGAGACAGGCTGCTGCGTTTACTTCTACATGGCGTTTTACTCCAAGGGGGTAAGCGATCCTGTCGGCGACTATCATGAGATCGAAGCAGAAGCGCGAAAGGAAGTCATTGCAGCGGGCGGATCGATCTCACATCACCACGGTGTCGGGAAACTGCGTTTGCCGTTCGTGAGAGACATCATGTCTCCGGCGATGGTGGCGTGGCGCGAGAGCATGAAGGCGGCGCTGGATCCTCAGGGAATTTTCGCCGCGCAGCAACCGTTGACTGACAATCACACATCCCCGCCCACTCGATGATTACACCGAGATCGTCGGGCGCGCACGTTCTTCTCACCGGCTCTACCGGTTTTGTAGGCAAAGTCGTGCTCGAGGAGCTGATGCGCCGCCGCGAAGAGCTCGGCATCGAGCGCGTGTATCTGCTTATTCGTTCGCGAAAAACAAAATCTCCGCGCGACCGGTTCGAGCAGGACGTTGCGAAGTCTCCGTGCTTCTCCCGGTTGAAGCCAGGTTGGCGTGACTACGTTGAATCAATTGCCGGCGACATGCGCCACGAAGGGCTCGGCATTTCCGCATCGGATACAGAGACACTTCAGAACAATCTCACGCACATTCTGCACTGCGCTGCGTCAGTCGACTTCGGGTTGCCAGTTGCAGATGCAACGGAGATCAACATCACTGGCGCGCTCCGAGTTCTTACATTCGGACAAGGTTGTCAAAAGCTCGAGCGCCTGGTTCAGGTTTCCACGGCTTATGTCACACCGCACCCGGGTGACAACGTTCCTGTCGAAGAAAAACTGGTCAATTTGCCGTTCGATGCTGAAGCGGTTTATGAAACGATTCGAGCAGGAAAGGCAGATGAGAAAGCTTTGCTCGCACAGACCGGCCACGCGAACACCTACACGTTCACAAAGTGCATCGCTGAAATTCTTATAGAGAAGCGTCGTGGAAATCTTCCGGTAACGATCGCTCGTCCGAGCATTGTGTCGGCGTGCCGGAGATATCCATTCCCGGGATGGATCGACAGCCGCGCAGCATACGCAGGGTTCGTCGCGATGCTTGGCGCAGGACACCTGAAAGTAGTACGCGTCGATCCGCATTCACATCTCGACGTTATTCCCTGCGACGACGTCGCAGACAGAATCATTTCATGCGGATTCGATTCTGCGATTCAACAACCGTTCGTGGTACGACATGCAGTTGCCGGTTTAGAGAACAGCGGGTTGGTAGCAGATCTCGCATACACACACGAGCGGTTTTTCCGCGCGCATCCTCACGACAAGGAAGCACGCTGGGCCTACGTCGGTGATTCCGAAGCATCATTTCGCTTCAATGAATGGGTTTATCACTACGTACCCGTTCAAGCGGCCAAGCTCGCGATGCGTCTCACCAAGCAGCAAAAAGCCGAGAGACAGATCGACCGCGTTGCGTATGTGCTGCGCTATTTGAATGAAGCGTTCTATTACTTCGTCAGCCACACATTCGATTTCCGAACAGCATTTGCACCACTGGAAGGATTCAACCTCGAGTCGTATCTCGATTCCGTTTCCCACGGAATCTCGGAGCATCTGCTAAAGAGAAATCCGCGTGAAGCTCCGCTTCGAATGCACGGCACCGATATCGGTTGGGCCATCAAGCAACCGCAGGGTAATTGGACTGCTCGCGCGTTCGCGTATTTTCTCCGGAAAGTTCTTCGTGCAGCGGAAGTGGAGATCACGTTTAGCGAAGCGGAGATCAAAGCAGCGGTTACACACGCTCGTGAAGGTGATTTGATCGTTCTTGCGCCGAGCCATCGCAGCTATATGGATTTTCTTGTCACGTCCCTGCTTTGTTTTGCGCATCCGGGACTCGGGTTGAAATTGCCGCAGGTTGCGGCGACCGACGATTTCTCGCGAATTCCACTGGTCGGACCAATCCTTCGCCGCGCGGGTGCCTTCTATATCCGCCGCGGACTCGGCAAGGCAGATCCGCGGCTGACAAAGCAAATCATCGAGCTTGTCGATGCGGGTCACTCGCTCGAATTCTATGTCGAAGGTGCGCGCAGCAGATCGCGTCGATTCCTGGAACCAAAACGTGGGATTCTTCGCGCGTTGCAGCAGTCCGGACGACCCGCTGTTGTGATGCCTCTCTCGATCAGCTACGACCGCGTTGCCGAAGAGCAGGGATTTTTGCGAGAGCTCGAGGGCCACGGAAAACATCACGGCGGTCTTGCAGCGCTCGGCAGTTGGCTGGTTCGCCTGATCAAGGGCAAAGTGAAGCTCGGACGAATTCACATCCGTGGCGGTACTCCGCTTCGACTCGATCCAGAGACGGATGTGAAGGCACTGAGCCATGACCTCGTTGCCGAGCTTCAACGACAGTCTGCTGTGACGACGTTCCATCTGCGCTCGTTCTGCAAGCGATACGCAGGGCTCGGGATCGAGCAGCCGGCGCTGCGCAAGGAAATCACGACTCGCGGCGGTGTTGTCATTGAGAGCAAGCTGAACGGGGACATCGAAGTTTCGCCGCTCATCGACCGCACTTTCACTGGTCAATGGATTCACCTTTTTTACGCTGACGTTCGCGATCGTGCCGGTGATAATCCTGCGATCGCGTCGCACCTGAGCAGAAATGCCTTCTGGTTTCCGCAGGGAAAGCGATTTGACGACACTGCCACGAACCTGATTGTCGACGCTCTTTTCGAGCCCATTTGCAGAGATTACCAGAATGTCGCCGATGCGGTTGCAAAAATGTCGGCAAAGGAATGGTTCACTCCGCAGGACATTGTACGTCGCGTGCGCAGCGCATTCTATCCGGATGTTGAAGGTGCGCTCGATGATCTTGCCGAGCGCGGCGCGCTCGAGTGCAACGAAGGGAAGTATCGGCGCGTGGAAGGGAAGATGGATCTAGCCGATTATCGGAATGCCTGCGCCTGGGTGGCATCTCCCAGTCGCCGCCGAATGGTGTCGTGAGTGGGGTTGAACCGGCGTATCTGATAACCGGGGCAACCGGTTTTCTCGGACGACACATTCTTGAGGTTTTAACGCGCACTCGTCCACGTGCCAAAATCGTCGCGCTCGTGCGCGATCCCTCTACGTGGAAGCGTGAATCATGGACGAGCGATTTTCCGAGTGTCTCACTCGTTACAGGAGATCTCTTTGACGTTGAACAATGGAAGAACGATCCACCGCTGTCGCAGATAGATGGAATCTTTCATCTCGCGGCAATCGTGAAACACACTCGCGAATCACCCGAAGAAATGATTCGCGTAAACGTTGAGGGGACTGCGAACATGGTTCGCGTCGCCGCAGATAAGAAATGCCGTATAGTGTTTGCATCATCGTCCGGCGTCCTTGGATGTTCGAAGGTCGCCGACGCAGTACCGGACGAGACTGCACCATACTGTGACGCGACGGTTGCAGGGTGGCCGTACTACGCGTCGAAGATCCGCGCTGAACGGGAAGCACGCGCGCTAGCTGACAAGCTGGGTGTCGAGCTTGTTGTATTTCGTCCGCCGGTAATGCTTGGCCCTGGGGACCATCGATTTCGATCTACATCGAATGTGCTTCGCCTGCTCGAAGGACGACTGCCATTTATCCTCAAGGGCGAGATGCACTTTGTCGACATTCGTGATGTAGCAGAGGCGATGGTGCGCGCGATGATGATGGCTTCTCCGCGACCTTCGTACAATCTTCCCGGCCACGTAATGTCGCTCGATGGCTTCTTTCGCCGCGTTGCAAACGCAGCCGGGATTACCCCGAAATGGAAATCACTTCCGGGAAAACTCCTTTGGTATGCGGCAAAGGTGAACGAGCTGACAGGCCGGCATTTGCACGTGTTGCCCGACCCCGTCGTGATCGAGATGGCTGGTCACCGTTGGGGAATCAGCTCGCTATATGCTCAGTCAGAGCTCGAGTTTCGTCCGCGACCGGCCGACGAAACGTTGCGCGATACGGTAGCCTGGCTCCGACAGAATAAAGCTGCCTGAGGCTATCGCTTCTTTAATTCGTTCCCGATTGCGAAGGTGCGATAGATCGCTGTGCCCCACGCGCCGATCGCAATTATCCCTACGATCCCGCCGAGCAACGTTCCTGGAGCCCATCCTCTGCTCGATGTAATCCACGGATCGAGAATTCCTCCTAATCCCAGCAGCACCAGCCGCTCGGCGCGCTGCATCACTCCCGCGGTGTTGCTTACTCCAACAGCTTCACCGCGAGCGCGTGTGTAACTCACAAGCAACGACCCGCTGATGCCCGCAGTGGTTGCGAGAACGAGAAGCGGAGACGCCGCAAAGAACACAACGAGCCCGAGAAACGTGAAGGATTCCGCGAAACGATCGAGAGTCGAATCGGCGAAAGCGCCGTATTGACTGGAAATCCCGCGTGCTCGCGCAACGCGTCCGTCGAAAACGTCGGCAACTCCGCCGAGAAAGATGAGCCACCCCGCGGCAGCGAGCATGCCGGATGCGAAGGCGACACCTGCGGCAAATCCAAACAGTACGCCGAGGTAATTCAGGAGATCAGGACTGACGCCTGCGCGCACCATTCCACGCTCGATCGGCCCGATGACCCACATCAACCAGTCTCTGACCCAGTGGCCAAGGAGGATGGTGCGACTCCGTCGCGCAACATCGGCGTCGAGTGCGCGATTGCGCGCGACGATCGCGAACACCGGCATCGTCAGCAACAATCCGCCGACGAGTACCAGCGCGAGCATGTCTATAGTTGTCACTCTAGCGACGCGAGTTGATGTAACGGATCAGCTTGGGCCAGAGGAACAAAAACGGCCAGCGTCTCTCCTGCGGTGTTAGATCGATCGAGTGATTCGCGCGTCGACCAATCTTTCTGCTCAGGTAATCGAGCCAGCCATCATACAGCCAGATGAGCTTTACCCATCGCGTCGTCGCGCGTGCTTTGCTTCGCCGAAAGTATGCATCGACGCGCGCTTTCTCAGTGGGCGAGGGAGGGTTGACCAACGAGTACGATCCATCTTCCTGACGTAACAAATCATCTTCCAGTTTTTTCTGAAGCAATGCCTCGTACACTGGAAACATCGTGGGCGCCTGGGCATTCAGAAGCTCACGAATGCGAACAGCGGTCTCGGGCCGAATCTCGCCGGCAAACGATGTCTTCAAGAGAGTCCAGCAATAATCCTCGGCGCTGAACTTTTTTGGAAGGTACGGCGCGCCCCATTGAAATGTCGCAAGTCGAGCGGCAACGATTGCATTCTCCGCGGCTTCTTTGCTTTTATCATCGCGAAACCATGCGAGCTGCAGCTGCTGGAATAGCCTGCCTTTTACGAAGTGATCCGGGGAGTCGCTGGAGCATTCAACGAAGAGATCCTTGAGCGACAGCACCGCGCACTTCGCCGTGTTTTGTTCACCCGGGAAATGTGTCAGCGCAACGATGCTCGGGGGAAGAAACCGCGAGAGAAGAATTGCAGATCGCGCGCTAAAGCCTGGATGTGCCTTTTCCGCGAAGCTGAGGAATGCAGTTTCGTAATCGTCGACGATAACGAAAAAATCGTAAGCGCTATCGGGTTTGCTGCCGGTTTTCTGAGCGCGGGAGCCGTAGTGGATGATCGCCGCTATCGACGGTCCAAAGGCGTTCGTGATGAAATCGATGAGCTCGCGCGCTCGTGGGCTGACCGGTGCGTCGAGACCCGTCGTCAGCACCGCGCGCAACTCGGCGTCAGTAACCATAGGCGACGAAGGATACCGGCGGCCCGCCGTATAGCGCAACCGTCGAGCGGGATCGCCACTGCTAGTCGCGTCACCTTTCATATGTTACGATTCGATACACGGTTACGAGACTGACCCCACAAACTTCATTACCTATGCCAACACTTCGTTCATCTATTCTCTGGATTGGTTTGGGCTTCGCTTCCACCGCGAGCGCTCAAGCGCCGCTCAAGGTGTTCGATCCCTCATATATAGATACATCGGCAAACGCGTGTCAGGATTTCTTTTCGTTCGCAAACGGTGCATGGGTCAAGCGCGATACGATTCCGGCTGCGTTCTCATCGTCCGGCGTCAGCAAGGACATGACCGATAGAAACGAGCTTGTTGTTCGTTCGGTTCTCGAAGACGCGATGGCGCGACGTCACTCGATGCCTGCTACCAGCACAGTTGCGAAGCTAGGTACGTACTACGCGAGCTGTATGGATTCCTCTCGTGCGGAGCGAGAGGGATTGACGCCGATCAAGCCCGAGCTCGACAGGATCGCCGCGATCAATACGCGGGCAGGCGTTGTATCCGAGATAACGAGTCTGCAGAAGATGGGTGTGAATGCGTTGTTCAATTTCTTCCCGGCCTCTGATCCGAAAGACGCTGCGCATTACATAGCGTCGGCGACACAGGGCGGCCTGGGAATGCCCGATCGTGACTATTACACGAAAACCGATCCGGCGACTGATTCGCTTCGGCAAAAGTACGTCGCCCACATCACGAAGACACTCGTTCTTGCGGGGGAGAGCGAAGCGGCCGCGCAGGCCGATGCACGGCGTGTTATGTCGCTCGAAACGGAGCTGGCGAAAGCATCGATGACTCGTCTCGAGCGCAGAGATCCGAACAAGACGTATCACAAGACGTCAGTAGCTGATCTTTCGAAAATTGCGCCGGCAATCAATTGGCCAGTTTACTTCCGGTCGTCAGGTATCACGGTACCAATCCAGTACGTGAACGTTGGTCAGCCCGAATTCATGAAGCGCGCAAGCGCGCTTGTGACAACGCTGCCTATCGAAGATTGGCGCGCGTATCTGAAATACCATCTGCTCAGCTCTTCATCGCGCTGGCTTAGCACTCGATTCGTCAATGAAGACTTCGCGTACAACTCTCTCTACAGCGGAGCAAAGGAGCTTCTGCCGCGCTGGAAGCGCTGCCTTCGGTCTGCTGATAACCAGCTCGGTGAAGCACTAGGCGAAGCTTATGTAGCGAAGACTTTTTCTCCTGAAGCAAAGGCGCAGGCGAAGCAAATCATCGATGACATTCGTGCT
>DATLDN010000195.1:0-6331 GCA_035525855.1 Gemmatimonadaceae bacterium
CATCGGTTGTATTTGGCCCTGAGTCCGCAGGATCCTATTTCTAAGTCCTGAAGTTCAAATGCAGGACTTTGATCCCGGATCCTGCGGACTCAGGACTAACTGCCACCGATGATCGGCGACTAATTGAGGACTGAGGACAACCCTGGCCGGACCGCGCGAGATCAAATGATCACGCTCGCTCAGTATCGATGATGTGGGGGCTGGCCCTCACAATTATTGTCGAGCATGGCCCACCATCTCCCTGTTTCCGCCGACGAGTCCCATGATCCGCTCAGTCGAATGCGAGCTTATCAACTCGCTACCGAGCTCATTCCAGACTGCTTCGACGATGCGACGCGAGTGCACAAGCACCCGGTAACCAAAAACAACGCGCCGCAGCTTTACAGCGCGGTGTGTTCTATCGAATCAAATATCGCAGAGGCGTACTCCCGCAGTTCTGGAAAGGAACGGGCTACGCGATTCGAGTATGCGCTCGGCTCCGTGCGAGAAAGCATGAGTCTTTACAATTCCTCGAGGCCGGTGCTCGGCGAACAAATCGTGAAGGATCGGCGCGACCGACTGGAAGAAATTCGGCGAATGTTGCTGGCCATCATTCCGCGTGAGCGCGGAAGAACCATGAAATAAGAGTCTGTGAGCTGTCCTCAGTTCTCAATTAGTCGCCGATCATCGGTTGTATTTGGCCCTGAGTCCGCAGGATCCTCTCTTTTAAGTCCTGAAGTTCAAGCAGGACTTTGATCCAGGATCCTGCGGACTCAGGACTAATTGCCACCGATGATCGGCGACTAATTGAGGACTGAGGACAACCCTGCTATTTCTGTCCACATCACAAAGGCTCGCATCTTTGGTTTTTGAACAAGGATGCGAGCCTTTTTTCGTATGACTTTTTTGTCATAAACGACCCTATATTCTGCGCCCATTTTCAGGGCTGAGCATTGTTGCGTTTGGTCCTCCCGAACGTCGATTCCACGGTGGAAAGGGAAACAAAAAAAGCTTGCGGTGTAAACACATGTATTATAGCTTTTAGGGTTCCCCCTTCCGCCGAAACCCCAACAAAAAACAGGCTTGAATACTGGCATTCTCCGCCGCGTATTTCTCGGCGCGCTGGCTCTATTAGTCGTCGCTTGTGACGCCGTACCCACGGTGGCACCAGAGCGCGCACAGTCCTTAGGTACGACTGCTCCGTTCGACATCAAGCTGAGCGGGACCCTGCCGACTGTCCGCAAGGCCTCTGGCGAGCTAACCGGGCTCGTGGTGCTCGACAAGAATGCCAGGAACGCTGGCTTCGAAGCGATCGTTCGATCTCTTCAAAGCACCGCCGGAACCCAGGGATCCGTGGTTCGCGCAAATGCGCTTTCAAGCGACGTCATTGCCGCGCCATCCCTTTTGCCGGCGCCGGACCTCATGTGGCATAACAGCGCCGATGGTGGATCGACCATCTGGAGAATGAATGGGTCGGTGTTCTCCGGAACCGGGTCACTCGTAGCTGCAGTCGCGTCGCCGTGGAAATTCGTGGCGGTAGGCGACATGAACAATGACTCGAACCCGGATTTCATCTGGGAAGAAACCGCGAGCGGCATCAAAGCGGTGATCTTCATGAATGGGCCGAACTTCAATGGGAACGTCGGGATGATGGTACAGATCCCCATCGCCTGGCGCATCGCAGCTGCGGCCGATATGAACGGCGACGGGAAAACCGATCTCATCGTCGAGAATACCACGACGGGCGAACACATCGCGCTCTTCATGAATGGAGCTGCGTACGCGGGCAGTCAGGCGCCACTGCTTCAGCTGGCAGTAACCTGGCGGCTGGCCGCAGTTGCCGACGTCAACGGAGATGGGAAGCAGGATCTGATCTGGGAAAACAAAAGCGACGGCACCCGAGTTGTGACGATGTACAACGGCGTCACCTACACGGGAGTTACTCAAACCCTCGGCGTGCTTCCCGTGGCGTGGGAAATTGGTGCAGCAGGTGATTGGAACGGCGATTCTCAGACAGACCTCATGGTCCAGAATACGACCGACGGCCAGCGACGCATTTACTACATGCAGGGCACGTCAGTCACTGGCCAGTTTGCGACTCTGCCCACAGTAGCCACGAGCTACCGGGTTGTCGGTGCTGGACGCGTGAACTGGAATCCAGCGGGCGACAAAACAGTTTCCGACGTCGCTGGTCTTCGCTCGGCGGTTGCGAACGCCACACCTAACAGCCGCATTTTCGTCGCGGCAGGAACGTACGACCTCGGCGGTACGTCACTGAAGATCGACGGAAAATCGAATCTCCAGATCATCGGCGCAGGACGTGGTCTAACAGTTCTCAAGGCAAATGCATCGGCTCTCTGGATTGTAGAGCTGGCCGGCGCAATCACGAACCTGAGCATCTCCCACATGACGCTCGAGGGCACGGTCCCGCTCACTCGCATCTCGTATGGCCTCGCGATGGGGTACGATAGATACAGTCTTTCAGGTGGTCGCTTCTTCGATCTCGAGATCAAAAACGTGTCCGTGGGAATCCAGGTGGCGAACTCGAGCCTGGGCGCGTGCACTGACGTCGAAATCGTCGGCAATTATCTCGACAACATTCAGGATTTTCCCGACGGAACCGGTGGGACTTCTGGATCCGGATACGGAATCTTCAACGAAAGCTGCGTTAACCTTCGGATAGCCGACAACGTTATCCGGAACGTCGATCGCCATGCGATTTATCAGGCGAAAGCAAATCAGGGAGACCGGCCGGGATTCGGAAAGATTGTAATCGAGCACAACCTCATCATCGACCACGCGCGAACGTCTTCGCTCAATGCCGATTGGCTCGTTGCGCTCGTTGTCGCGCGCTCGGCAAACGTGGTTGTGTCCAACAACGTCATCGTGAATGCGTACCACATTGCGCTTAGCATCGAGAATGAAGCGGTTGGCGCTCCGCAGTGGAACGTCACAGATGTACGGCTGATCAACAACACCGTGCTCGGGGCGAGAGACTATGACGTTTACTTTTCTGCGTCGGGGCCCTTCACGTTCTGGGGAAATCGATTCTACCACAGGGATGGCTCGGCGACCAATGTCGCGAAGCTCGCGCAAGTCGGATACGGCCTGTCAGGCACTCTCGTCGAGCCAACTGGCTTGACTGGAACGCAGGAAATGGCTGCAGCCGATCCATACACGAGCACTTACGCACTGCGCACGGGTGTGCTGCAGAAGCTCACGACGACGTACAACACTGATCCAGCAACCTGGGCACTCGCCAACTCTCCATTCCTTGTTACCGGATTCGAGGACATGGCGGCGGCGCCGGGCCTGGTGTACCTCGTCGCGAACCGAAAGCTCACCGAGGTCAACCCAATAACCTGGATTCGCAGGGACAGCCCGCTGACGTTTCCGGCCGCGTCGATGGTTGGATATAGCGAAGCCAGCGGCCTCGTAGCTGTTTCCAATGGACAGATCTATCGATTGAATTCCGGCACACTCGATGGCAGCCCCGCGGGTTTGCCGGGAACAGGTCCGATCCGCGGGATGGCAGTGTTTGGTGACAAGACCTATGTCATGTCCGGCAGCTGCTACTATGAGCTCAGAACCTCTGATCTGACGGTTACGAACTCAGCCTGTTAATCCGTTAGTGGTGCGGGTTCGACTCTTGCCCGTCGCACCGCAATGGCACAAATCCCAAAACAAATCCGCGCCGTCCGCGTCCACCAACATGGTGACGCGGACGCGCTTGTTCTCGAGAAAGTCCCGCTACGCGAGCCGGGTGCCGGTGAAGCTCTCGTAAGAGTTGAAGCCGCGGGAGTCAACTTCATCGACGTCTACAAGCGCACGGGACTCTATCCAATTCAACTTCCTTCCACGCTCGGCGAAGAAGGAGCAGGCACGGTCGCGGCCGTGGGGAGCGACGTCACCGCCGTTCGAATCGGCGATCGTGTCGCATGGGCTTCAGTACTCGGCTCGTATGCAGAATACGCGATCATCCCTGCGGATCGCCTCGTTCCCTTGCCGGAAGACATCACGTCGGAGCAAGCCGCGGCGCTGATGCTTCAGGGGATGACGGCGCACTATCTCGCTCACTCGACGTATCCGCTGCATCAGGATGACGTTTGTCTTGTTCACGCAGCTGCGGGCGGAGTGGGATTGCTGCTCGTTCAAATCGCAAAGAAGCGCGGAGCCTTCGTGATCGGTACCGCTGGATCCAGAGAGAAAGCGGATCTAGCTCGCATTGCCGGCGCGGATGAAGTGATTGTTTACACAACGCAGGATTTTGTCGCCGAGACAAAACGCATCACCAGCAACAAGGGTGTGCAGGTTGTTTACGATTCCGTCGGGAAAACGACTTTTCTGCAGGGGCTCGATGTTCTAGCACCGCGCGGAATCATGGTCCTGTACGGTGGCTCGAGCGGACCGGTTGATCCAATCGACCCGATGGTGTTGAATCGCAAAGGATCATTGTTTCTGACGCGGCCGACGCTTGGTCATTATGTCTCAACGAGACAGGAGCTGCTTGCTCGGGCGCAGGATCTATTTGATTGGTTGAGCATAGGCGAGCTATCGCTCCGAATCGATTCGACCTTTTCTCTCGATGCTGTTAGTGACGCGCACAGAGCGCTCGAGGGAAGGCTAACAAAAGGGAAGGTGCTCATAGTTCCATAAACGAGGAAAGGCCGTCCTGCGAGAGCGGCCTTTCCGACATGTTTTTGCAATCCGTTGGGGTTCCTGCGGGTTTCCGTCACGTTGCGGCCGGCTGAGCGCCGCGAGCTTCCTCCGTAAGGTTGCGTGTCTTCTGAGAACGGAGGGAGTATATCCCTTGCTGTGTGACGAGACTGTGACGGCTCTATGACTTTTTACTCATAGTGACGTGCGCGCGCGTACAATCAGGTTGTGGGGGCTGGTGGTCTGGGCGGACGCAGTACGAAGCCGAGCCCACGGCGTGTTGCGATTGCAGCCTGGGCGCCTGCTCGCTGAAGTTTCTTGCGAAGACGCGCTACGTGCGCGTCGACGATGTTCGAGCCGGGATCAAAGTGCATGTCCCAGACTTTTTCGCGAAGGTCGCTCCGTGTAACCGTCTCGCTCGCATGCAGCATTAGATGCTCGAGTAATTTCAGCTCGGTCGCGGTGAGATTTACTTCTGTCGAACCATACGTAACGCGGCGCGTCAACCTGTTTAGCTGAAGGTCGCCGACCTTCACCTGCTCGCAAACGCGGTTGCCATCGCTTCGTCGCACGAGAGCACGAACGCGTGCCCGCATCTCGTCGTTCGGAACTGGCTTGATGACGTAGCCATCCGCGCCGGCGTCGAGGAGCCGGGTAATCGATTGAAGATCAGACCGCCCTGTGTATATGAGAACAGGAGTCTTCGTCCCGCTTCGACGAAGCTCCTGTAAAATCAATAGTCCGTGTCGATCACCCAGCTGCAGGTCGAGGATAATTCCGTCGTACTGGTTTACCCCCGCAAGCATTCGCGCCTCTTCGCCGGTTGATGCGACGTCGACGGCGTATCCGTCTTCCACCATAAGGCGGCGAAGAAGAAACGCAGTGGATTTATCGTCCTCCACAATCAGCAAACGCATCGATGGGCCTCCCCACGGGTATTTCGCTAACTATTTGCTCCCATTGATGACGCGTTCGTCATGATATCCGTCACGTGTTGGCGTTACCGCCTTTGAATGACTATGTCCCCGTTTACGGTATTAACCGATATTCTCCCGCTGCCGTTGCCGAATGATTGTCTCGCACGGACGTATCGGCGGGGCGTACCATGGGAATCATCCCAATAGGACGATTCTGAAATCGAGAGCGGCCAGTCGCTCTTGATCGACGTTCGATGTCCGAGATTGTTCGTGTAAGCGGTCTCGAGATCGAGCGTTCCCGCAAAGTTGGCCGGAAGCGTTATGAACACGCGCCCATTGCCCGACGTGATATTCGCTGATGGAGAGCGCACATCGCTGAAATCCACACGCACGTCGCCGG
This sequence comes from Gemmatimonadaceae bacterium, assembly GCA_035525855.1. Taxonomy (GTDB): domain Bacteria; phylum Gemmatimonadota; class Gemmatimonadetes; order Gemmatimonadales; family Gemmatimonadaceae; genus UBA4720. The sequence continues at coordinate 5,953 of DATLDN010000195.1, forward strand.
CGCCCGTCTGCGCTTCAGCGGAGCCGGCAAGGGGACCGATCGTAATGTCACCGCCGCCAGTGTGCGCAACGACTTTGCCCCCAGATCTGCCGACCGTGATTTCTCCGCCACCCGTTCGCAGGTTCGCGCCGTTCAACGCTTCGCCAATGCGAATGCGCCCACCGGACTTGCTTAAAATCACCCTGCCTGAGGCGTCGCGAATTTCACCGGTTCTCTCGTTGATGCTGATGTTCGACCCGTTGCCGCTGATCGTAATGCTCCCATCGTCATCTCGATCGTCCTTTCGACCACCTGCAATCGACGTGATGGTGCGCGACGACGATCGAGATGACGAACGGGACGAGGACTCATCGGAGTTTATATAGACCGGGCTGGTGCT
>DATLDN010000209.1:0-4155 GCA_035525855.1 Gemmatimonadaceae bacterium
CTGTACGAAGGCGCGCCCAACCAGCCCGATTGGGGCCGCTTCTGGAGCGTCATCGAAAAGCACAAGGTGACGATCCTGTACACGGCGCCGACGGCAATTCGAGCTTTCATCCGTCAAGGTAACGAGTGGCCGGCGAAAGCCAATCTGTCCAGTCTGCGTCTACTCGGCACGGTGGGCGAGCCCATCAATCCAGAAGCCTGGATGTGGTACTACGAACAGATTGGACAGAAGCGTTGCCCGATCGTCGACACGTGGTGGCAAACCGAGACGGGCGCGATCGTCATATCGCCGCTCCCCGGAGTAACGGAAACAAAGCCCGGCAGCGCGACGAAGCCATTGCCCGGATACAGCGCCGACTTATTGGACGATAAAGCGAAGACGATTCCCGTCGGTGGGGGACTGCTCGCTCTTACTCGTCCATGGCCGTCGATGCTGCGAACGATCTGGGGCGACGACGCGCGCTACGTTGACACTTACTTCTCGAAATGGCCGGGTCGGCCTGACTTGTATTTTCCCGGCGACGGCGCCAGTCGCGACCCGGATGGTTATCTGTGGATACTGGGCCGCGTCGATGATGTGCTGAATGTTGCGGGTCACCGAATAGGAACTATGGAAGTCGAGTCCGCTTTGGTGGAGCATCCCGCTGTTGCAGAAGCGGCTGTCGTCGGACGTTCTCATGACCTGAAAGGCCAGGCGATCGCAGCGTTCGTCACACTTCGCGATCGACAGACGCAGACTCCGGAGCTTCGGGAAGAGCTGCGTCAATTTGTCGCAAAGAAAATTGGGGCTCTTGCCCGACCGGATGACGTCATTTTCTCTGCGGACCTTCCAAAGACCCGATCGGGGAAGATCATGCGACGTCTTTTGCGTGACATCGCCGAAGGCCGCGTTCTTGGTGATACAACAACCCTTGCTGACCCTGCAGTCGTGGAAAGTCTCAAGCAGCAATACGAAGGCGACGAAAGCTGATTATTGCAGCCACCGCTACTGCTGAATGCTGACTAACAACTCGCTGATCTGACGATGGTACAGAGTCTGCCTTAGATTCCACGAACAAATCAGAGAGGAAGGCGTATGTTCGGTGGTCTGTTTCCCGAATCGATTTTTGGACGAAAGTTGAACCCGAATGCCGAGCGCCGGCTTCGATTGTCGCAGGCGCGTGCTGAGGAGACGATTGTTCGAGCGCACGTGGACAACGCCCTGATGTTCGTCGATACGCTTGCCGAGGATCTCTCGTTCGATCGCGCGATCGACACATATATCCGAGTGATGGGAATTCCGGAGCCGCTCGCGAGCACTGTCGCGACGCGCGCACTGGTGAGTCTGGGTCGCGATCTCGTTCCGTTCCGTCGCCGGGCGCGTGAAGAGGGTCAGGAGGATGAGGAGATCAAGCCGCGCTTGAGGCTCGATGATGCGGCCGCGCGCGCGAGGAACGTCAAACGGGCCTAACTGATTTCGCGGTACCCGGTCCCTGATTCCGCGGGCCGGGGGGAGGTGTCCGAGAAAATAAATCTCACAGCTGTGTCGTTTCGGACATCTTACCTCGGCACGCGGAATCGGGGACCGGGTACCGCGAAATCCGCGAAATCCGCGTGATCCGCGTTCAAAGCTGTTCCGTCCCTTACTCCGTGGCCTGGAATGCCACACGATCCCGCAAATCGAAAACGGCCACGATGAACGCAATAGTTACGATAATCGCCGAAATCACACACCACTGACATATCGCGTGGATGACGAACAGCTCGAGGTACGTCAGCCACGCCGAAAATAGAACTCCAAGTCCCGTAACAACCACAAGGATTTTCGAAAGTCCCACCGAATCGTAGTATCGATCCTGTAAACTCACTATCGATACGCCAAACAACCCGACATAGAAACCGACTCCCCACGCAGCCACCGGCGCTCCCATCAAAGTCGCCCACTTCGACAGATTCACCGTTTCGCACGATCCGATGCTGCAGCTCAGGTTGCCGATCTTTCCAATCTTGTAGAGAAAGAGATAGGTCGCGACAAAAAACCCTGCGATTGCCAGGGCAGCTACGATGGTCCTTTTGTTCACTTCGTCGCGAGCGTTGCCGAGTCTACCGCCTTCTTGAGCTCATCGTACGATAACGCGGACGGGTAGCGATTTCCGCCAATCATGAACGTCGGCGTCGAATTCACCCGACGACGCTCACCCTCCGCCAAATTCGCCTCGATGCGCTTCTGATGCGTACGCGCATCGTAGCACGACTCGAACTTTGCCCCATCGAGTCCAATATTCTGCGCGTACTTCACGAAAAACGGTCGCGGATTATCCGTCGCTTCGGTATTCCACTGATCCTGAGCTCCGAACAGCTGATCGTGCATCTCCCAGAATTTCCCCTGGTCGTTGGCGCACGCGGCCGCGTTCGATGCAGGCTGGCTGTTCTTGTGCTGCGGTAGGGGAAAGTCGTAGAAGGTGAGACTCGCCAGCCCGGCGTCGACGATCCGCTTCCGGACGTCGGGTTCGGTGATTGTCGCGAAACGTCCGCATGCCGGGCACTCGAAGTCTGCAAACTCCTCGATCTTCACCGGGGCATCGGGCTTGCCAATGAGATAGCCCTGCGGCGGCCCCGCGGTTGCGGGATCGACCTTCGCTGGACCTTCAGCGACTGTCGCGTCGGCAGCGGGTTTGCGCGTCGCAGCATAGGCCAGTAAGCTTGCGCCAATCACTGCCACTGCGATGAGAATCGGGGTGGAGCTCTTTTTCCGGGTAGAAGCGTTTTTTACGACGTTCGGACGCCGGTCTCTGGAATTGCCAGCCATGATTGCGGGATTGAGTTCGAGGGCAGGATGAAGCGCGGGTTCTGAGCGCGTTGTGAGTAAAAAGCTATTTGCGAGGTATCGATATGCAAGCTGACCAGCTGCGCGTTCCAGTCGGACCCGGAGCGATGCACGTAGAAAGATTCGGGCACGGCGGAACCGCGGTGATCCTCATACACGGTTTTCCAACGTCGAGTTTCCTCTGGCGCAACATAGCGCCGGCCATCACCGATGCAGGACATACGGCGTATGCCGTCGATTTGTTCGGCCACGGCGAATCGGACAGACCGTATGACGCCGACTATGGAATTGCGTCACAGGCTGAGTATCTCGATGCCGCGATGACGGCGCTTCGTGTAGCGCGTGGAATTCTTGTTGGCGTCGACATTGGCGGCGACGTTGCGCTAAGACTTGCAGCCACGCGACCCGAACGTGTTGAGAAGCTCGTTCTGATCAACACGCCGGCGTTCGATGAGCTGCCCGCAAAGGACATCACGCAGATCCAGCGTAATACGGCAAAGTTCGCCTTTCGCACCACTCGCGGAATACTTGGCGCGGCCCCGCTTGTCGAAGCAGTTCTCAAGGCAAGCGTCGCAGACCCTGAGAAGCACATGCCCACAAAGCTTGTCGCGCGGTATCTCGCGCCATTTGTCGGCAAGGATGGAACGAACCATCTGCTCACTCTCGCGAGCTCGATCAGCCAGGAGGACATGGCGGACGTCGAGCTCCGGAACATTCACGTCCCCGCGCTCATTCTCTGGGGGGAAGAAGATGGTTTCGTCGACACCAAGATCGGCGAAAAGCTCACAAATGCCCTTCCCGACGGCCGATTGGTGAAAATGCCTGGTGTAGCGCGACTGCTTCCTGAGGAGAACCCGGAATACCTCTGCGAGATGCTTCTCGACTTCATGAAGCGACGCGCAGTGGCGTGACTTTGCAGTAACGGCTGGGAAATGCGCTCATTTGTGCCGTTTCGGGTGGAGAATGTGGCACAAAATCGTTAGATTGTGTGTATCAGTGACACCACATTCAACTCGAATTGATGAAGACTCAGAAGAACCGATACAAAAGACAGGAAGCGCCGGCTCCGACGCCCTTTCAGGAAGCCCGCGACGAGATGTTTCAGCAAATCATGAAATGCGGGGTGATCGGCTCAGCCCCGGAAGATCAGAAGGAATGGTTCGACGGCACGATCGCTTATCTCGCCGAACGGTACCATGAGCTTGGAAAGAACGAGATCGCAGAGCTTCGAGTTCTAGGCGAGAGATTCGTTCAGCCCGCGAAGGTTAAGGCCGCCGTCTAAAGAGAATTAGGGCGACACCGCCAGATGCCGGGTGATGAAGGCTCCGAGAGTTAGCCGGTGAGGCAGTG
>DATLDN010000213.1:0-3596 GCA_035525855.1 Gemmatimonadaceae bacterium
ATGTACCCGAATCTCCGCTCGTACTCTGCATTCACCTGCGCGAGCTCGGCGCGAACGTTGTCGGCTGCATCGTGCATTCCAGATTGTTCGTCCGCTGCAGCTCCCGTGGCACGCTCGCCGATGCGTGGATGAGCCGCGAACGCTTCGCGCCAGTCACCGGGGCCCAGTGAATTCCAGACGTCATCCGCCCCGGCAAGAAGAACGTCGCGCGATTCGAATGGCCGCAACGCCGTCATTCGAGTAGCCCAACGCAACGATCCACAACACGCTCGGAATTCTGCCAGCGCCTTTGGTGCAGGAAGTCCGTTGAGTTCGTCAAGGTTCATGTGCGATCAGCTGAATGCAGTTGCAACAAAATGATGATGGTCTGGAGCTCTGCGCCATTCAGTCTTCAGAATGCCTTGCATTTTTCACTTTCAGCCGAGCAGACTATGGGTATGCCAGCGGTCGAGCAGGAGACGGTGGTGCGTCGAGGTTGGACGGCAGCGCAGGTGCGCGACCTCATCGATGAATCACGTGCGTGGCCACGCTACGAGCTTATCGACGGGGAGCTGCTCGTGACTCCGTCTCCCGGCGTTCCTCACCAGATGGCGGTAGGCGCATTCTTTGAATTGCTCAAGAGTTTTGTCGACCGCGAGGGACTTGGTCACCTGGTTATGTCTCCGGCAGATCTGGAGCTTATTCGCGACAGCATCACCCAGCCCGACCTGTTCGTTTTTCTCGATAGCGCACCCGCCGATCCAGAAAAAGGGCTCACGTGGAGGGACATCAATACTCTCGTCCTCGCCATCGAGATCATTTCGCCGAGCAGCATTCGCAACGATCGAGTGATCAAACGTGACTTCTACATGGACAAGGCAGGGATTTCCGAATACTGGGTGGTCGATCTCGACGCTCGCATCGTTGAGCGTTGGACCCGCTCGAGCGCAACACCAATGATCGATCGGGCTCGGCTCAGGTGGCAACCGTCAGGCGCGACAGCACCACTTGTCATCGATCTCGAAACGCTCTTCGAAGAAATACGAAAAGCGTCCGGAATGCCTCGCCGAATCTGACGCGCCGAGCTAACTCACCGCCTTTCCGAATAATCTCAGGCGCGCGACACCGCCGTCGGGATAAATGTTGAGTCGCACGTGTGTCGCTGGGGCCGGCGACAAATCCTCCCACCGGTGCCGCGCATCCGCGTGGAGAGATACTTCAGGAACAAGGACGGTCCATTCCGTATTATCGAGATCGGTATCCGACTCGAGCTCTGTGTACTCGAGCATGCAGCTGCCGGGCGCATTTCCCTTGTAGTGATCCGTGTCGAGCTTCACGCGGTGGATCAAACCGCGACGGCCGAGCTTTACGACTGCCCAATCATGTCCGGGACCGCGACGCCGCCGAGTTTCCCATCCGTCGCCCATGTGCGTCGAACGCCCGGGAAGAATCATGTTCTGCGGATTTCCATAATGCATGTCGCTCGAGGCAATCACGCGTCCGCCGTGATCGAGCGCCGCAAGATCGACTTCCTTGTCCGACGTGAAAATATTCTCGTCGGGAATAACGTCGCCGTGCACGCGCAAGCGCGCGACGCCACCGTCGGGAAAAATGTTGAGTCTCACATGCGTGACGCGGATCTTGCTGTCGACCGGCAAATAATTCTGCGTGTCGCCTTTGATCCGCGTCTGCAACAGCAGTGGATCCCACGGCACATCCTCGTCCTGAATTCGGTTGGCTGACGGGTTGCCGTCGAATGAGCATGCGTCGAGGCTTATCTCCTCCGGATAATTACCTGTGAAGTAGCTCGTATCGACGACGACTCCGCGTACGACGCCGGCCATTCCCAACTTGACGATTGCCCAGTCGTGACCGGGAGTGCGGCGACGGCGCGTTTCCCAGCCATCCATCCACTTTCCGCGATTCGTGTACTTTCCTTCCTTCCAAACCGGATGGGCGGATTTGATGAGATTCTCTTTTCGCGCAAAAAATTCGTCGTTCGCAGCGAGTACAGCACTTCCAACACGCTCTGCGGCGAGATCGGGGAATGCGACGAATTCTGGAATGTCCATGCGGGATTCTACTTGATCGTGTAAAGGGGCGAAACCACTTGTACCCGGTGTGTGAGTTAAATGCCACCGAATTGCCACCGAGACACAGAGCTAACCCGTCGGGTTTTGAGTCAATAGTTCTCGGCGGTCAGCTAGCGGGGTTTCAGTGCTGGGTTCCGCCGACAACTCATTACTCATGAGCCGAAGGCCGAGAACAATTGACCGAAAACCCGACGGGTTAGCTCTGTGTCTCGGTGGCAATCTGATGGTGCCGACCAATTAACTGCCTTAGTTGTGCGAACCAGGCAACACTTTACGTCCGCAGACGTACGTCGCTTTCACAACTCCGTACAATTCACGCCACGCATACGGCGTTACAGCATGTCGATGCTCTAATGCGACCGGATCGACAGTGAACTTCGAATCAGGATCCCAAATTGTAATGTCAGCATCGAAACCTTCAGCGATTGATGCCTTCGTTTTACTCAACCCAGCAAATCTCGCGGGATGAACACTCATCCAGTCCACAATCTTTTCAAACGGAACACCACGCTTACGCGCGCCGGTCCAAACGGCAGAAAGAGAAATCTGAAGCGACGCGATTCCGCCCCACGCCGCAAAGAAATCTCCGTTTGGTTGCTTCATTATCGGGATACATGGCGAGTGATCCGATGCAACGAAGTCGATGTCGCCTGCGATCAGAGCGGCCCACAATCCCTCGCGTTCCGCTGATTCGCGAATCGGCGGAGCGCATTTGAATTCAGTCGCGCCATCGAGAATTTCTTCGGCGGCAAATGTCAGATAATGCGGACACGTCTCGACCGTGATCGGCAATCCTTTCGCTCGCGCGGCTCGAATGACGTCGAGTGACTGCGCCGATGACAAGTGCACGATGTGCACGCGCGCCGGACACCACTCCATCAACCTTACCAGCAGTTCGATCGCAGATCGTTCGGCCGCAGCCGGTCGCGAGGCGAGCCAATCGCCATAGCGACGCGAGCCGCCACGGGGACCGTCGAGCAACAGCGTTGGATCTTCCGAGTGAACCATCAACGGCAGCCCCGTCTTTTCCAGAATTGGAAACGCTTTGCGCAGATCGCTTTCGGCAACAGCAGGAAATTCATCCACTCCAGATGGCGACAAAAAGCACTTGAACGCCAGCACGCCTGCCCGTGCTAATCTCTCGATGTCAGTGCTGTTTCCGGGAATGACTCCGCCGATATATTCGACATTGACGGCGCTCTTTCCTCGCGCGGATACTCGCTTCTCCCCGAGTGCCGCAACGGTGGTCGTTGCGGGAATGGAATTGAGCGGCATGTCGAGAATCGTCGTGATTCCACCCGCACCGGCTGCGTGCGTCGCGCAATAAAACCCTTCCCACTCCGTTCGGCCGGGCTCATCGCAATGGACGTGGGTGTCGATCAACCCTGGCATTACAACATCATTTCCAGCGTCTACTAGAGATGCGCCTTCCTCGGCGTCATTCCAATCGGCAACGCGAACAATCCTGCCGTCGTCGATGTGAATCGACGCCGCTCGCGTTCCGGTTGCAGTTACCACTCGTTG
>DATLDN010000215.1:0-6341 GCA_035525855.1 Gemmatimonadaceae bacterium
CTCGTGCGTGAACAATCCCTTTGCACCGATTTCACTCAGTGGCTCGGTGAGTTTTTTGTCGCCTGTCGTTTTGAACGTTACAATCTCGGATTGTACGTCTCGTTCCTCGAGAGCGGAGGCAACGAGGCGAGCCTGGCGAAGTGCAAGCTCTGATGCACGAGTGGCAATCCGAACAACACGTGCCTTTGCGTCGCTCACTCGAGCGAGCGTTGAATTGCGTCCACCAAACCACCGATTGTCGACTCAGTCGCTTCGACACGCAGCTCAATTCCTGCCTCGGCGATCGCCGCCGACGTCGCGGGCCCGATAGACCCCGCCGCTACTCGACGACTCAGATCTTCACCGATTGTCTCCACGTAACCGCGCACTGCCGACGCGGAGGTGAATGTCACGAGATCAATCGTTCCCGTCTCGATCGTGCGCGATAGCCGGTTACCATCGGCACCATCCGAAATGGACTTGTATGCCTCGATGCGATCCACATTTGCGCCGAGGCCCGTGAGCCCATCAGGAAGAATTTCGCGCGCACCTTCTGCGGTCACGTACAAAACCGACGCACCGTTCACATCATCGCGCAAAGACATTTTCTCGAGTAGCGCTTCGGCGACGAACCGCTCGGGCACAACATCTACGACAATCCCGCGCTCGAGCAAAGCACCGGCTGTAGCTGGTCCAACCGCCGCAACCCGAACGCCAGCGAGCGACCGCGCGTCACGTCCTGCTCCAAGGAAGTGTTCCCAGAAAATTGAAACTGCGTTCTGGCTCGTGAAAACCAGCCACTCGTAGTCAGCGATTCGCGCAATTGCTTCTCGCAACGGCGACAGGTCCAATCGCACAACGCGAGTCGCAGGCATTTCAATCACATCGGCGCCAAGGTCGCGCAATTTGTCTGAAAGAGAAGTGGCTTGGATCGCAGCTCGCGTCACAACAATCCGTCGTCCGAAGAGTGGTCGTTTCTCAAACCAGTTGAGCTCATCGCGAAGAATTACGGAGTAGCCAATTACCGTAATGACGGGTGCAGTGATTCCTGCCTCGGTTGCACGGTCCGCAAGAGTATCGAGGGTTGCGACGATCGTTCGCTGCTTTGGATGCGTTCCCCATTGAATTGCCGCGGCAGGAATTTCCGGCGGCATTCCTCCCTCGATCAACACTGATGCAATTTCGGGAAGTGTCTTGACTCCCATGTACAGTACGATCGTTCCACCTGATTTCGCGAGTGCACTCCAATTCGTTTGCGTTGTCGGTTTCCCGGGATGTTCACTTCCAGTGACGAAAGTCACGGAAGTGGAAATTCCGCGATGTGTAACAGGAATTCCGGCGTACGCCGGCGCAGCGATTCCGGCAGTTACCCCCGGCACGACTTCAAATTCGATGGTGGCGTCATTCAGCGCCTGCCCTTCTTCGCCGCCCCGTCCAAACACGAACGGATCGCCACCCTTTAGCCGGACAACACGCTTGCCTTCGCGCGCGAGCTTGATGAGCGTGTCGTTTATTTCTTCCTGAGAGACGGATCGCTCATCGCCTCCGCGCTTCCCGACGAAGTACAGCTCAGGTGTTCCCGTTTCCTTTGCACCTTTCGGCAATAAATCACGATTCGCGAGCGCATCGTACACGATCGCATCCGCAGACTCGATGAGCTGCTTCCCACGAACGGTGATCAGTCCGGGATCACCCGGGCCCGCGCCGACTATAAAAACCTTTCCAGTGTTCACGCGGCGCTCGCGTCAGTTCCGCCACGCATCTTATCCGGATCCATTCCCATCTCCACGCACCATCGCGCGTACTCGACTGGCGAAATCTCAGAGGGTTTGATTTCGCTTCGACCGCCCCAGAACACGTTGGTGTAGCTCACTGGAATTGCAACCGACTCGAGATGACGGTCTATCGCATCCTTGTGCGAAAGCACCAGGGATTTATCTGTGCCGTGAGCGACAGCCATGATATTCACATTATTGAATTCGGGGCCGCCTTCTCTCCAGTAGGCGTGCGTGAGAATGTGATGACGCCCAACTTCGCGTCCGGCCTCGATTTCACGACCCCGGGGAACGCGCCAGTGAAACAGCGCATTGTATCTGGTGACGCGTGCACCGGAAGCGGACGGCTTCACATGCTCCAGGAAAGTGGAGAATCGACCGATCACTTTACGCGCGTTCAAGGAATGCGCGACGTGCAGGAATTCCTCGAAGCTCACATTCGCGTCGTCCGCGCGCAGTCTCCAGAAATCAGGAACCACTTCATCCGGCGTTAATTCCCGCTTGAGCGCCGTCAGCACGCGCCAATCGAGATCGGAAAGCTGAACAATGTTCGTATCAAGGACGGCTCCGAGCTCTTCAGTCTTTGAGCCAGGCTCCATTCCCTTTCGTCGCACATGTCCGACGCCGAGCGCAAACAATCTTTTCGCCGGCATGATACGGAATGCATCTGCGCCGATCACACCAGCGAGATACTCGCAATGTGCACCCATCGAAAACCCAAGCGGCACTTTCACTGTAGTCCACAGTCTATATGCGGAACCGGCAGTGTCAGCATCTGTCGAGCGAATTACAACGTGTCCGGAGAACGGATCGCGTTTCGACAAGAACTCGAATCCCGCATCAAGCTTATCCGAAGGAACGCGCCAGGCAACGAGAGCACCGGGAGCGAGATTTGTAGCCATCAACGTCTGCCGGATCCGCCGAATGGTTCCTGCCGACAACATTGCGCGCAATCGCTCGAGGACTACATCCAGTGGAAGGTCTGCAGCACGAGCGATCTCATTGAAGGGCTCATCAACGAATCCGGCAATTCTATCCTCGGACACTGCAAGTATCCGCGAATTGACGGGATCAGCTACTTCAACTGGTACTGTCGCTTCCGTCATTGCTTCGAAGTCGTTTACGGCGGACATACAGACTGATCCAGTACAAACCGTAGATCACAGCTGATGCGACGTACGCGATGTGATAGTACGAGGAGTTATCACGCATCGTAGTGATCGGCGGGATGCGCGGCGTCTCGCTCTACCGCGAGGTTGTAGCGAGAACGCAGCAGCGCGATGTAGAGAAGCGTGAATGAGGCGAACGCAATCAACAGCGTCGTCAACATTTCACCGGGCAGCGAAGGCGCGCTCGGCTTCATCACAATTGGGCGCGGGTGCAAAGTACGAAACAGATAAACGCTCAAATGGATGAAAGGAACAAGCAGAGCGCCGAGGATTCCGAGAACTGCGCTGTAACGCGCGCGAGTGTCGCGATCATCCACCGCGCCGCGTAAGACCAGGTACGCGACGTAGATGAACCAGAGAAACAGCGTGAGCGTGAGTCGCGCATCCCACGTCCAGTACGTTCCCCACACCGGCTTGCCCCATAGCGGGCCCGTTATCAGAACCACCGTTGTGAATACAACGCCAACTTCGGCGGAGGATTCAGCGACGCGGTCGAGCCTGTCTTCACGCAGCCACAAATAGAGAACGCTCGTCAGGCCCACGATTCCAAATGCGAGAAACGCCACCCACGCTGATGGAGCGTGCACGTAGAAGATTTTTTGCGCTGGACCCTGTATCGCTTCGGTCGGCGTATAAAAAATCGCTCGAATGTAAGTAGCTACAACTGCGATCGCTGCCGCGACGGACAGTGGCGTTGGTTTCATTCCTCGAGAGTGAACGGATAGGCAAGCATGCATGCGACGACAAACACAATGTCGAATGCAAGAAGCAATTTAAGCCACGCGACCGCCTCGATGGCGGGACGGCCGCTCAGAAGCTTTGCGGTTGCCTGCGCAGCGGGAATTACAATCGGCACAAAGAACGGCAGCGACAGCATTGGAAGCAGGAGCTCCGAGAGTCGCGTGTTCGATGAAATTGCGCTGAACAATGTCCCCACGGAAACGAGCCCTATAGCAGCGAGCAACGCAACTCCCGCGAGTGGAAGTGCAATTCCGCCAAGCGGCAAGTTGTAAAACAACGACACGGCCGGAATCGCGATCGCCTGGACAGCGACAACAAAAACAAGATTTGCCAGCGCTTTTCCAAGAAAGATCGACTCACGTGGAACCGGCGACGCAAGCAGTCCGTCGATCGCGCCTTCCTCCATCTCGATTCCAAACGACCGATGAAGGCCAAGTAATCCGGAGAAAGCGAATATCACCCACAGAACTCCGGGCGCGAGATCAGGAGCAGCCACCGCGGTGGGATCCCACGCAAAAAAGAAAATCACGATGCTCAATAGCGCGAATACAAGAACAGAAAGGAACGCACTTCGCGTTCGGAACTCGATTGTCAGATCCTTTCGCGCAATCAGAAGTGCGTTGCCGATCACGCTAGACATTCGAGACCATGTCTCTGTATTCGGCGGCGTAGCGCGTTTTATCAATAGAGTCGCACGCATCGTGTCGAATCACTTTGCCACGGTGCATGATCGACGCATGCGTCGCCAACGACAGCCCCTCGTCGATGTTGTGCGTCACGAGAATCAACGCTGCGCCGGAAGCACGAAGCTCAGCGAGCAATTCAGAAAGTGCGCGCGCCCCCGACGCATCGAGTCCCGTAAACGGCTCGTCGGCGAGAATTACGCGCGGATCATGAACAGTCGCGCGCGCAATCGATACGCGCTGTTTCATTCCGCGACTCAGCGCTCGCACAGGCCTGTTGGCGGAATCGGATATGCGCATTCGCTCCAATGAACGCATCGCGGCGTCACGCGGCGATGCAACGCCGTAAAGTCGCGCGAAGAATTCAACGTTTTCGCGCGCAGTGAGCGCATCATAGAGAAGCGTGCGGTGCGAGATCACGCCGATCTGTCGCCTGAGCTCAGCCCCACCCGGGACTTTCTCTCCACCGATTCGCGCGGATCCACCACTCGGCTTTAACAATCCGCCGAGCAGGCGAAGAAGAGTTGTTTTTCCTGCGCCGTTGGGTCCGAACAGAGCGAGCGTTTCGCCCGATTGCACACGAAGGCTCACACCGTCGACAGCGCGCCTCGACCCAAAGGCTCGGGCAATGGAATCGGCCTCCACTACCGCGAGGAAGTTGGCGTTCATGTGCGGTGAAAGGTGCTACTCTGGCGCATGGTGTGCAAAACGCGCTAAGCTTGCAATCTCGAACCTCTTACGGCTCCCCAATGCCCGACATCGACGTTCTGCTCCACGAAAATCGCAAATTTCCGCCCTCGGAGGACTTCCGCCAGAACGCTCTTGTGTCGTCGCCCGAAGTGTACGACGAAGCTGCGCGCGATCCCGAAGGTTACTGGGCTGCGCGGGCAAGTGAGCTTCAGTGGAGTCGAAAGTGGGACAAGGTGCTCGACTGGAAACCACCTCACGCACAATGGTTCATCGGAGGGAAGCTGAATGCCTCGGTGAACTGCCTGGACAGGCATCTCACCGATAACAAAGGCGACAAGAGAGCGATTATCTGGGAAGGTGAGCCGGGTGACGAGCGAACGCTCACGTACTCAGAGCTTCACCGCGAAGTCGTTCGCTTCGGCGCTGCGCTGCGCTCACTGGGCGTCAAAAAAGGCGATCGAGTCGCGATCTATCTGCCGATGATTCCCGAAGCCGCCGTCGCGATGCTCGCCTGCGCGCGCATCGGCGCGATTCACTCGGTTGTGTTCGGTGGATTTTCGCCGGAATCGCTGCGTGATCGCATCATCGACGCCGAATGCAAGCTTCTGATCACCGCTGACGGCAGCTATCGCCGCGGCGCCGTTGTCGCATTGAAACGAAATGCTGATCTCGCACTCGAAGAAACACCTTCGATCGAAAAAGTTGTTGTCGTGCAGCGCTGGCGAGTCGCGGAGGGAGCAAAGGGCGCGGGTATAGAAGCGCCGATGACTGAAGGTCGCGACATCTGGTATCACGACCTCGTTGCAAACGTTGCCGGCGATTGTCCGCCGGAAGAAATGGATGCGGAGGATGTGCTGTTCATCCTCTATACATCGGGCACGACGGGGAAGCCGAAAGGAATTGTTCACACGACAGGCGGATATCTCACGGGCGCTGCATCGAGTACGAAAATCGTTTTCGATCTTCGAGACGATGACGTCTTCTGGTGCACCGCGGACATCGGTTGGGTAACCGGACACTCTTATCTCGTGTACGGTCCGCTCGCTAACGGAGCCACGTGCGTGATGTACGAGGGAGCGCCGGATTCTCCCGGCAAAGACCGCTTCTGGGATATTTGCCAGCGTCGCGGCGTCACGATTCTCTACACTGCACCGACAGCGATTCGCGCGTTCATGAAATGGGGCACGGAGTTCGTCGACGGATACGATCTGTCGCGATTGCGCCTGCTTGGTTCCGTCGGCGAACCGATCAACCCCGAAGCGTGGATCTGGTATCACGAACGAATCGGCAAAGGGCGTTGTCCG
>DATLDN010000219.1:0-5552 GCA_035525855.1 Gemmatimonadaceae bacterium
CACTAAGCAATAGCTTTCGCAAGACGTACGGATGCACGACTAACCCATCGGGCATTGAGCCAATAGTTCTCGGCTTTCGGCTTTTCGAGTATCGGGTGGTCGGTCGAACCCATTACGGAAAACCCGCGAACTGACTGCCGAGAACTATTGACTCAATACCCGACGGGTTAGTCGTGCATCCGTACGTCTTGCGAAAGCTATTGCTTAGTGAACAAATGCTCCGCTGCGTCGAGCGCAATCTCAGTATCGAACGTAGCGTCCCGTCCCTCGAAGTTGCACCGGGCAATCACGTGCTCGACAATGAACCGCGGATGGAACCGAGCCATCGGTAATTTCTCGGTCTCGTACAATCGTTTCATTACCGCGTGAATCGGACGCACATCGAACGTCACCCCCGCGGCCGAACACTCCCGGCGAAATATTTCGATGTATTCCTCCGGTGTTGGTGGCGTGATGTGAAAGTTGTACGGAATACGCCGCATCATCGCCGCATCCATGATCGTCCTCGGCGTAAGATTCGTCGAGAAAATCACGAGCCCATCGAACGTCACCGGGAATTTTTTTCCGGTATGCAGAGTCAGGAAATCAACTCGGCTCTCCAGCGGCAGCACCCAGCGATTGAGCACTTGCTCGGGGCGGGCGATTTGACGGCCGAAATCGTCAACAATGAAAACGCCGTTGATCACCTTCGTGTGGAGAGGCGCCTCGTAATAATGCCCGATGGGATCGAACCTCAAATCGAGCATGTCCATCGTGAGCTCACCGCCGGTCACGACTATCGGGCGGCCACAATGGACCCACCGGCGATCTTCCGCGGAAATCCTGGCTCGAACAAATGTAGAGCGCTCTTCGGGAGCTTCCCCATTTCCGTTCGCTGGCACGGGACGATGCAGCGCGGGGTCGAAGATCTTGATTACTTCACGCTCGACTTCAATGGCGTAAGGAATCCAGACTGTCTGCGTGAAGCTTTTCGCAATTGCTGTTGCGAGGGACGTCTTTCCATCGCCGGGCGCCCCGTAAAAGAGCACTCCGCGCCCGGAATTGATGGCCGGTCCGAGTCGTGAAATAAGATCAGGTGCAATTACGAGCGCGCTCAAGTGTTCCGAGATGGCCGCGTAATCGACTCTGTCGTTAGTGATTCGCTGGCGGTCGATCTGGGTAAGCCAGGCGGACAAGGGAACGGGGGCAGGTCCGGCGTAAACCGATTGGCGAAGAGCATCCTGAGCCCACTCGCGGCCAATGTTCGACAGGCCATAGCGCAAGTCGAGCTGTCGTCCGCTTGTGTCAGCCCCGAGCGGCTCGAGAAATCCGCGCGTGCGCATTGCCTCGAGAAGCTCACGAACCATCGGGATGGGAAGCTTGATTATTTCGGCGACGTCTGACGGGCGCTTCAGGCTGTACGTGTACATGATCTTGAGCGCGAGCCCTTGCAGGAAGCTTTCGTCGAGACCAGTGTCAGCAATACCGCCAATTTGTGGCGGCCCTTCTTCGAGGAATTCTTCGAGGCGATCGCGATCAATCACGCCAAGATGCACGAGATTGTCGCCGAGGGTTCCGCCGCTTTGCCGCTGGCGGTTCAGGGCCTCCGCGAGATCGTCTTTCGAAACCAGATTCGCTTGTACGAGCCGTTCACCAAGAGCCACCGGTGCTTCACCTCCCGTGCGAGCCAAAGTAACACGCCATGAAGCATTCGTCACTGGATGCCAGCGGACATTTAACCTTAATCACGCGGTTTGATGAATCGCGATCGTTACGAACAGGCACCTGATCTCGAGCGCGCGTTGAGTGTCGCATACAAATCGTCACCGGTGTCGAATATTTCTGGATGGAAATCACCAGTGTTGTTGATTCACGGAGACGATGATCGCAACGTCCGATTTTCGCAGACTGTGGATCTCGAGCGTCGTCTTGCGAAGGCGAAAAATCCGTATGAAGTGATGATCATTCCCGACGATACGCATCATTTCATGCGTCACGCGAACGGAGTTAAAGCAGATAGTGCGACGGCGGATTTCCTGAAACGCAAACTGCGAGCGGAAACAAATGAACATTAAAATCAGTAAATCGCCTTGACACGCACGTAACTGCGACTCAGTGTGGATAGAGAAGATTTGTGTTCGATTTTGCGTTTTTGGGCAAGGTATTTGCCCGATGGTCGCTGAAGAAAATGTGGAGTGAATGACGGCGGAGTCAGCAGAATGAGCTTTCGAAATTTTGTAGATCCGAACGGGACCAAATGGGATGTGTGGTTTGTCCGTCCCACTGCAAGTGAGAGACGGAGGGTCGAGCGGCGGAGCATGAACGCGCCCGCTTCGGCGTATGGAAATCGTGACCGTCGTGTTATGGGCGATCGTCGCATGAAACCGTTCCACACGCGCTCGCATGTTGCGCTGGGTTACGAGAATGGTTGGCTGTGCTTCGAAAGCGAGAGTGGCGAGAAGCGCCGTCTCGTATGGGCACCCGAAGGTTGGGAGTCGCTGCCAACCGAACGACTGTGGGTCCTGTGCCGCGTCGCTACACACATCATAAAGGGCGACGGCCCGCACTAGTTCTTCACAACTGACAGGTTCTTCAGGAAATTCCGGTGCAGGTTTGCCGGAGAACCACAAGCGACAGTTTGCGCGTTCGGAGATTTCAGTTTTCAGTTCGGCGTGTGGAGTCGCATCGCCGTGACGACGCATCACGCCGCTTCCCAATCATCGTCTCATCCAAACCTTCGACGTGATCCGCAATGGATTAATCGTATCTTCTCTAACAATTGAAAACTCCGCGAGAACTAGAATCGCTTCACTCAGATAAGTCATCGCGGCGTTGCTAGTCGAAACGCCGAACTGAAAAACTGAATCTCCGGACTCGCAAACCGACGGCGCCGGGGAGTTGGAGCTTACGTGCGGCGGGCGGCTGAGACTGTTTGAACTACGAAGGGGGAAGTGGGATCGACCGGCGTCGGCACCGCCGGTATTGCCGGCGTCTCGGCGGATTTTCGTGATTTTGTTTCAACGATCTGGCGAAGAAAGCGTTCGCGCTCACGAACGGCGGCAAATTCTGCAACGATGGTACTAGTCGCTTCCTCGATCTTTACGACCCTTTCCTCGAGCTGAGCCAGCTTTTCAGCAGCGCCCTGGCTTGTTCGCCGTCCCCAACCACCCATAACGAACCGAACCATCACGCCGGCCGCAATAATCAGCACTACTAAGGCTTCGACTGAGCCGGGCTCGATGCGCATATAGTCTGAACGGCAAACCGCATCGATAGTTTCAGTATCAGTTACTACGTTTGGCTACGTATTCCGGGCTCGCCTGTTTGAGGCGATTATGGCGCCCATGATCGCCGAAAATGTGGGCCGGGCTCCGAGGCGCGAGCGAATCTCGTGGGCTCTATACGATTTCGCGAACACGGTGTTCTCGATGAACATGACGACCCTTTTCTTCGGGCCATGGCTCATCGAGGATTTGAAGCGGTCGAACACTCTCTATGCGACCGTCAATGGGATCGGATCGATCCTCGTCGTAATCTCGATTCCGTTTTTCGGCGCAATCTCTGACGCGACGCAGCGGCGCAAGCCATGGGTTGTCGCGTTCACGATCATATCGTGCGTGGCCACGGTTCTGGTTGCGGCAATTGGTCAGCATTCGCTGCCCCTCACTGGAGAGGGGGTCGTTGGCAACAACACTGTTGCCGCGCTTTCCAGTGGAATGACGCCGGCACTGCTCATTGTGTTGCTCGCCTTCGTCATCGCGAACTACACGTATCAGGGCGCGCAGCCGTTCTATAACGCCATGCTGCCGGACCTCGTTCCAAGAAGTGAGCAGGGCAGGCTGTCAGGGCTCGCTGCCGCATTCGGGTATGTCGGCGCGATCACCGCTGTTTTGGTCGCCTTCCCATTCTTTCAGGGATCGCTTCCGCTGATTGGAGAAGTTCCTTCCGGAATTCTCAACACGCTTCGGTCACTCCCGTACGCAGGTGTTGGTGGCCGCGTATCGACGTTCGTTCCGACGGCGATCCTCTTTCTCGGGTTTTCGCTGCCGCTCTTTTTCTTCTGTCGCGATCATCACGCTATGCGAGAACGGAAATCAATTCCATGGCGCGAGGCCTTTCGCGATTTGAAAGGCACACTCGAAGAGACAAAGCGCTATCCCGGTTCTCTGCGATTCATCCTGACGTCTTTCATTTATCAGGATGCAATGGGCACGATCGTAACGTCGATGGCGCTGTATGCAATTTTCGCGATGGATTTCGCGAAGGGCGCGGAGGCAAGCGTTTTCCTGGTGATGACTCTGCCGGCGGTGATTGGAAGCTATCTCATAGGAAAGCTTGTAGATCGCATCGGACCGAAGAAAGCTTTGTCGCTGGTACTGCTCGGGTGGGTGATTCTCTTGAGCGTTATGATCGCGATCCCGAATCGCACTGCGTTCTGGACGATCGGATTGCTTATCGGCTTCATCTACGGTGGTGTGAGCACAGCGGAGCGTCCGTTGTTGTTGACATTGATTCCGGCTCCAGAGGCTGGACGATTTTTCAGCCTCATGGTCCTTTCTTCGCGTGCTGCGGCGGTAGTCGGTCCACTGATATTTGCTTTTACAGTCGACAGCTTACTTCCCGGCGCCGGAGCGCACGTCGCGTATCGCGCCGGAGTCGCCACAATTGCGATAGCGATGCTCATTGCTCTCGTGATGCTTCAAAAGGTGCCCGACAAACACTCGGCGTAGGGTTGCGACGGGCGCGCTTCCCGCGGAGAATACTGAATGGCCAAACAGATAACCGGTGGGAAGCTTTACCTGACGGGCGGTGCGCAGCTTACGATCGCAGCGGGCGCGGTCAACGAGCTTGCTGATGTTCTACGAAATCGCGCAGACGAAGTAAGCACCGTTACCATCGTTCCCGGAAACGAGCTGATGGTTCACTGGAGTCAGATTGCGGCACTCCAGATTTTTTCCGCCGGAAGCGATACTCCTCCGTCAAAACCGAAAACACCAGTGACCGGCGAGTTCCGCGGAAACAAGTAATACGCCCAAGAATACAGAGGCAGGCTCACCATGTCGTCGACTGTTCGTTGTGTTCTTTCTGCAGCGATAATCTGCGGAATGTTCGATCCCAGCTCGCTCGACGCTCAGCCGTCCACGTCCCGGACTGAAAAGCCGCCACTTCACGCGCGGCATTGGATAGCGATTACTGGAAAGCCTCTCAGTGCGACGGCCGGCGCGATGATTTTCACAAAAGGCGGGAATGCCATCGATGCTGCATGTGCGATGCTCGCCGCTGGAACTACGATGTGGGACGTACTGTCATGGGGCGGCGAGACGCAGGCGCTCATCTACAATCCGCACACGAAAAAAGTCATCGGAGTCAATGCGCTAGGTGTGGCACCAAGTGGCGCAACTGCAGCGTTCTATAAATCGAAGGGATACACATATCCGCCCGAGTTCGGGCCACTTGCTGCCGTCACGCCGGGAACGCCGGGCGGTTTGATGACGATGCTTGCGGAATACGGGAAGCTTTCGCTCGCAGAAGTTCTTGCACCTGCAATCGAGATGGCGGATGGATACCCGATC
>DATLDN010000228.1:0-14642 GCA_035525855.1 Gemmatimonadaceae bacterium
CTCTTTTTCATCGCGCAAATGCTGCGCACGCCCCGGAGTACCATCTGCGTACTTCGCGAAGTACGCGAATGGCTGATGATGAAACTGAAAGAGCGGCGCAGGGCGTCCCGACACTGCATCGTCCCATCCGCCCGAATACCACGCCCATGAAATGTTCTTATCACTCAGACGGTCGCCAATCGTCGGCATCGTCTGATTCGGAACGAGCTGCTCCTTGGGAATCACACCCAGGTGCGGCGTGTTCACAGTCCACGCAGTGTTCACGACATAACCATCGGGCGTAACCGTGCCATCAGTTGCGACGCGTCCGTTCGCATCTAGCTTGGCCCGGATCGCCGCAGGTGCATTTGGAAACACGGGCGCCGCTGTGCTGATCAGGTAAATGTGATTGAAGAACGATCCACCGAATGCGCCGTGAAAGAAATGATCAGCGAGCGCGTAGTTGCGCGCCTCAGCGGCAAGTGGGAGCGCCGCTGTGTGGTAATGCCCCATCGTCAGTCCTTTCGCATCGCTCACGACAACGAACCGGTTCATCCGGCCATCGTTGATTTGCAGCTGTTCCTGATAGAAGCGATGCACGAGATCGCGCGTAGGTGCGTTGCTTGGTATGTAGTCCTCGATAGGGAAGGGCGCGTTGGGAATCGTCGATGGGAGCTTCGAGTCTGGAGCTTGCGGCAGAGTGACGTAGGCTGCTCCCGTCGAATCAACCTGCCGGTATTTCTCCGGCGTGAGGCCAACGATTCCGTCCGCCCCCGGAAATTCTCCGTAGAGATTGTCGAAGCTGCGATTCTCCAGATAAATGACGACGATGTGATTGATCTTCCCGATTGTCGAATTAGCAGGTGCGGGAGCGTGTGAAACGCTCGTGCATGCGCCCAGGAAAAGGGCGACCGCTAAAAGCCGACGGCTGACAGCTGACGGGTGATGGCTGTTTTCGTTCATCTCGTATCCAGTTTTCTTCCAACATCGAGTTTGTCGTAGTTCAACAATGCGTTGAACACGAGGAAGTAGCTCCCGATCGTAGATCCGCGGTACATCGGATTATTCGCGAACAGCACCACGTGCCCTTTACCCGATGGGACGTCGACCACGACAGGTCGCTGTGCGACATCGTTCCCATCCAGAAGTCCGGACACGAGCAGATCACGCTGGTCTGCAAAACGCAGCACAACGCGCGGACGAAGTGCAGGAGGAATCACAGACAATGGATTTCGCATCTGTTCGTCGGTGACCGGCGGCGCCTGCCACGGCTGCACCGGTTTGCGCGGAGGAAGCTGAAATTTCGGATCCAGCTCGGGTCGACCGATCACAGCATCGACGTCTTCAGCGGTGCCCCTTCCAGTTGGGCGCGCGAATAATGAATCAGACGGACGGCCACCACGCGTTCCAAGGACGTTGGTGATTGTGTAACTCATTCCGTGATCGCTGTACACGGCGAGGCTGTCAGAAATGCCGTAAGCGAGGGGACTCGCATCGTCAACGATCTTCGTGCGGAGGAGCGATCCCACAACATGCAGTCGCGGTGGGTTTGTAACGCTTACGCCATTTGCAAATCCAAATGCTGTCGCCAGCTCGGTAATGTTCTCCGATGTAATGAGCAGTCCTCCGCCATCGACGAACCGTTTCAGGTTCTCGACACCTTGCCACCCTAGTCCCGGCCGAATGTCGTCGGTTTGCGCGAACGGCGTCACGTTCGGCGTTAGCTCGCTGACCTTCCACGGAATGGGATTCCGCCACATCGGTAGACCATCGACAATCGACTGCGGGCTACCGCCGGCCGGCGGAAAAACGATTACGTCGTACTTCACTGCGGGATTTGGATTCTTCGCGAGATCCTGCACGCTTATGTAGTCGTACGGGATGTGATTGAAATCGAACGCCTCGCGCCACCATCCCTCAGTCTGTGTGTCCGTCCACGTGTGGAGAATCGCCACTCGTGGCGCCCGTGCAGGATGAGTCGCCACTGACGGCGCAGCGGAAATCGCGTACGCGCTGAGGCCAAGCTCCTGCGTGGCAGTCTGCAGCTCGTTTGCTGGAACGCCGCGAACGATGAATGATCCACGTCGGAATTTCTTGCCTGCTGCGTCGAATGCCTGTTCGGCTATTTGGAAATCAGCCTTCCGCAAGCGGTAGCGCAGAGTCGCAAGCGCATTCTCAGCGTTGTTATCGATCGCGTAAATGTTTCCGCTTCCGTTAATACCACCGGCTGCACGCACATCACCGCTCACAAGCTGCATCGGCGCAGCGAGAACTTTCGGATCCGTAACGCGAATAGATCGCACTGCAAAGTTTTCGGGAAATGTCCAACCCGTATCGTCGTACGGCGATTTTTGTGGATCACTCGGGGCCCAGTACTGATAGTCAAGCAGCGCATCTGCGATGCGTGAGTACGGCTGATCCATGCGAACGACGTACGTACCGGTGGGGAATTCACGCGCCTCGACCTTCGGGCGATTGGCCAGCGTATCAGTGCTGCGCGCCTGTGCTGTGTCTGCATTAGCTGTATTCGGCGGGCGGGCGCGCGCAGCCGGTACCGTAACGGTGAACGGCACGGTCGCTCGCGAAATCTCTACATGCTGCTTTTGTAAGAGCCGGAGAAGCTCCGCCTGCGCGCCAGGACGTGGGTCATTTCCCGGAAAGACGTACGCGGCAGGACCCTCGTTTCGAGGCTTCGTTATCGAGCGCTTGCTCTTCTCGTAAAAATTCTCGAGAAATTGCGCGCGGTTGTTCGCGAAGTAGCTGAGCGATACAAGAAGGCCGGTTTGCTGGTAATTGTTGTTGTTGCGCAGTGACCATGTTACGCGCGGAAGCGGCGGGTTCTGGCGATACCACGTGCGCGATGCTTCCTGAATCGTGAGCGTGCGATCGACAGTCTCGGCGGTGCCGCCATTACCGAACGTCTCGTACAAGCGGCTGATACCGTTGTGAGTCGCGGCGAGGAACATCAGGTAACCCGGCGACCACGTGTCGAAAGTCCCGTGTGTGAAGACACCTGGCATACCAAGGCGCGTCATCTCCTGCACGTTGTTCCAGCCCAGCATTTGCCATTCATTCGTGAGCAGCGGATCGAGCCACGCGTTGTACGGTCCGTCGCCAATCGTGTTGTCATACAAAAATGGAACGGACTCGTGCAAATCGTGCAGCACTATTGCGCCGAAGCCGAGGTATGTGTCTAGCACGTTTTGGGACAGCTTGAGCGTGAGTGCCATTGCATCGCGATTGTTGTCATGCGCGACGTAGTGGCCCCAGTACACGAGGCGAGGGTACGTGTCGTTCGGATGCGCCATGTGCCAGCGAAACATGTCTACAGCGCGGTCGCGACCATCTACCTCGGTAACAGGCGTAATGAGCGTTACGAGATGATCTCTGATATTCCGGATGTACGGGCTCTCGTCTACGGCAAGCCGGTAGGCCAGTTCCATAAGTGCTGTAGGCGCGCCGGATTCCGTTGAGTGAATCGTGCCGGTGATGTAGTAAACGGGGAAAACTTCCGCGAGAAGTTTTTGCGCCTGTGCATCGTCAAGTCCGAATGACCGCGGATCTGCAAGCTTCGCCATCTTCGCTTTGTTGCTATCGAGTCGGGCCATCAGATTCTCTGAGCCAACGGCCACGGCTATCATCTCGCGTCCTTCTTCGGTTTTTCCGATCGAGAAGACACGCACGCGCGGTGTGGATTTCTCGAGCAGTCGCATATACGCGTACACATCCTTCGAGTATGGAAGGTTGTTTCGCGCACCAGCTATGTCACCGAGAACCGCTTTCGGGGTTGGAACCGTGGACGATGCCGGCAGATAGTCGACGAGCGGCGACAGGAAAAACGATTCTGTCGTGTACTCACGGATTTTCTTTGTGTATTCCTCGTCTATTGGCTGATTCGGATCCCGGCCCGGTTTTGCGGACGCAGGGTCTGCTGAACCCACAGCGCCTCCGCGGGTCTGAGCAATCGCAACAGATGAAATCGCGAGAAAGAGGAAGGGAAGAAAACGCCTGATTAACGCTCTGCTGGTTTGCATGTGTCTCATTGGGTAGAGTTTCGGCCGCAAATTTACGCGTTGGACCGGCCCGCTGGACCTCGGGGTGACCATGCGTTATGTACTTTTGTTACAATTGCCGCTGCGTATGCGGACTGCTAACCTCTGTGAGATGGCTGACCTCGACCAACCGCCGACCTCCCCCGAAACATCCAGAAATCTCGTACTGCGTCACTTGCCGCAGGCCGCATTCGACCGTGTCGTCGAGGCCGCCGAATGGGTTCACCTCGCTTCGAAAGAATGCGTATGGGAATCTGAGCGGCCGATCCAACAGGTTTTTTTCCCGGAGACTGGTGTCGTTTCGCTCGTGACGCTCGTGGATATGGGCTCCATTGAAGCAATCACGATTGGCAACGACGGATTTGTAGGCCTTCCTGTTTTTCACGGGCCGGGATCCACTGTGACTCGAGCGGGGTGTCAAATGCCCGGTACCGCGTGGCGTCTCACCACCGATTCATTCCGTCAGGTGTGCGATGAAGTGGTCGAGCTGCGACAGGCGCTGGACCGATACAGTCAGTTTGTCATCGAGACTATTTCACAATCAGCAGCCTGCAATCGCGTCCACGTTATTGAAGAGCGGTGTGCGCGATGGCTGCTGATGTCACACGATCGTGTTGGTAGTGACGAGATTCCGCTCACACAGGAGTTTCTCGCACAGATGCTGGGGGTACGTCGGCCCGGGGTGACTGTCGCGATCGGGATCCTCGAGCGTGCAGGGTTGATCGGACACGCGAGGGGACGAATTTACGTCATGGATCGGCCGGCGCTCGAGCGCGCATCATGCGAATGCTATCGTGCAATAAAAAGTCGTGAGAAAATTCTGAACGTACCCAATCGTACACTTGTTGAAGCTTGAGCGTGTGTACGAAAGAAACTCTTGTGACGCCATGTTTCCGCCGGTACGTTCCATTCTATGGGACACCATATATCCGGCTACACCGGCGTTGCCGGGGACGGGCGGGCGAAGTCGAAAGTTGAAGACAACAAGATCTTTACTTCATCCGACTGCATTCCGGTTCCGTTACAAACAATCGAGCAGCTTCGTGGCTGCATAAAATCCGAAAAACGCGGGCGAGCGAGGAAGGATCAGATTCGCGAAGCCGTTACACCGATTTGTGCAGAAGCACGTCGCTCGCAAGCGATGCCGGAACATCTCCTCGTAACACTGAAAGAAGTTTGTCGCTCGCTTCCTGAATACGGACGAATGCAGGGCGCAGTCGAGAGGGGTTCTTTTCTCGACACGGTTGTCACGATCGCGATCGAAGAGTATTACCGCAGCTGATCGTTAGTGGTTTGGCGTTGAGGTTCCAGCGGTCTTGCTCGAGCCAATCGTAGGATAAGCAACGTCAGCCGGCGCACCTCCTCGCGGCCAGTCGTTCTCTTTACCCTTGAAGTCCGGTCGTGGCCGGGTGTTGATGTACGTTGCCACGTCGAATGCCTGTTGAGGCGTAAGTGTTCGCGGACTGTCCAACGGCATTACCTGATGAATGAATGCAGCGGCGCTTCGCACGCGTGCCATTCCTGCGCCAATGTTGTACGACTGTGCGCCCCAAAGCGGCGGAACCGCTGAGTTGCCACCGCCATCGACGTTGTGACATTTCGCGCACTTCGCAAGAAATAGCTGATGTCCGCGCGCGGTGTCTCCCTTAAGAGGTTCGAGTTTGGGAACTCCCTGTCCCTGCATGTCTTTGCCAGGCGGAATTCCCCGTGACAGAAAGGCGATGTAGGTGACGATGTCGCGCATCTCAGGACTCTTCACTGGAATTGCTTTTCCATTCATGCTGCGCTGGAAACAATCGTTGACCCGGTCCTCTAGAAGATCGACCTCTCCGCTTCGCGCGCGGTACTGAGGAAACCGTGAGTACGCCCCGACAAGCGGCATTGCGTCGGCGACAGTTCCATCCTGCACGTGACAATTTGCGCAGGTGAGGCGCGCGCCGACGTAACGCGGCAGGCTGTCTTTAGTGCTGTGGATGAGCGCTTTGCCGCGACGAATCGATGCGAGAAGCACCGAGTCTTTTATGTCGGCTTCGTTCGGCACTACAAACGGGACGAGCTTTGTTTCCTCAGGCACTGCAGCCGTCGGAGCCGCTTTTTGTGACGGCGGCGGAGGTGCTTCATTGCAGCCTGTGGATGCGAGACAGGCGACAACAAACAACGTAGTGATCGTGGGCTTCATGCCGGAGTGCAGAACGGAGGGAGAGGGACTCGAACCCCCAAGCGCTTGCGCGCGGCGGTTTTCAAGACCGCTGCCTTACCAATTAGGACTATCCCTCCAATCATTCTGAAAATATTTGGTGGTGGGGTTCGCGACAACTGCACCGCGCTCTTACGACTGCTAATGTCTGAACTGTCGCTGCCCTGTAAATACCATTGCTATGTCGTGTTCGTCCGCTGCCGCGATCACGTCCGCGTCGCGAACGGAGCCACCAGGCTGAATGATCGCAGTAATCCCCGCTTCCGCAGCTTGATCGACGCCATCCCTGAATGGGAAGAATGCATCAGATCCAAGGACTGCACCCGCGGTTTCGTGGCCGGCGAGCTTGGCTTTATGAACGGAAAGAAACGCAGCGTCGACACGCGACATCTGACCTGCTCCAATACCGATCGTAGCACCGTCGCGTGCAAGTACAATTGCGTTCGACTTGACGGTTCCCACGGCGCGCCACGCGAACATGAGGTTTGTTCGCTCGTCGTCGCTCGGCTGCCGCGTAGTTACGACGGTCCATCCCGTGAGCTCAGCTGGCGGGGTCGCTCTTTCCTGAAGCAAAAGACCGCCGCGCACGCGCTTGTAGTCGAGTGCGTGTTCTCCCCATTCGGCTCGCCCTTCGAGAACGCGGAGATTTTTCTTTCGCTCGAGGATTTCAATTGCTTCATCGCTGAACTTCGGAGCGACAATACATTCAACGAAAAGACTCGATACCGCTTGTGCGGTATCCGCATCGACGGGAACGGTAAATGAGATCACAGATCCGAACGCGGAGACTGGATCACACGCCAGTGCTTTGCGATATGCTTCGACCGCTGTCGCTCCGGTAGCGAGGCCGCATGGCGTTGTGTGCTTAACGATTGCGCACGCAGTTTCAGAATCGAACGCGTCGGTCGCGAGCAGAGCGCCCTCCAGGTCGAGCAGATTATTGAACGACAGCTCCTTACCGCCGCGCTGCTTGAGACCGGCGAGGCCTCTTCCTCTTTTCTCGATGTAAAATGCTGCGCGCTGCCCAGGGTTCTCGCCGTATCGCAGCGTCTGTTGCCGCCCGAGTGAGAAAGTGAGGCGGTCGGGGAAATCGTCGAGCCGCCCGCATGCGAACCAATGTGCGATTGCAGCGTCATAGGAAGCGGTATGCGCAAAAACTTTTTCAGCGAGCAACCGACGAAGGTCGAGATCATCATCCTTCGCTTCGAGACCCGCGAGTACACGCGTGTAATCCGCCGGATCGACGACAACAGTGACAGATGCGAAATTCTTTGCGGCCGAGCGAAGCATCGACGGGCCGCCAATGTCGATGTTCTCGATTACGTCTTCGGTGCTCACACCGGGGCGCGAAGCAACAGACTGGAACGGATAAAGATTGACGGCGAGCAGTGCGATAGGCTCGATACCTTTCTCAGTGAGAGCGTCCATGTGCTCGGGCAGATCTCGACGTGCGAGGAGACCGCCATGAACGGCGGGATGCAAAGTTTTGACGCGCCCCTCGAGCATTTCCGGATAACCAGTGAGCTCACTGACTTCTTTGACCTTGAGACCAGCGGCTCTTAGCGCTTTTGCCGTTCCACCTGTGGACGTAAGATCCCATCCGAGCCGCGTCAGGCCTTGTGCGAATTCTACGAGGCCTGATTTGTCCGAAACGGAAAGAAGCGCGAGCGGCATTCTAGAAATCCGCGGCCAGTCCGGCCGTCGTGAGAGATGCTATCATCTCGACGACGCGCGGATAAACAATGTGTTCGGCAGAGAGCACGCGGCTCGCCAGCGATTCGGTTGTGTCATCGATCTTCACGCGCAGACGCCATTGTGCGATCACTGGTCCGTGATCGTACTCGTTATCGACGAAGTGAACAGTCAGGCCGGTCGTGGTCACGCCGGATTTCAAAACAGCGGCGTGAACGCGCTGACCGTACATGCCCGAGCCGCCGAAGTCAGGCAGCAATCCCGGGTGGATGTTGATGATGCGTCCGCGATATTCACCGGTCACGAGTGGTGGAATTCGTTTGAGGTAGCCCGCAAGAACTACAAGATCGATCGACCATCGGGCAAGGAGTGTGCTTAGTGCCGTGCCGTCGTCGGTCGCGTCGAAAGTTTCTGCGGGTATGCCTGCGTTGCGCGCGCGAGCGAGTGCGCCCGACGATTCTTTGTTCGACGCGACGAGCTGAATCGTTCCCGCCGGACTGGTCAATTCACCGAAGTAATCGATGATTGCCTGAAGATTTGTTCCTCCGCCCGAGGCGAGGATCGCGATGCGTGCGGCCATCCGCGATTTTATCGACTGGAGCGGGCGGCAGTAAGAGTCCCGACCCGAAAAAAAGATTAACCCCTTGGGTTTTGAGTCAATGGTTCTCGGCGGTGAGCTAGCGGGTTTTCAGTGTTGTGTTTTACGGACGACTCACTGCTCAAATCCTCACCGCCGAGAACCATTGACCGAAGACCCAACGGGTTAATAGCGTCGAACTAAGACACAAGGCGAAAACTCTTGATTTAGTTTGTACACACATACCAATCGAGCGCGATTGCGAGTGAGTCTGCAACGCGCGCTATTGTTTTCGCGCGTTCGATTTCTGCAGCTGGTGTCGTAGCGTTAGGCACCAAAACCATCGCGCCACCGAATTGAAGTGCAGGCTCGATGTCACGCAGACGATCGCCTATGAATACTGCCTTCGATAAATCGATTCGCAGGTCAGCTGCAGCGCGCTCGAACAGAAGCGTGCCCGGCTTCCGACATTCGCACCCGTCGGCCGGAGAGTGCGGACAGAAATAAGTTGCATCGATTTTCGCACCTCGTTCCGCGAGCAGCTCCTCAGTTCGCTTTTCTACCCTGTGGTAATCTTCCTCACTGTAATAACCCCGACCAATTCCCGACTGATTCGTAATCACGACAATGGGTACAAGCGCAGAGTTTACTCGTGCGATCGCCTCAGCTGCGCCGACGATCAACTTCACATCATCCGCGTTCGACACGTAGCGAACATCCTCCATGATCGTACCGTCCCGATCGAGGAAGACCGCACTCGGCAAGGGGTTCACGCGAGTGACGTACGAATTGCTGTCAGAAGTTGGTTGTCGAACGCGGGCGGGACACTTCGAAGATCGAGAACAACACGTTCATCGGAGATGTAGCCAATCACCGGCGTCGAACCTCCGCGAAGCTTCTGCTCGAGCTCTACTGAATCTCCGGCAAACGACAATCCGAAAGAAGGAATCTGTTTAGTGGGAAATGCGCCGGCGCCGACACTTCCATTTGTCTCGACCACTTCGCAGCGAAGGTTTGATTCCTCGAGAGCCCCCTTGAGAAGGCTGCATCGCTCGTGAATTGAATCCGGTGTAGCCGTAATCATCGCCAGAGTGGGGATTTCGCTCAGTGCACGATCGCGATCGCGATACAAAGCGAGTGTCGCGCCGAGTGCCGCGATAGTGAGCTTATCGACACGCATCGCACGCGCGAACGGATCCTTCTTCAAACGATCGATCGCGTATTTTTTCCCCACGATGATTCCAGCTTGCGGGCCGCCAAGGAGTTTGTCGCCACTCATCAGAACCAACGATGCTCCTGCGGCAAGTGCTTCCGTCGCCGTGGGTTCTCCCGAGAGCCCGAATTCGTCGAGAGATATGAGAAGTCCGCTGCCGAGATCATGGATTATCGGAACGCCATGCTCCTGAGCAATTGGCGCGATTTGCTTCACATCGACGTCTGCAACGAATCCTTCCAACGCAAAGTTGCTTCGGTGAACTTTTGCAATCGCTCCAGTGCGCGAAGTAATCGCTCGGACGTAATCCTCGAGATGCGTCCGGTTCGTTGTACCGACTTCGACAAGTGTCGCGCCGCTTCGTCCCATGATGTCGGGAACGCGGAAGCTTCCCCCGATTTCAACGAGCTCTCCTCTGGAGACGATCACCTCACGATCGCGGGCGAGCGCGCTGAGCGCGAGCACGAGAGCGGACGCACAGTTATTTACGACGATCGCGTCTTCCGCACCTGTGAGCTCCCTGAGAAGCGAAACACAATGCGAGTATCGCGAGCCACGCCTTCCTTCATCGAGATCGTACTCGAGGTTCGTATATCCTCGTGCGATGTCTGTAATCGCGGTGACCGCCGCGTCCGGCAGAGGCGCACGCCCCAGGTTTGTGTGCAGCACAATCCCTGTTGCATTGATCACTGCGCGCAAAGACGGACGCGACATCACGTCAATACGCTCGACGATGTCGTCAACAAGTGTGTCAGTCGTCACGCATCCCGAACGTATTTCCTCTAACGCCCCACGAATGGCCTCGACAACAAGTGTGCGCGGATGCTCTCCGAGAAGGGACTTTATTTCTTCCTTCTCGAGAACGCTGCTGACGCTCGGCACATTCCTCCGCGAATCACTCATTGCGCCTAACCGATGGGGAAGCAGGCGGTGGTGATGGCGGAGCGACGGGCGCGACAGGCGGATTGGGGTCGATCCGCTCGACACGCTCGGTAGACCCGGAAATTCGATCGAGACCGCGGATATTGATCGCACGTACCCGGAGTATTGTTGCCTGGCGCACCGGCGCGCCGAGCGTTACAAGCAGACTCTGAGATGGCAGCACTCGACGGAAGGGCGTCGGAATTGGCTTACCGGTTGAGTCTGTGGGCGCGCCTGGTTTGGTGACGGCAGTTACCGGTACGACAGTGGAATCAGCTCTTTTTATGCTGATCGACGCCGCGGTCAGCTGTTGTGTCGGATCCAAAGCGTGATCAAAGAGAACTTCCAGAGTCACCGAATCCCGGATAACAACTCCACTCACGCGCGGTGCAACCGAATCGTGAGGGAATGCGAACAGCTCGGCGCGAAGTGAATCCCGGAGTGTGACGGTCGCTGTATCCCATGCTTCCCGGGGATCCAGACCTTTGTTGTTGTTCTCGTCGATAATCCCTCGCAGGCGATAAGTGTCCGGAGGAAGATTCGGGAACCTGAACGCGCCTGTTGAATCGGCGACAGCGACATAGACGATTGTTGTGTCGCCCGAAGGCCGAGCTTCGATATATGCGCGCGGGACTGCAGCTCCGTTCACCCAATTGAAGAGGGTTCCCGCGACGAACGACGTTGGAATTGTCGCGCCGGTGGAGAAAACGATCGTGCCGCCAATGTTTCGCACGTTGCCGCGGAGGTCACTGATCCCCGGCAGCATCGTTACCGTGTAAGGGGTATTTGCTTTCCATCCACGTCGCGGACGAACAGCGATTTCGCTGCGGTGCCAGTCGACGCGCGGCTCTCCGTCACGTGGAGAGATAAGAAAGAGCGCATTGAGCGTCGCCACACACTGCGGTCGCTCAGTTACGAGCTCGTCGAAACGAAACCGCACCTCTTTCGGGCTTATTCCAGTTGCGCCGCTATCCGGCGCGATCCCGATCAGCTTTGGGGCGTCGGTATCTACTGGGCCTCCGGGCGGAATTCCCGGCGATGCGCACGCTGAGGTGAGCGCGGCAGCGAGAAATCCGGTTAGCGCGCGGCGTCTGATCATCGGCCGCAACTTAGCCGCGCGCCGCTTTCACTGCGAGCTATTGCCCCGCAATCTCCTGCTGCTGTTTGATGCCCTCGATGGGATCGGCAACATGATCGCTTTTTGGAACTCCACCGGGGGCAATCGCTGACCCATCATCGCGTCCCTCCTTTGCCGGCTTCTTTGGGCGCTGGCGACGCTCGGCTTTCACATCGGCTTCTTCATCCGCATCGAGATATTTCTTGTCCAAAGCTTTCTCCTCCAGATCCGTTCGTGGATCAGCATGGCGATCGACTTCGCTCGAGTTGCCCTGCCGGCGACGACCCGTTCCAACGGACTGGCCTTCCCACTGTCCTTCGGTTGCCGATTCACCTTCCTCGTAATCTTCCGCTTGCTCGTCAAACATGTCTTCCTCACTGCGAATGGCCAGACGATTCACGACGGTGTCCACGCCCGGAACTCCGCGAGTAACCACTACCGCCTGATCGGCTTCATCTGCGGCATTAACCCAACCTGTCAGCTCGACAATGCCTTCGTCGAGTGCGCCGATGTCGATTGCTCTCTCACTCAGTATCGGATCGTTTCGAAATGCTTCGAGAACGCGCTCCTCCAGCTGCTCCGCCGGATCGAGAGGGCGCTCGTGATCGTCATCATAATCCTCGGCTTGGTCGTCATACGCGTGCTCACCGGTATCGTTGTCACCAGTTTGTGCTCGACCGAGTTTTTCGCGAATGCGATCGCTCAATCCACTGACGCCGCCATAGTGTTGCGCGACAACTACGCCGGCAGCAAAGCCGGCAAGAGCGCCAAGAGCGATGTACAGCGAGCTCGCGGCGGATGACTCTTCATCGTGATAACGAAACGGTGACATATGCTCTATGCCTCTCGCGGAGAATATTCTCAAAGGATAGCTTACGAGGGAGCAAGTTAAAGGCCAGTCGCCGCTCCAATTCCACTACATGACACAGCTGACTCTCACACTCCCCGACGGCGCGACGCGCCAGGTCGAGGAGGGAACCTTGCCGCGCGACGTGGTTGCCTCCATCGGATCGCGGCTTTTGCGTGACGCCCTCGCCGTTCAGGTGAACGGCGACATCGTCGATCTCATGACTCCGCTCCGAAAGGGCGGTCCATTCAAGGTTCTGACGGCGAAAGATCAGCACGCTCTCGACGTGTTGAGACATTCCGGTGCTCACATTCTTGCGACGGCTGTGCGCCGCCTCCGCCCTGACGCAAAAATCGGCTTCGGTCCCGCTATCGAAGACGGATTTTACTACGACTTCGAGGTGGACCAGCCTTTCACTCCTGAAGACCTCGAAGCGTTCGAGGCGGAGATGCGAAAAGTCATTGCCGAGAAGTATCCGTTTGTGCGTGAAGAGGTGGGGCAAGCGGAAGCGCGGAAAAAATTTTCCGATGATCCTCTCAAGCTCGAGCGTCTGTCCGAGTTCAGCGACGACGAGATCATCTCGACTTACACGGACGGGCCGTTCATCGATTTGTGTCGCGGCCCGCACGTGCCGGACACTTCTTACCTAAAGCATTTCAAGCTGCTTCACACTGCCGGCGCTTATTGGCGCGGCGATGAAAAGCGGCAGATGCTTCAGAGGATTTATGCGACAGCCTGGTTCTCGAAAGAGGATCTCGACGCGTATCTGCATCGGCTTGAGGAAGCAAAACGGCGCGATCACCGCACATTGGGTGCGCAGCTGGATCTGTACTCGACAGACCAGCGCCTCGGTCCCGGACTGATTCTGTGGCATCCGCGCGGTGCGATCATTCGAAATGAGATCGAGACTTACGAGCGCGACCTCATTCTGCGGCACGGATACGATCTCGTCTACACACCGCACATCGTGAGCGAGAAGCTTTTTCAGATCTCCGGGCATCTCGAGAATTTCAAGGAGAACATGTTCGGCGCCATGGAAGTGGAGGGCGCGGCGTATCGGCCGAAGCCGATGAATTGTCCGGGCCACATTCTCATCTATCAGTCTGCGCAGCGCTCATATCGCGATCTGCCGATTCGGTATGCTGAATTTGGAACGGTTTATCGATACGAGCGCAGCGGAGTGTTGCACGGAATGTTGCGCGTGCGCGGATTCACGCAGGATGACGCACACGTTTTCTGCACGCCTGAGCAGGTGCCATCTGAGATCGAGCGTTTGCTCGACCTCGTGCACGAAATGCTGGAGACATTCGGCTATCCGTACACCATCGAGCTCTCGACTATGCCGGAGAAAGCGCTCGGCAGTCCCGAGGTGTGGAGACACGCGGAGGATTTACTTGCGGACGCGATGACTCGTCGCGGTCAGGCGTTCGACATGGATGAAGGTGGCGGCGCGTTTTATGGACCGAAGCTGGATTTCAAGTTGATCGATGCGATCGGTCGAAAGTGGCAAGGGCCGACGGTGCAGCTCGATTTCAATCTTCCGGAACGGTTTGATCTCGAATTCACGGGTGCTGACAACACGCCGCATCGTCCGACGATGCTTCATCGCGTTCTCGTTGGCTCGATGGAGCGATTTGTTGGGGGACTAATCGAGCATTACGCGGGCGCGTTTCCGGTTTGGCTCGCGCCGGAACAGGTGCGCGTGATTCCAATTTCGGATGAGACACGCGATGCGGCGGAGTCAGTTGCTGGGAAACTCCGCGGCATTGGTGCGCGAGTACACTTGGACGATCGATCCGAAACTTTGAATTATCGAATACGTGAAGCTGAGACTTTGAAGATTCCGTACATGGCGGTGATTGGTAAACGTGAGGCCGAGGCGGGGTCGCTTGCGTTGCGTGTGCGTGGCGCGGGGAAGAAGCAGGATGTAATACCGGTGGATGATTTCGTTGCGCGCGTTAACGATGAGATAAAAACACGCGCGTTGGTTCCCTGACGTCAGCGTTCAGTTAAGGTTGGTTCTGTACTCGGTACCCGGTCCCCGATT
>DATLDN010000257.1:0-20515 GCA_035525855.1 Gemmatimonadaceae bacterium
CGGAATCTGCTGTGGCCCGATCGTAACCGGAGGAGAGACGGGCGCAGTAGCCCGCTCTCCGCTGCACGAAATCAGAAGCGCGAGACAAAGGAGCGGAATCGTCGAGCGCGCAATCGATCCGGGAATGAACGACCTCATCTGAAGTAAACCGAAGCGTGCCCCTCGGGCAGAACTACGACTGCGAGTCTTCCCGTCCATTTTCAGTCTAGGCTCCAGGTGGTGCGTCGAGGCCACTCTGCTCATGCAACTGGAACATTCTTCATACAATCCTCTCCAAATCTTTACATGTTATTTTAGTATACTAATTTGGCGTGCGTCCTGTCCAGCCGGAAACGCTCGTTAGAGTTCCTGAGCTTTATGAACTTCCACCGGGTTGGCAATCACGCTGCGACGAACAACGCGTTTTGCGGAGTGAAACCCGCTGGCGCGGCATGGAAGCGAGACTCCGCTTACCGGATTTCCTACGACGCCCGCTAGCGCTACGCGATTAAATGCGGGCGAGGGAGAACTGGAGTCCCGAAAGTCGGATGCGCGTGTCATACTCCTCGATCACTGGTGCCAACCGGGCCGCCGCATTTTCCCAATTTGCCTGAACCGCGCGTTCAAGGCGGCGTTTACTCCCTTCCCGTAACGCGGCGATGATCTCGCCGTGCTCGACCTTTGTCGCGGTGAAGTCCGGACCGATCAATGGAGCGTAAAACCATTCATAGCGGTCGCGGTGTGGGCGGGTTGTTTCCAGGAGAGCAGCGGTATCAGGACCGATTACGTCGCGGGTCAATTCGCGATGAAATGAGTCGTGAAGTTCAAAGAGCTTGTCGAAGTCGAGCGGGGTTTTCGCAGCTTCTTTGGCAAATGATCGCTCGATGCTTTCAAGCTGGCGCGCGAGCCGATCCCTTTTTCCGTCAGCCCACGCCACCAGCCCGCGGACGGCAAACGACTCGAGCGCGCCCGCCAAGCCATAGAGCTCCTCCACCTGATCGCGCCGCAATGGCGCGACTGCCAAACGCACGCGCACGCCGGCGCCGCCGCCGACTTCGACGAGGAGTCGCTGCTGGCGCAAACGCTGGAGCGCCTCCCGCACCGGCGTTCGGCTTACTCCCAGCCAGTCGGCAAGCGGCCCCTCGGCGACCCGCGCCCCTGGGGGCAGCCGGCCTCGGACAATGAGGGCGCGCAGCTCCTCATAAGGAGTACGCGCAGGTTCAGTCTTAATCTTACTCTTCCGAATCGCTGTGGCGGCAGTCAAAGCTACCTCGGGGAAGGTCGAACTAAATTAGCATACCAAATTGATGGGCGTGGGGCAACCGGGTTGATTTCAATCGATCAAGGCCAGGAACGGCCCATGCCTACGAGGGAGGCGCGGTCGGCGATGCGATCGATAAGGCCACTGAAAATAAGGCGATGAATTGGATACAACCCGTACCAGTAGAAGGTGCCGGCAAGCCCTTTCGGGGCGAAGAAAGCGGTTTGCTCGAGCAGAGAACTTCCGTCTCCTCGAGGCGTAACCCGAAACTGCAGCCATGCCAGTCCCGGAAGTTTCATTTCTGCTCTCAATCGAAGAAGCTTGTCCTGCTCCACCGCTTCGACGCGCCAGAAATCGAGAGCGTCGCCTGCGCGGACACGATCCGGATCGCGTCGGCCTCGGCGAAGACCGACACCTCCGATCAAGCGGTCAACAAATCCTCGAAGCTTCCATGCAGCGTTCATGTAGAGCCATCCGCGTGTTCCTCCGACACTCGAGAAAACGCGAAAAACCTCGGCGGCGGATGCGGATACGACGCGCTGGCGATGCTCGATGAGCATGCCTTCCTCACTCACGAACGTAACGGGAGCGGCATCTCTCTGGCTGGTGCTGAGCGCGTCACTCCATGACGATTCGACCTTGCTTGCTTCGAGTTGATCGAGCGCGAGCTCAACGCACTGTCGATACCCGGCGGGAACAATATCCGGAAACAGCTGCCGAGCCGCAGGATCGTTCACGACGTTCTCGTTTCTGAGGCCTTCGACGAGCGGACGTGCCATGGACGCAGGGATCGGAGTTACGAGGTTTACCCACAACGACGAGAGCCGCGGTGTGAGGAACGGGACCGGAACGAGCCACCTCTTCAGTCCCCGCACGTCTGCGTATGTCGTCATCATCTCGCCGTACGTAATGATGTCGGCACCGCCTATCTCAACAATCCGGCCGGTGCTTGCAGGTACAGAAATCGACGCGACGAGATAGTCGAGGACATCGGCAATTCCTATTGGCTGCGTGCGCGTGTACACCCATCGCGGACAAATCATTATCGGCACTCGCTCCGTGAGGTACCGGATCATCTCAAATGAGAGACTGTTCGAGCCGACGATAACGCCGGCCCGGAACTCCGTGACAGGAACGCCTGCTTCGCGAAGCGCTTCGCCAGTCTGCTGCCTCGAGCGCAGATGGTCGGAGAGGGCAGGTGATGGATCCGCTAACCCGCCGAGATAGATAATTCGCCGCACACCGGCTGCTTTCGCCGCTGCGCTGAAGTTTCGTGCGGCGACAAGATCACGCTCCTCGAAATGAGCGCCCGCGCCCATGCTGTGTATCAGGTAATAAGCAATGCTGACACCGTCGAGCGCCTCTCGAAGACTTGGCTGCTCGAGCACATCGCCGGCCACCACCTCGACACTCGCATGCCATGGGCGACCCTTCAATCGCGACGGATCTCTCACCATGCACCTGACACGGTGGCCATCCGCGAGAAGTCTCGGGACGAGGCGTCCCCCGATGTAACCTGTAGCCCCGGTAACGAGAATCAAAAGCGACCCAGTGCCAGTAGCGCGTATTTCGTTGGAAAAGATGAACCTCGGCCTGAAATCGTGGCAGTCTTGCGAACCGCGCCCTCGAAATGGTCTCTAGTACAACCTGGTCAGCATCGTTCGCTTTGCAATGGCAGAGCCGTCCGAATTGCGCGCGGCGGTAGGGTTGGGGTTTTTTTGCGGAGTCAGCCAGTTTTCCTCTATTGGACGCGGACGATATTCACGCGCAGCGCGCCGGGAAGTGAGCCGCCATTCGACCCTTTGAACTCGAGCAGCTGCCTGCTCGTCTGCGTTCCCGAAAGCTCCAGGACTGAGAAGCCCCCGCCACGTACACTGCTGACGTCGAAACTGAATTTGCCGAATGCGTTTGAGTGCATATTCAGCGGAGCCACACTCGGGAACGAGCTCTGGAAGTCCGCGTTCAAGCCTGCGAAGACTTGACGCAAGTTCCAGCTCGGGAACGAGTACCTTGAATCCGTTGGCGTGAAGCCCGGGTAATCGTCGAGTACAAGCGCCAGGGAATATTCGCTGAGGAGCTGCGGGAACGATTTGCCGGTGATGTTTTCGATGTTCGCCATGCCGAAATGCGAGACATCGCCCGTCATTGCCGTAAGAAAGGCTGGCTCGCTGGTCGCGTATGTATCGATAGCCCAGCGCAGGAATGCCCAGCCGCTACCATAGAACGTCACATCTCCCGGCGCCGTGGATCCGACGACCGAAAGCCCCTCGGAATTCGCGACATATTTATAGAGCCACCCGAAAGCGTTCAGCATATTCATCGGCA
The DNA here is from genome assembly GCA_035525855.1 of Gemmatimonadaceae bacterium. Taxonomy (GTDB): domain Bacteria; phylum Gemmatimonadota; class Gemmatimonadetes; order Gemmatimonadales; family Gemmatimonadaceae; genus UBA4720. The sequence continues at coordinate 3,566 of DATLDN010000257.1, forward strand.
GTCCGGACGACGGCCGCACTTCCTTCGCGATTGTCGACGCGTAGTCGACATTGGTTTTTGGGCTGAACGAGAAGTCCACGCGATCGAGCAGCTCTTGAGCGATCTCTGCCGAGGATTCTTCCAGCCATCCATCCTCCGGGGGCGTGCCGCCTGGAAAGCCCGGCTGTGCCAGCTTCGTGGCGAAGCTCGTGAGGTGCTTCGCTTCGTGGATGATGGTGGAGGCGATCGAACGCGTGAATTCCCACGCGGCAACCGGTTCCCCGATCACAGTGCCGAGAGCAGTTGGCGACCGCGCATAAAATACCTCGGCGAAATTGCTCGCCGGACATTGCGCAGGAGGAAAGAAATCTCCGTTATTGACGAAGCCGGCGATGAGGCCGGTACCCATCGTGTTGACCTTCGCTGAGAACAGCATGTACATCGCGCCGTCGTTGTTCAGCTGCGCATCCATTGCCAGCGGATTCCCGAAGTTCGTCTTCAGGATCGGGAACATCACGTTGTCAAATTGCTGACCGATCCGCGTGTAGAGTGTATCGACCTGACCCTTCAGCGGGTTTGACGTATCCTCGAGCATGATGCCCCTGGTGCCGACATACACGACGCGAGCGGCGACGGGCGTGAAGCTCGTGCAACCGTTGATCGTAATGTCCGGCAGCTTCATCTGGATGACGTCGCCGAGCGCCAGCGGCGCGGATACAAGGGCTACCTGATTGTCGAGGCGCAATGCAGTCGCGGGCGTTCTGGAGCGGACGTACTGCAGGAGCTCCATGTTCTTTTTGAGAATCAGAGCGTGCATGCGACTGCGCGCGAGTGACTCCTTGATTTCTTTACCCGCTATGTCGGATAAAGCAGGCGTGACCGTCGATGACATTGTTGTCGCCTCGACAAGTTGGGACGCCGTCGCGCTCGAGGCTCCCCGGGTTTTGTACGCTAATGTTGCACCGGGTGAGTTCGTTGCATTTACGATGGTAACGAAATAGCGCTGCGCTGATCCGTTCAGAATTGCGCACGCAGCGTTCGCTGGATTGAGCGATTGCACCTGACCGACTGCCAGGGTGATTTCGCTGCAGCTGACTGCGTTTGCCGTGATGTCGACATTCAGCGAGCCCGCAGTTGCGCGGAGGGTTTGCGCTCCGGGATTGCCGACAGTCCATGACGTACGCGCGATCCCGTCTGCACCGGTGTTAACCGTTGTCGCGCTAACACTGCCGCCGCCGGCGACCACTGAGAAAGTGACCGCCTGTCCCGCCATTGGATTATTGGAATTGTCGGTCAGCTTCACCGCAATCAGCTCGGCCGTCTCAAAACCACTGGCGGTAGAGCCTACCTGGCCACTGAGTACGGTGAGGTGTGCAGGCGTAACTTCAGGCGCAGTCGATTCCCCACCTGAACATGCGGCCAGGACGACACCCAACATTACTAGTTGGCGTCTCACGGGGAGGACTCGCGCGGCCATCGACCTTGCCGCTACCGAGACGATCAGAACGCTTTTCATGTTAGCTCCCCAGGGTTTTCCGATAAGCCGCTTTTTCAGGCGCCATGAGACATGCAATCAATGTGTCAAGTTTTAGTATGCTAATTTGGTGCACGTTGGGTGTCTAGTAGTCGATATACAAGCCTGCTTCGATTGCGACCGTTTCTTTCTCCGCGCCGAAAGCAACGGTATCATTGCGCAACACCAATGAGACCGTCCGCGCTGCGCCACCGTCTCTTCACGTTCGCTTGCGCTGCGTTGGGCTTCTTGCTGACTGCGCGATTCGTCTGGCACAGCTGGACGCCGCATTACTACCTGGGACGCATTTTCGAACCCCACGCCGGCGAGGTGGAAGCCATGCCTGCCATCGTGAGCGAGGGGATAGCGCTGGCGCGGGATCGGCGATTGAAACGGGTGAATGTCGGTCCCGAGCTGATGCAGGATCCACTCATGTCTCAGCGATTCGTTGAAGGGCTCTATCCAATTCGCATCGACAGCGGAGCGCCATACTTATTGCTCCACGCGCGCAAATCGCTTAGCGCAGGCTGCGAAACTCTCGAACAGCGCGCGATGATTGTACTTCTCGAGTGCCGATGAGACCGGCGTTGTCATTGACGTCGGCGTCACTACAACGGTGGGCGAATCCGGAGCGGGTGGCCGCGTGCATCGCGGGTTTGCTGCTTCTGAACTACTTCTGTTGGGTCGTCTTACCGGGAACCGTGCTGCCAGTGCTGGTTACCGCAATGGCGATATTTTTCAGCATCGGCTATCTCTGCTGGGAAGTGAGTCAAGGCCGGCTCTTCGTCACATCGATGGTGGTGGGCGGCTTCTTTCTCCTTTTCTTTTCCCCGCCGGTTGATTGGGATGCGCGGTCGATCTGGTTCTATCATGCGAGGAGAATGTTCTTCGATCGCGCGCTCACGCCCAGGCTCGACGGCTACGCCGGAATGCACGCCAGCTACCCCGACCTGCTGCCGGCAGTATTCGCATCTATTGCACGCATCGGCGGTGTCTGGAATGAATTCCTTCCCAAGCCTGGCTTGCTGCTGGGAATGCTTCCGCCATTCATCATACTGATTGCACGCTGCAAGACGACGAGCACGCGCCTGCTCATGCTTGGCGCACTTCTTTTCGTCGCTGACCGGCAGCTGCTGAATGGTTACATGGATGTACCGCTCGCGCTTTACGTCGTAGCGGTAATCGTACTGCTACGCGAAGCCGCAGCTCGTACGGACTCCGATAGCTTATGGGCGCCGATCATCGTACTGATAGCCGCATCCGCCAGCATCAAGGACGAGGGTGCTGTCATGGCGGCAATCCTCGGCGTTCCATTTGCGGTAATCGTCGTGCGCCGTGCGCCGGGCGCCCACAGGCTAGCCCGGATATTCTTGATTGCGGCAGTCGCAGCGATCCCATTGATCGTGTGGAAACAGGAGGTGTATGCCGCGGGGCTTGGATTAGACTTTCTCGATAATCCTCTTGGCATCGCGCGGGTCCGCTTCGCTTCGCACCAGTCTGCCGTTATTGTGCGAGCGATCTGGGAGAATGTCTCAAAGCCAATCGGCGTATTGTTGTTATTGGCAATCATACGCAAGAGGATCGACCCTACTGTAACCTGGTTTTTTGCGTGCTACGCCTGCCTGTTGTTCATGATCTATCTGGTGACCCCTTATGACTTGCGCTGGCATCTGGCGACCAGCGTGGACCGTGTCACTCTTGTCTTCAGTCTTCTGGCGGTCGCGGTCACAGTCATGGAGTTGGAGGCCTGAACCGCCAACAGCCCATACGTCAGACGCGGATGTGCCCTATACATCGGACGTAAGGTGACGTAGACCTTACGTCTTCAAGCCGACCCTGCGAGCGAGCGCCGCAAATCGCGGGTCGCCGCGAATGTTGTCGAAGGCGGGCTCGTAATTCAGCAATGACATACACCAGGCGTGCTCATCATACGCTAATTCAAGCTCCGCAAATGCTGCATCACTGTCGCCCAGACCCGCATGCACAGCAGCGAGCGCGTAGTGGGAAACGAGCTCGCCCCTGCTTCTCATATTTCGAAGATGCTGCAGCTCGGCCACGACGTCGGCGCGGCGGCCACATTTCGCATAAGTAAACCCTCGAATCGCCTGGTGCATCGGGCCCAGTGCGACAGGAGAGCGGGCCAGTGCATTCATGGCATCGTTACATCTCCCCAGCATCGCGAGAACGCGCGCACGCTCGATGTTGATGTGAAAGTACGTGGAATCGAGCTCCAACGTCTTCTGTGCCTGCGCGAGAGCTTCGTTGTACCGGTGCGCATAATAAAGGAACGAGACCAGTCTCGTGTTGAGCAACAGCGAGAACGGCTCGATGGCGAGCGCTTCGCGGCCCTCCCGTATCGCTGCATCGACACTATCGGTTGCGAAGTAGTACCACGCGCGCCATAAATGCGCCGACGGGTTGCGTGGATCGAGATCGATCGCCTTCGCAAACTCGTCACGGGCATTGCGCCAATCCCAATCGTAAAACGTGGTGATGAATCCACGTGACGCGTGAGCCTCTGCCAGGGTGCTGTCGAGTGCAAGCGCGCGATCGATGTAGCGAATTGCCATCGGCATGCTGGTTTGCGGCGTTGTGTACCCGAAAGTGGCGCTGTGGCTGTATGTATCGCTTAACCCTGCGTATGCGAGTGCATAGTTGGGATCTCGGGCGATTGCGAGCTCGAAATATTCTTTTGCTTTCCGCAGGCTCACCGAGTCGCGCTTCTCGAAGAAAAACCTTCCGCGCAGGTAGAACTCGTGAGCTTCCGTGTTTTTCGTCGCGCGCCTCGAAATATCCACGGCAATAGCTGGCGCGAGCTGAACGCGCAGCTCACCGGCAATAGAGCGCGCAATGTCATCCTGAATCGCGAAGACATCACCAACCGGACGGTCATACTCGGTGGACCAGACTGTCGAATCATTTTTCGCTGCGACCAACGCTACCCGAACGCGTAATCGATTGGCGTTCTTCTGAAGGCTGCCATCGACGAGATACTCGGCGTTGAGCGCACTGCCGATCTCGCGAATTGTCAGATTTTTCCCACGCAGGCTGAACGACGATCGCGGTGCCTTGACGTTCAAGCCCGGAATCTTTCCGATGGCCGTTGCAATCTCCTCCGCAATCCCGTCACTCAGCGCGTCGTTCTGCGAATCACGATCGATGTTCTTGAATGCCAGCACAGCGACTGATGGAGCCGGCGATGCCGCGCTGTTCCGCGGCGCATCCTTGCGAGGCCAGAGAACCGATGAAGCACCGAGCACGACAACGAGCGCGATGCCGGCGATCGAGCCGGTGCGGAGCCAGCGGCTGGTTTCCCGCGGCGCAGGCAACGCTTGCATTTCCCGGCATGCGTCGATGAACGCAGATGCAGTTGGAAAACGCGCCGCTGGTTGCTTTGCCAGAGCTTTCGATATCGCATGCTCGACGCTTAGTGGAATATCCGGACGACTTGTACGGACGCTTGGGACCGGGTCGATTGAGTGGCGGGCAATGATCTCCTGAGCGCTCGCGCCCATGAACGGCGGATGACCCGTAAGCATTTCATAGAGCACGCAGCCGAGTGCGTATACATCGGCCCGTCCGTCTATTGTTTGCTCGGCCGCACCTTGCTCCGGAGACATGTACGACGGAGTGCCGACGGCAAATCCCGCGAAAGTGATCGCGGTCTCTCCGGTGTTCGCGGACACGGCTCGCGCGATTCCGAAATCCATCACGAGTGCATGACCACCGGACAGGAAGATGTTTTCGGGCTTGATGTCACGGTGTACGATGCCATCGCCGTGAGCATGGTCGAGCGCACCCGCCACTTCACGGCTGAGACGCAATGCCTCGTCGAGCGAAAACTGCTTCTCGCGCTCCAGTCGTTCGCGCAGCGTCTCGCCGCGCGAGTATGGCATTACATAGTAGAGCAATCCATCAGCTTCTCCAGAATCATGGAGCGGCATGATGTGAGGGTGCTGCAAGCGCGCGGCGGTTCGGATTTCCCGAAGGAAGCGTTCTGGTCCTACGCTGGCGGCGATCTCGTGTCGTAAAACCTTGATCGCAACCGGCCTGTCGTGCTTGCGGTCCTGCGCGCGAAAAACGGTCGCCATGCCACCACGGCCAATTTCCCGCTCGACGTCGTAACGGTCGCCGAGAACTCGTGGCATTGGCCGGCGGTCCTCGAGCAGGAGAGAGAAGCGCTCTGTCGCAGCGCGATCTATCAGCGAATCCCCTCTCTCGCACTCGGCAAGAAGGCGCTCAAGCTCCCCGCGCAGCTCTGGGTCGCCGGCGCACACCTGCTCGATGTACTCGGCCCGTTGACCTGCGGGGAGGTCCAGAGCGGAGTCAATGTACGGCTGCAGGCGCTCCCATCGCTCCGGCGTCAACGGCATCGTCGCACAAAAGAATTATGCAGCTAACATCTCCCGGAGCAGCATGCGCGCCTTGATCCAGTCGCGCTCTACCGTTTTTTCTGTGATCCCCAAGGCGGCGCTGATTTCCTGGTTTGTCAGGCCGCCGAAGAATCGAAGGTCGACCATGCGGGCCAGACGTGGATCAATGGACGCAACCCGATCGAGGGCATCGGTAATCTGCAGCAGCGTGTCAGGCAGCTCCTCGACGCGAATTCTCTCATCGTCGAGAGTGACGCGAGTCTGATCGCCGCCGCGCTTCAGCGATGCGCGGGCTTTTGCGCGATCCATGAGAATCTGCTTCATGGCGATTGCTGCGACCGCCAGAAAATGAACCCGATCGTTCCACTGGGCGTGCGACTGATCAACGAGCTTGAGGTAGGCCTCATTTACGAGTGCCGTGGTGTCGAGCGTTGCGCCGCCCTGTCGCGCGGAAAGATGGCGATGTGCAATCTGGCGCAGCTCGTCGTAAAGCAAAGGGATCAAACGGTCGATAGCCTCGCGACTTCCGGCTCGAAGATCCGTCAAAATATCAATCTTATTCGCAGCGATTTCCATCTCCTTCATCTCTCGAGCCAGAGTCAGCCGGCGTATGGAAATGTCGGCCGCCGGACTGACTTGTCGTTCTTAGTCATGAACATGTGAACCGCACAATCGCTGCGCAACAAGCAGGCTCGGGGTGCGGCACTCATACCCACTCGCACCAAAGGAGATGAATCGTGAAACACCGAACCACTTTGCTCCGGCTCTCGATCGCCGCAATGCCGCTCGTTCTGGGCGCGTGCAGCGAGAATCAGCCGGCGCCCACCGAATCCGTGCGCCTCGCCATCATCGGCACCGCCTCGCATGGGGGGAGACTTTTCTCTCAGCAATTGACACAGGAAGTGACAAACACGCCGGTGTGGGCCGGTGACCCCGATGGTACAGGAACAGCCCTCATCACAGTGAATCTTGGACAGAAGGAGGTATGCTGGGAGACGACTGTGTTCGACATCACGCTTCCAGCGTCAGCTTCGCACATTCACAAGGCGGGTGTCGGCATTCGGGGTCCCATCGTCATTGCGCTCTCGCCGCCCGTCGCTACTGGCAATGGCAGCGGCTTCGCGAGCGCATGCCGCAGTGGCGTCGATGCGGCGCTATTGCGCGACATTCTCAAGAATCCGGAAGCATACTACGTGAATGTCCACACGACCGATTTTCCAGCGGGGGCGATTCGCGGTCAGATCGGGCAATAGCGGTTCGCAGGGTTTTCGACTCTGTTCGTGACGGCAACAAAACCCGGAAGCCGAGTCTCGTTGCAGTGCATGAAAAAACAAGCGCCACTGCAATTGCTGCAGTGGCGCCAGGGAATTTTCCATCAGCTCGATCAACGTTGCTGGAGATTCACGGAGTCCAGGTCCAACCTTCCTACCGGGATGACTTCGATATTCGTCCGCGTGGCGCGCAGCCGCTCAACGATCTTCGATGCGTCGCCGACAACCACCACAGTTGCCCGATCCGCCGAAATGAAGCGCGCGATAGCACTGTTGACGCTGGCAGCGCTCGTCTCGCGGATGTGGTCGGGATACTGCAGCGCCTCTGAAACGGGCACCCGCTCCTGAATGAGATTAGCGATAAGGACAGCGAATGAAGCGCTTCGTTCGTTCAACAGGTTGTACACGCCGCCAGCGAACACCTTCCGCCTCGCCGCTTCGTCGGCATCGAGAGGATTCTTACCGAGCCGAGTGAGCTCGCCAAGCAGGACCTCGGCAGTTTCGGCGGCGTTCTGGTTTGCAGTCGTTGCGCTCGCGACAATCAATCCCTCGTCAGCCCGCGGTGCGAACCAGCTCGCAGGGCTGTAGCTCAGCGCCCGCTTCGTTCTGACCTCCTGAAAGAGGCGGGATGTACTCCCAACGCCCAGAGCGAGATTCGCTACACTTAGATCAAAAAAATCCGGGTCGGATCGGGGGACTGCCCGAACAGCCGCGATCACTGCGGCCTGCGGCGCGTCCGGAAGATCGATAACAATCGTTCTGCTGTCGGGATTCCTTCCTGCTCGCTCCATTGGCGCCGACGCCTTGCTTCGATCTCCTTTCCACGTGTGGAATAGTTTCCGTGCGAGCTCCACACCCTTGTCGGGGGAAATTCCACCGGCAACCACAACGGCTGCATTTACAGGTTGCCACCACTTCCGGTATTGCTCGCGCAGATCGTCCACTGTAATTGCTTTGAGCGATGCAGGCGTCCCAACACCGGCGTTACCATAGGGCGCTGAGCCATACGCGGCGCGGTAGAGTACGAGTGACGCGAGCGCCATCGGCGTGCGCGCGGATACAACGAAGCGCGTAAGCGCACGCTCGCGTGCGGTCTCGAGCTCGGCCGCGGACAATGTTGCGTTCTGCGCGATGTCCGCGAGAATGCGGCCTGCCGCCTCAAGGTTCGCGACCGGCGCTGTTACTGAAAGAACGACACCGTCGGACATCGATGCGAACCCGGACGCTGCATCGATGGCATCGCGCATGTTGAAATCCATGCTAGTCGTCAAGCTCGCGCCGAGCGCTTCGAGCGCCGCGGAGATTTGTTTCGCGCTGGCGGTTTTGGTCCCCCTGCGGGCGACGTCTGCTACCATAGCTGACAGCCCGGAACGACCTGCGGGATCAATGGAGGCGCCGCCTTTGATGAGCAGACTCAAAGTTGCCAGCGGGATATCACTCTTCTTCACCGCGACGACTGTTAAACCCGATGCAAGGCGCCGCTCCATGATCACCGGTTTGCGCACGCTCACGGGTGCGCTAGCCGGAGGAGGCAATTGCCGGTTTGTTTCGGCCGCGACTTCGCGCGGGATTGTTTGTGGTGAGCCGAGCTTCCTGAAACGCGGCAGCGGAATTTCCGGGCTTTCTGGTTCCTGTACTTTTCCGCGTTGCGTGTCGTCGAAGTACCGGACAAGCACGCGCGAATTTGCGCCGAGGTACCGCTTTGCCACGCGTTGTACGTCAGCAGCGTCCACCTTGAGCACTGCTGCGAGCCGCTTGTCGCCGCCGCCGGGATCTCCCGCGCGCGCAATCCACTGTCCCACCTCGAGGCTCCGCCCCCGCAGTGTCTCACGTTGCTGCAAGGTGGACGCGAGCAGCTCATTTCGCGCTTCAACGAGCTCTTCCGGAGTCACACGCTGTTCTCGTACGCGCGCGATCTCCTGCATGAGGACGGAATCGACATCATTCACTTTCGCGGTCGCAGACAGTACTCCCCAGATCGCGTAGTAGCTGGCGTCTTTGTTCTCCCGCAAGTCGGTGCTGAGCTGTGTGACGAGCTTCTCATCGACGAGGCGGCGACGTAGCCGCGAATTATCTCCCTCGCTGAGGATCGCGTCGAGCACGGCGAGAGCCGGTAAATCGGGGTGGGCCCCCGCGGGAATCTTCCAGCTGCTCACAATCGCAGGTGACGTCACGCCAGGCGCGAAGACATTCACCGATCTGGGCGTGACGCGGAGGTTCTCGTGGATATCGAGTCGAGTCGGCGCGGGATTTCTTCGCTTTTGCATACCCGCGAAATACTTGTCCACCAGAGAGTTCAATTTCGCTTCGTCGAAGTTGCCCGCGATGACGAGCGAGGCAGTCTCGGGACCATAGTAAGCTTCGTAGAACGCGAGCACGTCATCGAGCGTTGCCGTTGCAAGCTGTGCACTATCGCCGACCACCGGTCGCCTGTGCGGCGCGATATCGAAGCTGTTGTAAGGAATCACGACGCTGGTGAGACGACCCGGTGGACCGTACGGATTGACGAGCACGGTCTCACGAATTTCCTGATCGACCGCGCGGCGCTCGCTGTTCAGCACGAGCGTATCGAGTACGACGCGGGCCATTCTCTCGGCATGTGTCCACAGGATCGTTTCCAGCTGCGATGCAGGGACAACCTCCCAGTAGTTCGTATAGTCGTAGCTTGTCCCAGCGTTGCGAACACCGCCGGCGTCCTCGACGATGCGGTTGATCATGTTGTAGGGTATGTTCACGGTCTTACGTGACAGCAGATGCTCGAACAGATGCGCAAAACCCGTGAGGCCGTCAGGATCATGCTTCGCGCCGACGTCGTACCACGCGGATACAGCGACACTCGGACTGCTCGCATCGCGCATCGAGTAGATAGTCAGGCCATTGTGGAGTCTGCGTACTTTGTAGCGGAGACGCGATACAGCGGATTCTGCTGCTTTTACGCGCGCGGGTGCAGCGGTTGGTGCGTGTGTCTGCGCCAGAACAGGCGCGGTAACGCACATGAGAAGCGGGAGGATGAGCGTACTGAGGCTTCGCGAGTTAGGCCTGTGGTCCGGTTTCATGTGCCTTGATACAAGGTTGTAGATAGGTGCTCGATTCTCAACCTGGTGTCAATCGGCGTCAAGTTTCTGGATGTGGAGGCACGGGCTTTGGGCGCAAAGCGGCGCGTTGTGGCGCAAGTACAAAACGGAATGCGTCGCGTTTCTCGACAATCAATCCCCGCTCTCGTAAAGAGGCTTAAGGTCAGGCCAATATGCTCACATCGAATGGGGCCGCTAAATCACGCGGTCCGGTCTACCGTTCGCGTTACGATTTTCAACGCGTCAACGAACCGCGTCATTCCGACGGCAGGTGTGAAAACGTTGGGGGACACGCGAATTCCCCTAATACGCGAGTCACTTCGAATTCCTGTCATCGCCTGTACGAGAATACCGTGTTTCTGGCGGAGCTCTGCTTGCGCCTTCGCCGAATCGAGACCAGGGATTTCGAACGTCGTCAAGCCAAAAGTCATTTCAGCGCGAGCGTAAAACCGTGTAGCGGGATGCGACCGCGCAATCGATTCTCTCAGTAATCCAGCCAGATAACGAATCCGGGCTAGCTTCCTCCCGGCACCAAGCTGATGGTGCAACCTCATGGCTGGAAGGGAAGCGACATTGATGTACTCAGGGCAGGTCCCGATCCACTCGAACCGCGCCATTCCTGTCTCGTTGGCTCTTGGTGGAAGCAGCGGCCACACCTTGTCGATGTTTGCCGGGCGCATCCACAACACACCGAGTCCGACAGGTGTTCCAAGCCACTTGTGCGCACTCGCGCCGTAATAATCGCACCCGAGGGATTTGACTGGATCTTCCAGCAACCCCAATGATTGCGCCCCGTCAACTACTACTTCCGCGCCCGCTTTGTGTGAGATGTCGGCGATAGCTGTGACAGGGAGAAGCTGCCCAGTGAGATTGCTCGGGTGCGTGAGCAGAACAAGTTTCGTTTTGCTCGTGATCGCATTCGCATACAAGCTCACGATATCGGCTGGCGCTGCAACGGGAATCGGAGGATCGACAACTCTCAGAACGATGCCGTCACGCGCTCTTCGCTGCTCGAGTGCGTCGAGCGTAGCATAATAGTCGTGTTTTGAGCAGACGATCTCGTCACCCTCATGGAGTTTGTAACCAAGCAGGACATTGTTGAGTGCTTCGGTCGCATTCCTAACGAGCGCGATTTGATCGCCCGGCACTTTCATCGCTTTTGCGAGCGAGGCGCGCAGCGTGGTAGTGCTGATCTTTTCCCACATTGCGGGGAGATGTTCCGCCGGCAGACCTTCGAGGAGTCGTGCATTTCGCACGAGCTCATCGATCGAGGAGCCAATAGGGGGATTCGTCCAGCCGTTGTCGAGATTCAATACGTCGGGCGCAAGCTGATAAAGCCGCCGCACACGGGCCCAGTACATTTCGTCGCGTGCGACGGTGTCATCTGCGCGCGAATCCGCAAGTGATCCTATGTCCTCTTCACTGACCCAGCGTGCGAGAGCTTGACCGTCTTGGGGAAGACCGGGAATTGCAAGAGCGACGGGCGCTGCGATCGCGAGCTTCGTTGCCGTACCGAGAAAGGCACGGCGATCCGATGGATTCATCATGTTGCCAAGGTATTTCCCGGCGGGCGGGGCGCAAGCTTCACCGAGCGGCCTAGCGAGATGCAGGCGGACTGGGGTGACAAACTCACGCCCGTGGCGAAGCAAAAAGCCCCCGCAATGCAAAAGCATTGCAAGGGCTTTCATGTGTATATAAGTCGGGGCGACTGGATTTGAACCAGCGACCTCCTGCTCCCGAAGCAGGCGCGCTACCGGGCTACGCTACGCCCCGATTAGATAGCAATCGCCCGCATTGAGCGGACGACAGCCAAAGTTAATTGCCCATCGGGTTCGAACCAACCATTGTGATACAAAGTCACCGAATTTCTCGCGTCAGTTAATACAACGACGCGGGCATGCCGCGTACGTCATACCTACGGTCCCTAACGATCTCATGATTAAACGAATAGCGATGCTCGCCGGCGCGATACTCTTAGCGAGCGTGCCCATACAAAGTCAGGCACAAGGCGCGCAGACGCCCGCACCGAATCTGGAGCTGCCCATCGTGCGCACGCTAAGCCGCCTCGAAGCAAACACGAGAGTTCGTGTTCGCACAGGCCCGACAATAATAGAAGGCAACTACACCGGATTTAATCCGCAAGGCGTGGCACTTCGGGGTGCCTCAGTCGCTTCGCCTATTCCTCTCGAGTCGATTGACGAAATGTGGAAACGAAGTCGATCAACAGTCCAGGGCGCGATCGCCGGCGGAGTGACAGGCGCCATACTCGTCGGGGCATTCGGTGTCCTGGTCGTTTCCGGATTTTGTGAGCAGCCCGATGGATGCCGCGGAGATTACCCGACGGCGATTTTCTTCGGAGGAGCCATCGGCGCCGCAGGTGGCGGGCTGCTCGGCGCAGGAATCGGCTCGCTCGTCAAACGATGGGAACGCATACATCCATAGATACGTCTAATCATCGTTCTGCTTCGGCACGAGCACTCGTCCGGCAAGTGGCTCAACCATGACCTCGAATGGAGAATCGCCAAGCAGCTCGCCGTCTGCCTGACCGAGGCGCGGCGGAAATGTCTCGATCAGGAAATGCTTTCCCGACCGGTACATCACCTGCGCATCCGGCCTGAAATTTTTTCGCGACATCATCAATAGAATACGCATCGCATCGCGCATGTTCTTCGGCGAATAGATGCAGGCATTAAGAAATCCATCGTCGCGCCTGATTCCATCGCCGAACGTGATGAAATCGTTGAGCACTGCTCCAAAATTCGCGATAAGAATTGCGGCAGCTCTAGTTTCGAGAACTTCTCCATCGACAGTGAGCCGCAGCTTGAAGGTTTCCATCTTCCACGCAGCGCGCGAAGCACTGAACACGTACGCCAGAAATCCGATGCGACGCTTCAGTGGGGATGGAGCGCCCGCAATCATCGATGCATCGAGACCAACTCCCATTCCGATGGCAAATCGCTGCCCGGTTGCGAGACGGCCGAGATCGATCCGCGCCTCGTCTCCATCGAGCAGCGCGCGGACCGCGCGCTTCGGTCGAAGCGGAATGCAAAGCGCGCGCGCGAGAATGTTTCCGGTTCCACCAGGAATAACGCCAACTGGTGGGCCCGAGTGAGCGAGAGCACTCAGCACCTCCATCGCCGTTCCATCTCCGCCGAGCGTGAACACAGCGTCGTACGATGAGTGGAGCTCGGTCGCCAGTCTCGCACCGTGTCCCGGCGATTCAGTGAGACGAGTGTCGCACTTTACGCCTGCTATCTCGAAAGCGCGTTGCACTTTTGGTAACGCACGCCGGCCGCCCCCGGACGCAGGATTGGCTATCAGAAGAGCTCGGCGGATTTCAATCGGCACGCAGGTATTTAACGGAAGTCGGGCGGACGCGGCAACGCACAATTCGCGGGGTGGTGGGTATTACCTGTGATCTGCACTGTGCGCTCCGTCCCTCTAAATTGAAATAATGCTATTTCACGCCCTCATAGGACTGTCCCTTTTTGGCGCGCCCGCCGCGTCGTCGCCAGAGATCATCCCAGCGATACTTGGATTTGCAAACGAAGAAAAAGCTGTCGCAGAAATCACCGGCCTCTGGACCGCGACGAAGCTCAACTACGCACCATTGCCGAGGGTCGAGCGTGTTCCCACGACTGATGGTTGGGAGCATTGGTTCAGGTTGATGGAAGCTGCGATCACGATTCGTCCCGATGGTCGTTTCATCGCGTCGTTCCGGTACTATCGGCAGCACGTTCGACCGAAGGCCGCTGTAAATCCTGGTCCTCTTCTCAATGAGACCTACAAGGGGAAGTACACGATTCGCGGAACCGAGATCACGTTCATCCCTGACAAGACGAAAGAGCACAAGGTTGTGAAGCCTCTCGTCGGGACGATTTCAGGAACTTCGATGTGGGTGCCCTACATTGTTGCGCAGGGTCAGAGCAAGCATCCGCTGCGGCTCGATATGAAGCGAACGGGGAGCTGGTAGGAACGGGTCACAAATTCGCGCTTAAAACTTCGTTGTGGATAGTCGCTCCGGCGGCCCGGAGATTGAATATTTTATTTCCCGCGCCGCACGTGCTTCTGATTTTTTTCCAGAGTATCGGGGGAATTCGGAAGGATGTGCGGCGCGCCATTTTTTAGCTATCAGCTGTCAGCCGTCAGCTATCGCACGCAGAGACGCATGCGTACTCGAGTTCATTAAACGGGGTAACTCCCGGTACCCGGCTCCCGATCCCGCGTGCCGAGGCGAGATGTCCGAAACGACTCAGCTGCGAGATTGATTTTCTCTGACATCTGACCGCGGCACGCGGCATCGGGAGCCGGGTACCGACCAATCCCCTAAGGAGCTCCTTCGCGGATGCGAGCGCTATTCTCGAGCATCTCGCGAACTGCCGATCGCTCTTTGGCTGACGGCTTTTGTATCCCATGCTTGACTCGGTCGTATACGAGTACTACCCTCACATCATGTCATTCACCCAGAGCTACTACGCCTACTATTACTCGACCCGCAACACGGGCCGCGATCGGCGTACGCATGGCTGAGTAAGACACACACTCACAAGCGCATCACCTCGACGGTCCGTGAAATTCACGGGCCTTTTTTTATTTCTACCTGGTAACCAGTCATGATCATCATCACTCGTCCGAACATCACCGAAGCCGAGCTCGATCACATCCGCGAGCGCGTCGAGGCCGTCGGGCTCAGAACTCACCTGTCACGGGGAGAGCGACGCACCATACTCGGCTGCATCGGCGACGAAGCGCTTCTCGAGGGAATTGCGCTTCGGTCAATTCCAGGCGTGGAGTCGGTGATGCCCGTGCTGCGTCCATACAAACGTGCATCGATCGATTTTGCCGCGCAGCGAACTGTCGTGAACGCAGGCTTTGGTGCGTTGTTCGGAGGGAATTCCCTTGCAGTCATCGCGGGGCCGTGCTCAGTGGAGAATCGCGCGATGCTCGAGCAAACGGCGAAGTCAGTTCGTGCATCCGGTGCGTCGATGCTTCGTGGCGGAGCGTACAAGCCGCGATCATCACCTTACAGTTTTCAAGGGCTCGGCGTCGACGCGCTTAAAATGCTCGCTAGTGTTCGCTCCGAGACTGGAATGCCGATCGTGACCGAAGTGCTCGACACGCGACACGTTGACGTTGTCGCCGAACATGCGGACATGCTCCAGGTTGGCGCGCGCAACATGCAGAACTTCGCACTGCTGGCGGAGCTCGGGCGTATTCAGCGTCCGATTCTTTTGAAGCGTGGACTTTCGGCGACGATCACCGAGCTGCTCATGGCGGCAGAGTACATCATGGCGCACGGGAACAATGACGTCGTTTTGTGCGAGCGCGGAATACGAACGTTCGAGAACGCTACTAGAAACACGCTCGATGTCTCCGCCATACCGGTTATTAAAAGAGAAAGTCATCTTCCTGTAATCGTTGACCCAAGTCATGCGGGTGGCGACGCGGATCTTGTCGCACCGCTGTCGTTTGCAGCAATTGCGGCGGGAGCGGATGGATTGATTATCGAAGTCCATCCCGATCCGGAGTCCGCGCTATCCGATGGTGATCAGTCGTTGACGTTCAACGCATTTGAATCATTGATGGAGAGGCTCGGTCCGTTTGCAACTGCATCGGGACGTACGTTAGAGCGAACGCCTCGATCTGAAGAGGTGATGTCAGCATGAGTACGAATTCAGAGATCCCCGAAGAGTTGACGCACTGTCGCGAACAAATCGAAACCATCGATCGCGAGATCATCGATCTCCTGCGCAAGCGACTCGAGATCGCGCGACGCACGGGAGAGCTCAAGCGCGAGCATGGACTGCCGATAATGGATCCTCAGCGCGAGGCGAAAGTAGTGAGGACTGCAGTCGCGAATGCGCGAGATGCCGGACTTCCCGAAGAACCAGTGCGCGAAATTTTCTGGCACATACTTGGCCTGTCGCGTAAGGCGCAGGAAACTGAGAAAGAATGACGACCCCGAAGAGTGTTGCTGTAATCGGACTCGGCATGATGGGTGGGTCGGTTGCGCGCTCGCTCGCGGCACGCGGAGTGAGAGTGGCGGGTTACGATTCCAATTCTGCGCATCTCGACGCAGCGATTGCAGACGGCGTCCTGACGGAGCGGTTGTCGTCCAATCTCGATGATGTCGGCGACGTTGACGCAGTCGTGATTGCAGTCCATGGCGATTCCGCGATCGAGATTTTGAGAACACTCGACGGTTGCGCACCGCGTGCAAAGTTGGTCACCGACATTGGCAGCACGAAGCAACGCATTGTGTCTACGGCAAATGAGCTCCCGCTCGCCGCACGATTTGTCGGATCTCATCCGTTCGCGGGCGATCACCGGTCAGGATTCGGCGCATCGCGTGCAGATCTTTTTGAAAATCAAATCGTTTACCTGTGCGCCACCGAAAAAACTTCGAAAGAAGCAATCGAGATGGCGACGTCGCTCTGGACGCTTCTCGATGCGCGGACGGAGGTGATCGATGCCGGTGAGCATGATGAAATCGTTGCGTGGACGAGTCATTTGCCACACGTCGTTTCAACTTCCCTGGCGATCGCACTCGCGAGGAAGGGGATTGCGCGTGATCAACTTGGGCGCGGTGGTCGTGATGTCACGAGGCTCGCCGGGGGGTCCTCCGAAATGTGGACGTCGATTCTGCTCGACAATGCCGCTGGGATTGACTCCGCCCTGTCGAGCCTGGAGGGTGAGCTTGGCAGCTTCCGCACGGCGCTCGAGCAGCGGGACAGCGAGTA
>DATLDN010000038.1:0-13687 GCA_035525855.1 Gemmatimonadaceae bacterium
CTCCTCGTTGAAGAAAATTGTTGTAGCAATTCTGCTCGCGGCAGCGACGTTGCCTGCCACGAGCAGCGCACAATGGCTTTCGGTCGGACTTCGCGGCACGGGAAGCGTTCCGACCGGCTCCTTTGCAGAAGACGAGTCGACATCGAGTCAAGCACTCGTCACCGCAGCGAAGAATGGATTTGGATATGGCTTCGAGGTTGCCGCGGGAATCGGTCCGGTTGGCGCATATGCTGGTGCCGATCACATCCAGTTCGATTGCGAGACTGCGAGCTGCATGGAGGAAGGGAAATACACGCTTTCCGGAGTAAGCACCGGACTCAAGCTTTCATCTCGCAGCTACAGCCTTTTGCGTCCGTTCATCCGCGGTGGAGTAACCTTCAACAAATTGTCGGGAAGCTACGGCACTTCCGAAAAGGGTCTCACGGCGGATCGCGCACCCGGATATGAAATCGGCTTCGGTGCTGACATTTCCGTGGCGGGCCTGATTGGACTCGTTCCTCAGGTGCGGTATGTGGGGCAAAATCTGAAAGCGAAAGTCCCCGGCGTGACGTCTCCCGATCCCGACGGCTCAGGCGTGAATTATTTCACGTTCGACGTTGGACTCGCCTTCCACACTCCGTACAGCATCTTCCGAAAGTAGCGCGCTACTGTTGCGTCGTTCGCGACGCAGCAGCATGGCGTAGCGGTGCCGGCGTCGTCGCGCCCTCAACAATTCCGAGGAGTACGTCGACGACAAGCGCCAATGCAGCAGCCGGAAGTGCGCCCGACAAAATCAATCGACTATCAGCGAGCGCGAGTCCAGTCGCGATGGGCTCTCCCAGTCCTCCGGCTCCGATAAACGCCGCGAGAGTTGCCGTGCCGACAGCAATTACGGCCGCAGTTCTTATTCCCGAGAGAATCGCCGGCGCAGCCAGAGGGAATCGCACCTGCGTAAGGATTTGCCCCGGCGTCATTCCGAGCGCACGCGCAGCGTGCACTGCATTGGGATCTGCATCGCGAATTCCCGTATAAGTGCTTCGCAGCATGGGGTAAAGCGAATAGATCCATAGAGCAACGAGTGCAGGCCACACTCCAATTCCAATCAAGGGAACCATGAATGCAAGCAGTGCGAGACTTGGAATTGTCTGCAACAATCCAACGATCCTGATGATTGGCTCCGCCGCGCGCCCTGCATAGTCGAGCCAAAGGCCCAACGGAATTGCCACGAGTATTCCTGCAAGCAATGCAACCGCGACGAGCAGGATGTGACGGAGTAATGCGGTACCGATGGGCCCACGATGAGCCCACATGTAATTCGCTAAAGAATTCCCGGACACTCGCGACGCTGACTGTGACCCCGTAGCAGCGGTCGCGAGTCCGAGGTCGACCAGCGCCGATCTCGCGATACTCTCTACCGGTTCCTGATTTACCTCGAGTCGCGCGTTGAGCTTCCGCATCATTGTGACATCGATGCGGCCGCTTAATCCCGAAAGCGCACTGATGGCGGCTGGCGCATCACGCTGCATGCGCGCACTTACAAGAGCCGCAGCTTCATAGGGTGGAAAGAATCTCTTGTCATCTTTAAGCACTACGAGATCATACTTCGCAATGAATCCGTCGGTCGAATAGCCATCGATTACATCGACGGCGCCTGATGCGAGCGCCTGGTACTTCACTGCCTGGCCGAGCGGTCGCACGACTTTGAAATCCATTCCATATGCCCCGCGGAGTCCGGGCAACCCATCCTTTCTCTCGATGAAATCTGCGGTGAGGCCGGCGCTCAGCTGGGGCGCCGCGCGTGAAAGATCGCTCAGCGTCGATAGGGAATAACGCGTCGCGGTTTCCTTGCGCACTGCAATAGCGTACGTGTTCTCGAAACCCAACGGAGGGAGCCAGCGCGCTCCAAACTGATCCTTGAAGGCACGCGACACGCGGTCGTAAACCTGAGCGGGATCACGCATCGGCTCTTCGTGAAGAATTGCAAGAAGTCCGGTGCCCGTGTATTCGGGATAAACGTCTACTGCGCCTGAGCGCACCGAAGCAAATAGAACTTCTGTCGCTCCAAGGCCGGGGCGTCGATCCACCCTGAACCCGCGCCTCTCCAGCAGCTGCGCAAACATTTCAGCGAGGATGAACGATTCACCAAATGGCTTGGACGCAACCACGATACGACGATCATTGCGTTGCGCACTCACCGCATGGAATGGCGCGAGCACTATAAAGAGACCGAGTAACTTGCGGAGACGCATCACGCCAGCATCTCAGCGTGATCCAGAAGCCGCCGCACATATGGAGTTGCGGGAGCGCTCCCCATTGTAGGACCATCGGCAATCTGTTCGACTTTTCCTTCGCGAAGAACAGCAATGCGATCCGCGAGAAAGAATGCTTCGCGCAAATCGTGGGTGACGAGAACTGTAGTTGGTTGTGTTTGTTCGCGAATCGATTTCAGCTGACGCTGCAGATCGCTGCGCGTGATCGCGTCGAGCGCACCGAACGGTTCATCAAGGAGGAGCAATTGCTGACCGGCCGCAAGCGCTCGCGCCATTGCAACACGCTGACGTTGACCACCTGATAGCTCGTGAGGCCAACGACCTCCGAAAACTTTCGCATCGAATCCAACCTGAGAAAGCGCACGATCTGCGCGCTCACGCGCATCGGGCATTCTCTGAAGCACAGGAACCAGCTCGACGTTTCGCTGCACAGTCCAGTGCGGAAGAATTCCACCATCCTGCGGCACATATCCAATTGAACGACGCAGCTCGACGGCGTCAGACAGTCGAATGTTCTGCCCATCCAGAGCGATCGTTCCACTGTCGGGCTCGTAAAGCCTGTTGATGCAGCGAAGCAGCGTAGTTTTTCCGGAACCGCTCTCGCCTACGAGAGCGAGGCACTCGCCGGGCTCGATCGACATGCTCACGTGATCGAGCGCGACCACGTTGCCATGACGTTTCGAAACGTCGTCGATTACGAGTGAAGCGCCGGGCTCAGCTCCAGTCATCGGCGGGCGAGAGCCCACGACGTGTATAGCGGTCGAAGAAAAGCGCCGCTTTCTCCAGATCCGGTTTCCCTATATACAAATTGCCGAGCTTCTCTGCTCCGGTGAGTGAAAGGTCGACAAGCTCCGACGCTACTGTGCGAATGTCTTCGTTGTGTAACGCATAACGTCCGGCGTCCGCCAGCGTCACGTTATTTACACTAGACAGAATTTCAGCAGCATGGTGCGACGTCGCATCATCATAGACGAGTGCGCTGATAAATACGATTGGCGCCGCAAGATTATCGGGATGCACTGCATCGAGCGACCGCAGCTCGAAGTACTCTCGCGGACGCACTTCAGGAAAAAGTGTAGAGAGATGAAGCTGCCAGTCTTCGATGGAAGGGTTACCCTGCCGCATCCACTCTGCAAACGAATCGTACGGTGCATCCGGTCGCATAATTGCTTGCGCATCGAGCGCGAAATCAAGATAAGCGTCAGTGTAATTGCGACCATTAATCGGAATGCCCGTTCGAGTAACATCGAGCGTGCGCCAGATATGGCTGCGCAAACTCTGATGACCCGTGGGCTCTCCGCGATACATTGGAGAATTGGCGAAAATTGCAGTGACGTACGGTGCAAGTGCGTTGAGGAGCGACCAACGTTCGAACGGCTTATCGCCGGCATCGATATTCAGCTGAAGCGATGCGGTTTGTCGCATCATCTTCGCACCAGAATCTCCAATTGAATCGAAAAAGCGAGACATGCGCTCGTACCGCGGACGATGCAGCTGCAGCGGAACATCGGCGATGTCGTTATAAGGATCGACACCTACCGCCTCGAGCTCGATGCCTGCATTCGCAAATGCTCCCGACAGCAGTTGCGCAGTACATCGTAGATCGCGGATGAGCGCAGACGGATTTGAAGATGGAGGGGTGCTAAGCTCGAGCTGCCCGCCCGGCTCGAACGACAGTGCCGATCCGCCTGGAACCGTAAACGACGGAGGATCTTCGCCTGCGGAAACTTCTCTCCACCCCGCGCGCTCTGCGACACGACGGATTACCTCAAGCGAGCCTTCGGTGTCAGCCCCTACTATAGATATGGGCGCATGCGTGTCCTGGTCGAATGGAATCAGCTCGAGCTCCGCCCCAATCCGATTCGAGCCTTTGCCGCGTTTGCCGAGAAAAAGGGATTCGACACTCGCTCGAAGACTGTCGACAGTCAGTGTCATCCGAGCTTTCCCCCGAGGGCGAGCGCAAACAACCCATCTTCGTCGGTGATCCACGTGTCGAGACAGAGTCCCGCTCGCGAGAAAAGCGTGCTGATCGCACGCCTATCATACTTGAAGCTCAGCTCGGTTCTGATCGACTCGCCTTTACGCACATCGAACTTGCCGAGCTCCGGGATCGAGACGACCTGATCAGACAATGATTCGAGATGCATTTCGATGCGGTGCAAATCACGATTATAAAATGCCCGATGACTGAAAGCGTCAACGTTGAAGTCCGCGCCGAGCTCGCGATTCAAGACCCGCAGAACATTCAAGTTGAATTCGGCAGTCACGCCCGCTGAATCATTGTAAGCCGCTTCAATCGTCGCCACGTCTTTTCTCAAGTCGGCGCCGAGCAGCAAGCGATCTCCCGCGCGCATCTGCGAAGCGATGTTCGAGAGAATGGACACTGCCGTGTCATCTTCGAAGTTCCCGATCGTGCTTCCGAGAAAAGCAAACAGTGAAGGGTGATCCACCGAGGGCAGCTCGAGCTGCTGTGAGAAATCACCGATTGCCGTTCGCACATCGAGATTCGGATACTGTGAGCGCAATCGCTGCGCAGTTTTCTCCAGAAATTCTCCGCTGACGTCGACGGGAACATACTGCGCATTGCTGACCGCGCTCGTCATCGCGTCAAGAATGATTCGGGTCTTGCTGGCGCTTCCGGCTCCCAGCTCGATCAGACAGCGTGGTTGGAGAAGGGAAACAATCCCGGGAATGGCCGATTCAAGAAGTCGTCGTTCCGCACTCGTCAAATAATATTCGGGAAGCTCAGTGATCTGTTCGAACAGCGCGGAGCCGGTTTCGTCGTAAAAATATTTTGGATCGAGCTCCTTTTGTGGCATTGCTAACCCGCGCGTGACATCCCGCAACAGCTCCGCTCGATCAGACATCAGCGGCGCACCGAAAACCACTGAAAATCTGACGACGAATCGGGTAATCCCAATTTCTGAACGTGTTTCGAATCGCTCCCGGTCTCGTCGCCCATGAGCCGCCGCGCAAAACCTTGTAATCATTTCCGAAAAACACCTCGGAATATTCTCGATATGGAAAACTCTCGAATACGGGATAGCCGGTGAAGTCTGAACGCGTCCATTCCCACACGTCGCCAATCATTCCGTAGCACCCGGACGGCGATACGTTACGCGTGTAGCTGGCGATTGGGGCCGTACCGAATGTGAGCTGATCGATATTCGCGTGACGTGACGTTGCATCATCATTTCCCCACGGATATCGCAAGGCTTCGCCACCCGCGATCGCAGACGCAGCAATTTCCCATTCAGTTTCCGTTGGCAGGCGTTTCCCCGCCCATCGTGCAAACGCCTCAGCCTCATGATAAGAGACGTGACACACCGGGCGGCGTTCATCGATGGGCGTAACGATGTCCATCATTCGGGTTTTCCATCCGTCAGAATCGCGCGTCCAATATGCCGGCGACTTATACGAACCCTGCGTCGACCACTCGCGACCCGCCTCCGACCAGAGCTCGAGCGATGAGTAACCGCCAGCAATCATGAACTCGAGATATTCTCCGTTCGTCACCGGAGCGCGATCGATGCGAAATGCGTCAACGAAAACAGTATGCTTGGGACGTTCGTTGTCATAAGCGGTACTCCGATCATCCGTCCCGATCGTGTACTCTCCTGAGGGCACAGTAACCATGCCGCTCGGCATGTCATGCGCTGGAGGTTGATCGACACGCCGCACGGGGTGATAAGGATCGCCGAGCTTCAGCTGCAAAGTCTGGAGAATTGTTTCGTTGTGCTGGTATTCGTGCTGAAGCACCATGTTGTAAACGTAGCCGCCGGCCAACAACGGATTCGTTTCGTCGAAATCAGCCCTCTCCAGCCGGTCGAGCACTTTCTCACGGATCTGCTCGAGTGTATCAATCATTTTCTCGAGCGGCGGAAGCGGCAATCCAGCTCGGGTTGCGCGTGGATGCTCGAACGGATTGTACAGTCCGGGCATTTCGGAGAACTCTATCGGTCCATCGAGATTCTGCGTGAGCCACAGCTGTTCGAAGTGCGCAATATGTCCGAGGTCCCAAAGAATGGGACTCATCAGCGGACTATGCTGTCGCAGTAAATCCTCGTCGCTCAATCCCTCGACGAGAAGGAGAGTTCGCTCGCGCGCTTCGGCTAATTCAGCCGCAATTGCCTGCCGGAGATCCGGGGGCGACAAGAATGGGGCGCTCATTGAGGGGAATAGTGGTACAATCGAATGCCAATTTGTACGTTAAGAAGGGTAGTCTAAGCGTCCCGGTGTAGTAAAGAATGATGATAATTCGCTGCAAAATTGTCTTATCCGCCCTGCTCGTCCTCGGATGCACGTCTGCCGTGCACCGGGTTCCGCAGGAAGAAGCGAGCTTTCCAGTTGTTGCGGCGGATGCATCAGTCGCGACTGCGAAGCCTGCGGGTCGGGATTCCGCGCCGCTGTTCGATATTCCGATCACCGGAAGGATTGACACTCTGTGGACAATCGAATCGGGAACGTACGCTGGTGTTCGGGTGCCACTCGATCTGCGAGCCGCTCTCGGAAACCCAAAGCGAGACCATTTCTGGCGCCTCGCAAGAAATGCGAACGTCACGGAAGGGCTCGTAGGATGGAAAAGCACTCGTTATCCGATACCGGTAGCATTCCGGCACTCTCGCCGCGGGCAGCCAATCTCAGAGTCCGACTCGATTGCGTTCTGGTCCACTCTCGATCAGATGAATGCCGATTTCGGCGCGCAGCTTTTCGTCCCAATCACACTGGCGAGCGATGATCCGACAGATGTCGTCGTGGTGGACATCGGAATGTTGCGCGAAGCTGACGGCTTCAGTCGCGTCACGTGGGCGCCGTCCGGCGAGCTATTCGATGTCCGTGTGACATTTCAAAATTCCCGAACTCTCCACGATGCGCACGTCGTCACTCATGAGATGATGCACGCACTTGGATTCGGTCATACAACAACGTGGCGATCAGCTGTCAGTCTTTACGATGGTATGAAGACCGCACGCGTTACTCCATACGATGTCGCTTACGCCGAGATGGCTATGCACTCGCGAATTGCCCGCGAAAGAGTCGACACACGCCGTCTGATTGCTCTCGCAGTGTCGCGCGAATCGAATCGCGGGTGGGAAGACGAACCGTACACTGGTTGCGATCTCCAAACCGACGATTCATTCGGAACACGGACTTCCGTGAGAGGAACTTTGCCGGTCGATCTGCTCACAGTTGTCGCAGAATGCGATCCGATCAGGTGATAGCAACCACCGGCGCTGCCACGGAGTCCTCGGCGGCGCGATACGGAAATTTCCGTTTGAGCTGATTCATTGGTCTCTCGAGGACGTACCAGGAGACTGTCGCCGCCGCGACGGTTGCACTGCCGTAGGTCAGCGAATACAGCCACACGTTCTCCGGCATTGCCAGGCCCAGGCGGCTCGCGATCCTGTTCACTACAGGGGGAACAAGCTGATGGTAAACGTAAATCCCGTAGCTGATGCGTCCGAGATAAACGATCGGAACCGCTGAAAGAAGTTTTCCTGCGATTCCGCCAAACCCGCGTGCCGCTGTGTAAATCAGCCACGCGAAAAAAATTGCGGCGGCCGTGTCGACCAGGATGAATTGAGCCACGTGTGGTGCAAACCGAAACAAGAGGAGAGCAATAAGGCCGACAAGTGGAATCACTCGCCTCATCGAATTACGCAGCCATGCCGCACCCTTCTCACTTGCATTGAGGATTGCGACGAGCGATCCCATGCCGAGACTGTCGAGCGCAGTTGGCGTGACGAAGTAGCCGGCAAGCCATCCGGTGTTGTTCATTTCGTTGGTGAACCACATCGCCAGCGTCGCTCGGAACAATGGTGCGACGACTATCGCAGCTATGGCTGAAGGCACCAGCCAGCGTCGAGGTACGAGCAGAATGAGCCACGGCCAGACGAGATAGTATTGCTCTTCAACAGCGAGGCTCCACAGGTGCGCGAAATTCCCAATTGCCCAGCCCTGCGCTGCCATTTTGAAATTGATCGTGTAGGTCAGGAGCCAGGGTGCGTATTCGCGGGCATAGGATACGTTCAACAAGATTCCCGAGAACACGACGAAGTAATACAGGGGGAAAATTCGTAACGAGCGTCGGATGTAGAACTGTCTGAACGCGTGGAAAACGCTGATTCCACCGCGTTCGACGTTCGTGCGCTCGCTCAGAAGAATTCCCGTAATAAGAAATCCGCTGAGGACAAAGAAGAGATGGACGCCGTAACCGCCGTAACCGATCAGGAGCTTGTAGTGCTGGACCACCACGGCGGTAACGGCAATCGTTCGCAGCCCATCGAGCTGCGGCATGTACCCGAGGGGTTTGTCGCCACTGTCTGGCGATACAGCGGGCAGCGGAGCGGCGGTCAACGAGACCGCCGGGAAATGTATGCTGTTACGAGATCATGCCGCTGGAGCTCGGCTTTCCCAGCTGAGTGGAGAGCCAAGGGTCCGCAACGTTTCACCAACCGCGTGCATTGTACCGGCGCGATCCTGAATCGTGCGAATAACAATTGCCGCGAACACTCCGGCGAGAAGAATTGCTGCGATCGTTTCATTCGCCTTTAATGCAAGCCCCGCCAACACAATCGCCACCGATGCTACGAAAATTGCGACGCGAGAAAATCGCGGCCACATCTTTACGCGCGAGAGCTGGCGCCCGCCGCCGTGCTCTTCGAGGGCAAGCATCATCCGCGTCGATCCAAATAATCCACGGCGAAACTCCAGATCCCATCGATCGAAATTACCACCACGAATGACAGTTGCACCGTGATTTCTAAGCGCCGATTCGATTTCGCCTAGCCACGTTGCCGGATCCCGCCACTCCTCCGACCACACAGATTCCACTCGCACGCGAGGCATTGCAAATCCCGCCGGAGCGTTACGCCACGGCGAAAGTCCCCACTGCAGCCGCCCGCGCAGTCTCGCGATTGGCTGAAGAAAATGCAGAATCGCCGTCAAACCGTATCTCCGTGCGCGCACCCAATCGCTCGTAATCGGAGTCGGGAACACAGCATGAGAAGCACCACGCCCAGCTTGCACGACGGAAGCGCCGAGCGCGACAACGAACAACGGCGTCACTGCGAATAACGGAGCCCAAAGAAATCCAATTGCAGAAATCACGGCCAGCCCCGCGGTAACCAGATACCACTCCGGCATCGTGACCACGCTCGCCCAGGATGCAGGACTAACTTCGTAAACCGATTGAAATAATGCTGAGCCCCACGTGCCGTGATAAATCCTTCGCCGGCGCGGAACGATGAACTGCGTCGCATGCTCCGCGTAGATGCGACCGGCCCAGCTCAGATGACCAATCGCGTTGTATTTCTCCGGCCATTTGCGCTCGAGCATTGCTTCAGCTTTTCCGTAGCCCCATTGCTGCCTGAGATACGCACGCGTGGACGACCGCCGTCGATGCCACACCATCGCCGCGGATGTGAAGCCGAGCTTCCAACCGGCTGCCTGAATTCTCCAGCAAAGATCCACGTCATCGCCCGCGACGCGGAACGCGGGATCAAAACCATTCACCGCTTTCAGCGCAGATCTCCGGAACGCCATGTTGCATCCCGGGATGTGCTCTGCAACGTCGTCAGTAAGAAGAACGTGAATAGGCCCACCGGGCGCATTCGCTACACAGTCTGCGGTGCTACCATCATCAGGTGGCGCGATGTTAGGCCCACCGACGCCCGCGAATTCTCCGGACGCGAACGCAATCGCGAGATAGCGAAGCCAATGCGGGTCCGGCCACGCGTCGTCATCGATGTATGCGACAATCTCACCCGTCGCCGCATTCGCACCAACATTCCGCGCCGCGCTCAATCCTTGATTCACCGTTTGGATCAGCTTCACGGGATAACGCTTGACGATTTCTGCGGTGTGATCGGTTGATCCATCGTCGACAACAATGAGCTCGTAATCAGGATAGTCGAGCTTGACGATTTCCTGGCAGGTTTTCTCGATAGTGCGCGCGCCGTTATGCGTGCAGACCACAACAGACATCTTCGGCCATTCGATTTCATCGGAGAACGGGCCTTCAGTGAACGCATCACCCACCGCTGACAACGCCGCCTTCGGTCGTCGCTCGCGATCGGTTAATCCGAAACCCCAATCGAGAATTTCAGCGCCGCCGCGATGCCATTCGTCGGTCCACGAAAATGTGAATACACCGGCACAACCGCCGGCAAAAGCAGTGCGAATTTGCCACGCCAGCGTTGATGCCTGTGCGTCTTCGCCATTTCGAATGCTGTCGAGTCCAATCTCTGCGAGGACGAGCGGACGATCGGCCGAGAGATTGTGGAGCCGCTTGAGATAGGCTTCCAGCGCAGGCTCGGACTCGAGAAAAACATTGAAGCACATGAAGTCGACCGGCGGGCGAAGATATTCCGTTGTCGGATAATTCACATAGCTGACTAGTGCGCCCGGATCTTCTTCCTTCACCGCATCGTGCAGTCTCTCGAGGAATCGTTCGATCTTTTCCGGTCCATACCAGCGAACGATCGGAGAGGGAATCTCGTTTCCGATTGTATACGAGAGCAGCGCTGGATGTCCCGCGCATTGGCGAACACCATCGCGAACCTGCCGCTCGATTGAATTGCGACGCTTTCGCTCATCGAGGAAAGTGATGTGCTGTTCCCAGCCGAAGCCTACCATCACGCGAAGGCCGTGGTCTAATGCAACGTCGAGCAGCCACCTCGGCGGAACCGTGTAGGTGCGCACCGCGTTCGCACCCATTTTCGCGATACCCGCGAAATCCGCAGTTACGGTTTCCGGATTATGGTAAAGGCAGCCGTCCGGCGTTGGACTAAAAGGTCCGTAGGTAACTCCGCGGACAAAAAGCTTTTCATCACCGGCAAAAATGAATTTGCCTCGAACTTCCGGGCGCTCCAGAAACTGCGCGTAGGGCGCCTTTCGTGTGGGCGCGATTTGGTCGGAGAATGGGGCGTAAGAAGTAGCGTGACGGCTTACCTGACGAAGCAGGTCGCCGTCCGATGTGGTCGTACTCACGTTCAAGTCGTTCTCCTAATTGGTTTTACGCCGTACTCACGTCATCTGGTGCAAAAACGGGAGTGTAGGTGCAGGGCACTTTACGACTACTTGGAATGCCTGTCAACGCCGCATGCTTATACATCATGGTTGCTACCTGTATTCCAGGTCGCTGTTTCTACCAGCATGGACTATAGAACACAGCTTCCAGTAACGACTGGACTCCACAAAGTATTGATGGATCACCCGCATTCAGATAAAAGCCGCGACAAAACTTTTCGGGCGTCGAAATGCTCCTCAATAATTCGACGCGCCGCGAGTGAGTGACGATTGTAATCACGCTCGATTTCTGCAATCGCATTTGCAGCCTCGTCGCCGTTTTGGAAACTCAGCAAACCCTCTCCCACAGGAAGCCATTCAGAAAATCCAGTCTCCTGCGTTACAACCGGTCGGCCGCTCGCGAGATAACACGCGCTGCGCTCGCTGAACCACCCGGAGTTGCTCACCACGTATCCTTGTTTTGCCACACTCAACTCGCCACGCGATTGCGCGATGTAGTTCTGATAGTCCCGGGGCGTGAGTGCGACCTCGAGCGGATTTTGAAGTAGCCACCCACTATCGCGGAACTTGTCGTGCGGTGCGCCGGCACCGCCGAGCGCAATCTCGAGTTTCGCCGGTGTACGGCTGGGCAAATCGAAAAATGGCTCGAACGACGACGCCTTCGTTCCGTACCTGATGCCGTTCCATTCGACAGCGGGATAACTGCTCCACTGCATCACCGTCGTATAGGGCGCGCTCGGATTTCCTCGCGTGACTTTCCACGCATCGAGCACGACGGGCTGTCGTGTCGGCCTCCAGCTGAGTCCGTCATCGGGCAATCTCGCGGTTCCGTTAGCAACATTTTCTGCGAACGTAAAAAACGAGTTGTGCTCCGATGCATTTTTCCTTGCATCTTCCTTTGTAAGATTGCGCACCTGCGTGAACGCCGGGTCCGTATCAACCAGGACTCTCGTTCGCGGCTTTCTTGTCCAATCCCGCAGTGGATTAATGCCGGAAATATTCAATACGATTTCCGCAGATTCGCAAAATGTTGTTGCGCCCCGCGCCGCCGGGCCAAACCATTGTGCCGTATGAGCGTCGTAGAAGGCCCAGATATTTTCCAATCCGAGATCAGTAAACGCGTCATGGGCGAACTGCAGCCCATATGTGGGATCGGTATCAATGACATGACGAATTGGATCATAGCACGATGGATAATCGTCACTATCTTCGACGAACATCACGCGGTGCCCCAGACGCGCGAGACCAAGCACGTATTGAAGGTGGTGCCAGGCCATGCCTCCAATAGGGCCGCGGACGATGTGTCCAAGTACAACGATTCGCATGCTCACAATTAAAGGATCATGATGGACCGGAAGTCATCCGACGTTGCGCTATATCGCAGAGTTCTTCTCGAGGCACGCCCGCTATGGTCGCATATTGCGGCCCTATTCGGGCTGACTCTTCTCGGCACGCCGCTTACGCTGCTGACCCCATGGCCGCTCAAGATAGCCGTCGATTCGATACTCGGCTCTCACGAATTGCCGCGATGGCTCGGTCGTCTCTTTGGTTCCGACATTTCGCGCACGGATCTACGACTGCTTGCAGTTGTTGCCGCGCTGCCGATCGCGATCGCGCTGGCGAAGCACATTCTCGATCTCTCGTTTGCAGTTCTTCGCAGCTACACGGCGGAAAAACTCGTTTTGAGTTTTCGCGCAAAGCTTTTCCGTCACACGCAGAGTTTATCACTCACGTATCACGATACAGCGGGGACGGCTGACTCCACTTATCGAATCCAGTACGACGCACCCGCGGTTCAATGGATTGCAATCGACGCTTTCATTCCTCTCGTGTCATCTGCGCTGACACTCGTCGCGATGATCGTTGTCATGTCGAGGATCGACTGGTCACTCGCTCTCGTCGCACTCGCGGTCATACCAGTTCTATATGCAGTGTCACACATCTACAGTCGCCGGTTGAAGCATCACTGGCGCGAAGCGAAGGGAATTGAAAGCTCGACGCTCGCTGTTGTGCAGGAAGCACTTTCCGCGGTCCGCGTAGTGAAAGCGTTTGCACAGGAGGACCGTGAGCACGCACGCTACGTTCGCCATGCTTCGCGGAATTTGAAGGAGCAGATTAAACTGTCGATGCTTGCCGGCCGGTTCAGCATGCTTGTCGGACTGGCCATGGCTACTGGCACGGCCGTAGTTCTGTTTCTCGCTGTGTGGCACGTGCAGACCGGGCGCATTTCCCTCGGTGAGCTCTTTCTCGTAATGAGCTACCTCGCAATGCTGTACACCCCTCTCCAAACAGTCAGTCAGAGCGTCGCGAGCCTACAGGGATCGATTGTGAGCGCGGCGCGCGCGTTCGAGCTGCTCGATCAGACACCGGACGTCGTCGAAAGAGAAAATCCCGTTTCGTTAAGCAGT
>DATLDN010000276.1:0-3141 GCA_035525855.1 Gemmatimonadaceae bacterium
GAAGGTGCGACCGAGCTGCACATCGTCGGCGGTCTCAACAGCAAACTCCCCTTCGAGTACTACACTGATCTGTTCTCATCATTAAAGGGCGAATTTCCGAAACTGCATCTCAAAGCACTGACGATGGTCGAGCTGGACTTCTTTGCACGCTTCTACAAAATGTCCGACGAGGATGTGATTGAAAAGCTGAAAGCTGCGGGAATGGATTCGTGTCCCGGCGGCGGTGCTGAGATCTTCGCCGAGCCGACGCGCTCCCGCATCTGCGATCACAAATGCGATGGTGACCGATGGCTCGAGCTCGCGGGCAAAGTTCACCGAGCAGGATTGAAGACAAACGCGACGATGCTTTACGGCCATATCGAATCGATCGAGGACCGCGTCGACCATTTCATCCGACTGCGTGAACAGCAGGACAAGACCGGCGGATTCCAATGCTTCATCCCGCTCGCGTTCTATCCACAAGGCACCGCGCTCTCGTCACTTCCCGGACCCGACGCGATCGACAACCTCAAGACGATCGCGGTCTCGCGTCTGATGCTCGACAACTTCGACCACATCAAGGCCTATTGGGTGATGCTCGGCAAAGCCACCGCCCAGACTGCCCTACACTTCGGCGCCAATGACCTCGACGGAACGATCACCGACGGTGGGGAGCTGACGCACAGCTACTCGGTCGAGTCGGGTGGCGAAGTGAAGATGTCGAAGCAGGAGATCATCGAGATGATCAGACGCGCTGGGTTCGAGGCTGTGGAGAGAGATACGATTTATAATCGCGTGGAACACCTCGCCGCTTAGATTACGTCTCTTATGTTTCGAACATGTGTTCGGACAAGGGCGCTGGGAGAATTGTCATGAGAAAGTCGAAACTTCGGATCGCATTTGCGTCACTAATTATCTTATGGTTTGCGCTCCCAGCGTCGCCGCAGGATGCCTCGAAACATGCCATTGTGCAGTTACCAAAACCGCGGCCCGGACAGTGGTTCGAGCGGGTATCGGGCGACCCGGACGCTACGGGGAAGCCCTTTGTCGCGCGGATCCACGCTGATGCAGGCTACATCGTTCTTCCTCACACACACCCAATCGACGAAAATATAGTCGTGATCGACGGTGAATGGGCGTTTGCGATGGGAAACCGTTTTGATCACGCAGCGCTCGAACTGATGAAGGTCGGCGCCTTCGCATTCGGGCCAAAAGAGATGCCGCACTTCGCGTGGTCAAAGACGGGTTCGACGATTCAGGTTCATGGCATCGGTCCGTTCTCAAGCAAACTTGTCGATCCGGCTTACGACCTCACGGAAAAAGGAGTTTTCCTCCTAACTTATTTGCTCAGACCCGGAGCTCCAACGGACGCCGCTCCCGCAAACTGTTTTGTGTGGAAACTAGGCACGCGTGTAAGCGGCAAGAATGGCGAAGGCAGTATTATCGGCGCACGATGTTCGCCGGCAAATGGACTCACCCAGTATTGGGTAAGGCGTGATGATGGTGAACAGTACTGGGCTCTCTATCAAGATCTTATGTCCCGTGAAGCCAAACGTTGATCGGTTGAATCCAGTGGGAGCGAGCATCATCTGGGTTGATTTCGAATGACGTATCCTAACCATCTCGCGGTTCGAGTACGGCGCGGTCTCTGCGCCTGCGGTAGCGAACCGGTGCTGAGAACGAGAATGACTGAAGTTAGAATAAGACGAAAACTGAGATTATGACCCCACCAAAAAACACAATCTGCCTTTGGTACGACGGCGATGCCGAAGAAGCGGCGGGATTTTATGCAGAGACGTTTCCCGATTCATCGGTCGATGCCGTGCATAGGGCGCCCGGAGATTATCCGTCCGGGAAACAAGGTGACGTGATCACGGTTCAGTTTACCGTGATGGGAATTCCCTGCCTCGGGCTCAACGGCGGGCCGATGTTCAAGCACAACGAAGCGTTCTCGTTTCAGGTCGCGACGGAGACGCAGGAAGAAACGGACAAGTACTGGAACGCAATCGTCGGCAACGGCGGCGAGGAGAGTCAGTGCGGATGGTGCAAGGACAAGTGGGGACTGTCGTGGCAGATCACTCCGGTCGCCCTCACGGAAGGAGTGACCGATCCCGATCCGGCTGTTGCGAAACGCGTTTTCGAAGCGATGATGAAGATGAAAAAGATCGACATCGCCGCGATCGAAGCCGCACGGCGTGGATGAGATCTAGCGCGAATTGATCAGTATGCCCGTCTTAAATAAACCGGGAGATGCGGCGGCGGCATTCCAATCTGTATGGAACGCGCATGATATGGGCGCCCTCGGCGATTTGTTTACCGCCGACGCGACTTTTGTAAATCGTTTTGGCCGCTACGTCCGGGGCGTGCACGAGATCATTGCTATGCATGCTCCCATCCACGAAACGATCTATCGCGATTCGATCCTGGAAAACGAGCTGATCGACGTCACCTACATTGGTGAGGACGTAGCTGTCGTACATTTCTGGAGTCGTCTGTCGAGCGGCACGGCCCACCCGGCCGGGCCGCATCAGGTCGATACCGTAATCCTCACAGTGCTTGCGAAACAGAAAACGAGCTGGCGCATTTGCGCGCTCGAGAATGTAACCGTAACAGACCCTCGAACCGGAGAGGCGATCTTGCGTGAGAACCCAACTGGGTAGATCGAACGCTTTTGCAGAAGAACTTTATGAGCGATACAGCCAGGTTGATCTCCGCGTTGCAGACCGCTCCCGGCGTGATCATTCCTCTCATCCGCGAAGTGCCGGCGCAAATTCTGAAGCGACGTCCGAACCCGGCAAAATGGTCGGCCTACGAGCACGCGTGCCACCTTGCGCAATCTGACGCGCCGTTTCTCGCGCGGCTGGATATGATCCTGTCTACACCTGATCCCCACATTAACGCGATTGTTAATTCTCCCGAGGACGAAGCAGGCGCGATGCTCGAGGTAGACCTGGACGAAAGGCTTGCCGCCTATGCGCGCGAACGAGTCGCTCTCGTCGAAAGGCTGAAAAAACTATCGCCCGACGAATGGCAGAAAACCGCCAAGCACGAGGCGTTCGATCATTACTCCGTATGGATCATGTTCCGGCATCTGCTCAATCACGAGATGCTGCACGCGTACAGGATCGAGGAGCTGCTGCTCAAGAAAGACTGGGATTAGAT
>DATLDN010000289.1:0-3491 GCA_035525855.1 Gemmatimonadaceae bacterium
CTGAACAGTCGTTTATGAAGTCAAAGACCACTACCCTCCTCCACCTCGATGCCAGCCCTCGCGGTGAGCGCTCCTACAGCCGCCGACTCGGTCGCAAATTCCTCAACGCATGGAAAGCGGCTCATCCTGAGGCGACGGTGATCAGCCATGACGTGGGTCGCCAGCCACCGCCCTTTGTATCCGAAGCTTGGGTCGAAGGCGCCTTCGCTCCTGCTGACCAGCAGTCTCCCGCTGCGCGTGACGCGATCGCGGTGTCGAACCGGTATGTCGACGAACTCCTCGCCGCGGATGAAGTCGTGATCACCACGCCGATCTTCAACTTGTCGATCCCCGCCGCCCTCAAGGCTTGGATCGATCAAATCGTCCGCGTTGGCCGCACGTTCGAAATGAAAGATGGCGCCTATCGCGGTCTCGCAAGCGGCAAACGTGCGATCGTCATCGTCGCCAGCGGAAGCGATTTCCGGCCCAGCTCTCCAGCAGGGGCGTACAACTTTTTGGAGCCTTATCTTCGGGCGGTCTTCGGATTCATCGGGATCACGACGGTCGAGTTCGTGTACGCCCATAGTCTCGGCTCGAATCCCGCGGCCATCGACGACACGTTACACGCCGCTGAGACATCGATCGGCGAGCTTGCCGCATCTGCCGCATGAGCCATTCGCTTCAACTCAGGTCTGTTCATCTGCGGGTTGCCGATCTTTCGAGAAGCGTGGCGTTCTACGTCGACCAACTCGGGCTGGTATCTCTCACAAGTAGACCTGAGCAGGTAGAGCTAGCAGTGGCAGAGAGCGCCAAGTCCGTACTGACGCTCACCCAGGACGCGACAGCGCCAGCTCAGAAGCGTGATGCAGCGGGACTATTCCACGCGGCGATGCTCCTGGAAAGTCGTGCTGCTCTGGGCCATTGGCTTCGTACGAGCGCCGAAGCGGGCGTGAATTTCGACGGCTTCTCCGACCATGGCGTGAGCGAAGCGATTTATCTCACCGATCCCGATGGCAACGGTCTCGAGTTCTACGCTGATCGACCGCGCGATCACTGGCCAATACGCGATGGCGAATTGCAGATGGGCACGGATCCGCTGGCGATTCCGGAGCTGCTTGCTGCGGGCTCTGACCATCGCGGTCCTCCGCTCGTTAGCGCGCGTTGGGGGCATCTCCACCTGCGTGTAAGCGACCTCGACCGAAGTGAAGCCTTCTACACCGAACAGCTCAAAATGCAGCGAATGCAACGGTTTGGCTCGAGCGCTCGGTTTCTTGCCGCCGATGGCTATCACCATCACCTCGGCCTTAACAATTGGGGCGGAGTGCATCAGCCACGTAACGCGACGACGATCGGGTTGATCGAAGCGACTTTCGCTCGCGCAGATATTTCGCAGCCTCGGTTGGTGACCGATCCGGACGGAATCGCGCTCCGATTGATAGCTCTGAAAGAGACGTAAAATTTTTTCCGCTGGGGCTCATTTCTCTCCGGAAATCATTCGAGTCGCGGTGCGTCGGGGACGAGGTTCGGAAGTCGATATTTCGCTACATGTTGGCTGAAATGATTCGATAGGGGACGAGTGGATTCAGACACACCTGCAGTCGCGCTGGACCGGAAGCATGCGTCGGCATCAACGGCCAACGCAGCTCCTGCGCTCGCCACCCATAACGAAGTGCTCTGGCTCGTTCGCCTCGGCATCGAACAAAACTTCTTCACCCAAGCCCAGTGTCGCGCGGTTTGCCTCGCACTTGGTCCGCAAGCAGAACTCGGCGATTTCGCGCAGAAGCTAATCGACGACGGAATCACGGAAGACGTCGGCGCACTCGAAGTTCTCGCGGGCCTGGCGCTCACCAAGGCCCAGAAGGGCGCTCCACCCGAAGATCCTTTCGCGATCGATCTCGACAGCGAACTTGCTGCAACCGTCGAAGCCCGTTTCTCGCACGCGCCCGACGCAACGAGCGCCCATCTTTCGCCGTTCGCCTTCGAGTCGCTTTCGACACTCGACGATACCGCAGTTGCGAACGGCATGAACGAGCTGCTGCGACGCACCTCACGTGACGGCGCGAGCGATCTTCATCTGTCGACCGGCTCCCGGCCATTTACCCGCAAGCACAGGAAAATCCATTTCCTCTCGGAGCATACGCTCACGGCGGAGGATTCGTTGCGTCTGAACGTCGCCCTACTCTCGTCAACTCAAAAAGAAATTTTTCTAAAGCGGAAGGACTACGACTACGCGCTGGCGCTCAGCGCCACCGACCGCTACCGCGTGAATTTGATGGTGCACAAAGAAGGGCCTGCCGGCGCCTATCGCATGGTCCCTGAGAAAGTGCGTTCCCTCGCTGAACTCGGATTCACCTCTCATCTGCCGACCCTGAACAAGCTACTCTCCTATCACAACGGCTTGATCTTGATCACGGGTCCGGTCGGGTCCGGGAAGACCACGACGCTCGCCTCGATGGTGGATTATCTGAACAGCTCGCGTACTGATCATATCATTACGGTCGAAGATCCGATCGAAGTCGTGCAGCCCGCCAAGGGTTGCAACGTGTCTCAACGCGAAGTCGGACCTCACACCAAATCGTTCTTCACTGCCCTGAAGGGCGCATTGCGCGAGGACCCGGACGTCATTGTGATCGGCGAACTGCGCGATCTCGAAACGATCGAAATGGCGATTACCGCCAGCGAAACCGGTCACTTGGTGATCGGCACGATGCACACGAGCGACGCGACCACCACGCTCACGCGACTGCTGGACGTTTTCCCTCCCGCTCAGCAAACACAGATCCGCGCCAGCGTCGCAGAAAGTCTTCGCGGTGTTGTCTGTCAGCGCCTGCTCCCCTCGAAAGACGGCAAGCTGACGCTCGCATGCGAAATCATGGTGAACAATACGGCCGTCGCGAATCTGATCCGCGAAGGCAAATCCGCCGGGCTTCGCAACACCATGGAGACGGGTTTGAAGGACGGAATGTGCCTAATGGACAACGTCATCTTTTCCCTCTGGCAGGAACAAAAGATCAGCGGCGAGACAGCGCGGTCTTCCATCAACAATCGCGTGATCCGTACGCGCATCACGAACTGATATGGCCGCGATCGACCAACTCCTTCGCACGATGCTGGACCGCGGGGGTTCCGATCTGCATTTGACAATTGGCCTCCCTCCCAAGGCGCGCATCTCCGGCGCGCTCGCTCCGATCGGAGACAAAGTCATCGACTCGCAAACGATCGAGCGACTCCTGAAGGAAGTCGTGCCCGAGCGTCGCTGGAACGACTATCTCGATCGCAAGGATCTCGACCTCGCGCACGAGATCCCGGGCGTTGCGCGTTTCCGCGGCAACTTCCTGTACAACCATTGGGGACAGGCCGCGGTTTTCCGTCAGATTCCGGCCAAGATTCTGAGCTTCGATGAGCTGAAACTGCCCGAGGCACTGAAGAAGCTTTGTCACCTCAACGAGGGTCTCGTCGTTGTCACCGGTCCAACCGGTAGTGGTAAGTCCACTACGCTCGCGGCGATGATC
>DATLDN010000298.1:0-8279 GCA_035525855.1 Gemmatimonadaceae bacterium
ATCACTCAGACGAGGCGCACTCTGCTTCGCGTGATGTTTCTGAGTCACATGATCCATCACCGCGCGCAGCTCGGGGTGTATTATCGGCTGCTCAACGTCTCGGTTCCGAGCGTGTACGGTCCCACTGCAGACGAGCCGATCTAACGCGCGCGAATTTTGAGCGGCACCACCGTTTTACCCCAGTGAAGCGCGAGCACGGCTGAATCCGCGTCGACCATCGGGAAATAGAACCCCAACGTTTCCATGTGATCTCCGCTTTGCGGCGCGACTTTGACGCGGATCACGTCGCTTGCTTCACGATATCGGAGATGAAAGACAGGAACGGCCGAGCTGAAAATCACAGTCCACGTGTCTTTGCCCGGAATCGCCCAGACACTGTATCGCCCCGCGTTCAGATGTGACGACTCGACATCCAGCGGCCGAGTCGTCGAAAAAATCGCCGCAGTATCCGCACTCGGCGACCACACTCTGTCGTATGGAACAAGCGCGCCAAACAATTCCCGTCCGCGTGCGACCGGCCGGCGATAAACAATCTCGATTCGGGCAGATCCGATCGTTTGCCCTACTGACGCCGCCTGACTTTTCGGAATGACCTGAGCATCGGTTCTACAACCGATGATGAGGATACACGTCGCAACGAACGCCGCACGTCGCTTCATACCGCGAGAATACGTCCGCGACGGTTGGCTTGTCCAGACGGAAGCCTTTAAAAGCCAAGCCCCACCCGTCCCGTGATCTTCCAATGCCCAGCCTGATCGATAGGTCGGGCGACACCAATAGCAAGCGAGCCGCTGAAGAATGTTACGAGTGCTTCAACCGACGCGCGTATGCCATCCGTTGGTCGTGACAATGGAACGACGTTACCTGAGACAGAATCCATGTTCGATCCCAGCAACAGCAATGCGTTCTCCGCCGCGGGATCCGACGCTTCGGCCCAAGCTCCATGAATTCCAAAAGCAATTCCGGGCGCGATACCCGGGGCAATTAGCTCTTCGGGTAAGTGCATTGGTGCGCGAAGAAACGGAAACGTGTATCCAACAATTGCGTCGCCTATTGCCGCGCGATCGCCGCCGAATTCCTTGTAACCGTAACCAGTAAGCCCTTCGCTGCTTCCAATCTCGAACATCGCCTGGGGAATTGGGTTCCCGATCAAAGTGCCTGCATTAGCCCGTGCGAAGATTTGGAGCGGACCAATTTCCCGCCGCGCCGCGGTGTGCAATTCCACGCGTTGCCATCGTAGCTCGCCGTCACCACGCTCGTATTGCAACGTGACTCCAACACCTCGATCGACAAACAATCCGCTCACCTGTGGATTCAACTCGATCGAGCCAAACGTTCGAAAGAACTTGCCGGGTGTGATTGCACGATTCGGCCGAAAGCCATCGCCCTGCACGTAAAGACCGCGCGATGCATGTTGCGCTACCGCTCTGTCAGAACCAGGACCTATTTCGAATCGCAACAGCGAACGTCGATTGCTCAATTTGCGCGACGCAAATAGTGTCACGGCTCTGCGATCCAGATAATCGAAATCGTCGAAGCTACCGAGCAGCGCCGGTATTGTTGCGCCTCCGGAAAGTGGCAGCTGAAAATCGTTCGTGTTGAGTAGCGATCGCTCGAAGCGAATTCCAGTTGAAGAGCGCGGGCTAACATGCTGTGCGGCTACGATGCCGCGCGCAGTTTTCTCGGACCACGCCCACCCCACAGAGCCGCGAATCGAAGTGCCGGGTGACGAGCTGCGGAAATTGTGCTCGACTGCAAGTCCGGTGAACAATCCTTCGATTCTATTGAATCGAAGCACGTCTCCAAGCGACCGCGGTTGAAACCGGACTGATCCATTTCCGGGCGTTGTCCACGAATCCGGCGCGATGTCATCGAAGTCGGCGTATTGGACGTCACCGCTGGCCGCACCCAGTGGCTGTTTCCAGTCGTCGAATTTTTCGAGGCTGTCAGAAGGTGCAAACGAGAGATGATAGTCGGTATGGGCGGAAGCTTCGGCGCGCGCACTCCAGGTTGAGTCGTTGATCTGAAAATCACGAAACCGTGATACAATCCGGACGATCGCGCGAAAGTCTCCGAACAACGCGATGCGAGCCTGGATTTCCGTTCGTTGATAAACCGGCAACCAGAATTGTCCGTTCACCTCTACGTTTTCTACCTCGACATACGAGGCACCACTCACTCCGGGAATTTTGCTGCCGGATTTTAGTGTGACGCGACCATTCTTCAGCTCGACCATTCGACCGCGCATACGTACGATCTGCTTCCGGTCAGCGTCGAGATACATGTCCCCGTAAAAGAGAATCGCGTCGCCCTTTGCGTCTGCGCGTGGCGCGACCCGAACGCGAACGACGGGAATGCGCCGTCCGCGCGAGTAAAGAACAACGGCGGTATCGCCGCTCGAGAATGTGTAAAAGCTGTCGCGCGCCGTGGCGAGTGGATGAACCGTAAGAGAAGTACGCGGTGCATCCGCCGGCATTCGGTCAGCAGATTCTGTTGGTGTGACGCCGAGCTGCAGGTGATTTCCATAAAGCGTGGGTGTTGTCCATCCACCGAAGATGCTCATCAGCGAGAACATCGGTCCCACAGCCTGCGATCGATAACCGACTACGTGCTGGTCATATCTGTCCGCTGCTCTCCATCGGACATCAGTTTCGATTTCTTCGATCTGACCGGTTCGCTCTCTTCCCGCAGAATCGATGAGAATGAGGGACATCTCGCTTTCGACACGCGCACGATACGCGTGAAGATCAGCCGGGATGGTCGCGTTGATTCGCGCTGCATCCGCGATCAGAGATTGCAGACGCTCGCTCTCATAAGTGCCCGATGTCTGAGCAGAGACAGGGAACCAGGCGATAGAAAGAGCGAGACAGAAAGTTTTGGAAAGCGTCGGTGATTACCCGCGAAGCGCAGACAGGAATAAACCCGGGAGGTGTCGAAAGCCGGGACGTGCCTCGAATCGTGTAAACCGCCGACCGACGTCGTGTTCCCGCTGGTGTGTTACAAACCAGGCGGGCTTTGGCGAAAGGTGGAATTCTCCGTGAAGCAGATTGCGCGGGAACGGATAAAAAGGTTGGCGCACTACGCTCTTTTCAGGCTTATCGAACAACAGCCCATTGTGCGCAACACCGGTCCCGCTCCGAATATCATTTCGCGCGTGCCCGGGAAATGCTCCCCACGGCGTCTCAGCGAGTAAAAATCCCGCACCAATCCACGCGTTGATGCCAATGCACCCAAACTCGAGCTTTGCGATGACATCGTCGAGATCGCTGCCGAGTTTCTTTGATGTCTGCGGATGAATCAGGAAGTTGACGCCGAGCGTGCCCCACAGCTTCTCGTTCGCAAATGAAACCGCATGTTCGAGAAAATGCGATGGTGTTTTGCCCGGCAATGTCGTAACTGATAACACATTGCAAAAGAATTCGTGCGTGAACGAGTATTCGTCGTTAGACGAATCGAGCCCGGTGATCAGAACGCGCGGCACATCAACAGAAGATGGATCGTCAAGCAGCTCCGCACCGGGCTGCGCGGCGAGCGCAGCTGCCTGTCGCTGCGCCGCACCAGGATAATACGCATCGCGCGCCGGAATCTTCTTGAGCGTGTTACGAACCGCGTGAACAAAATCCTCTCCACGGTCCCAATCACTCGGTACTACTAAGACCTGCGTTCCAATACAATTGAACCCCGCATTGTGCGATTTCTGCGTTACGACATGCTCGGCCTGAAATTGAATGTCGTCATCGCTCCATGGACCTGGCACAACGAAGGTGGCAGAAACATTACCCAGCTCCGCGGTAATCGGCTTGGTCACTATAGGAGAATCCGCAAGTCTCCGGCGCTCGCCCTCTCCACCAGTGCCGAACACAATTGCGTTGTAAGTTCGAAAATCGCCAGTGATGTGAATCTCTTCGACTGCATCGTCAGTCACGAGCGCTGCACCGACGTCTGCACCGCCGTATACAAAATCGAGATATCCGTCTGATACAAGCGGCTCGAATATCTCCTCGAACAAAATGCCGAGGTATTCGTTGACCGGGTTCATCTTGAGGACACACACTGCTCCTTCACCAAACATTTTGTAGAGAACATCGAGCGGAGCAATGCTCGCGATGTTTCCTGCGCCGAGTACGAGTGCGACGCGTCCTTTCGGTGACGGATCTCGATAGAAGTGTGCTGTGTTTTCGGCGAGATTCTCGCGAGTCACGCTGCGCTGCATCCACACTTCGGCAGAGAACCCGCTCAACGCGAGCCGGTCAAACAGGTTCGACGGAAATACATCGACGATTACCTGACCATCTGCGCGAGCTCGGACTGATCGGGGATTGTATGTAGTCTTTCCTTCAAGGAGCGCTGTCAGTGATCGAATGAGGACGTTCACTCCTTTGATCAGCGCCCAGGGCCCGGTGATCCATTCCTCGCCGACAAGTGGCGAGTCTGGCGCGATTCGCTTTGCATTCGCTGCGGCCGTTACCCAACGCTCGGCGGCCTTGTCGGTGTTATCGCGCAGAAGCTCGAGGTATTTGATTCTTTGACGAAGAGCCAAGCCCGCCCAGTCGTCTTTATGCTCCGCGAGTCTCGCTACGGTTTCATCGAGAGTTTTCAAGTGCTCTGTTGTCGAACGCCGGCAGCGCGTCAACTGAAACAGTCTCTACAGCTGTTTGGCTTTGTGTGAGCAGTCGGCGGTGATAATCCACTTGACCCAGATGGTATGTCAGATGAACCGCGAGATGCGTTAAGAAGTCGGCCGTAAGAACTTGTTTGTCACGAATCCGCAGTGGAAACGGCAAGGAAAGCTGTGACGGCTCCATGACATTGAATGCGCGCTCGAGGTCATTCACCGCCATGGCTAATTCCGCG
Source organism: Gemmatimonadaceae bacterium (assembly GCA_035525855.1). Lineage (GTDB taxonomy): Bacteria > Gemmatimonadota > Gemmatimonadetes > Gemmatimonadales > Gemmatimonadaceae > UBA4720. Next base: position 4,855 of record DATLDN010000298.1, read on the forward strand.
CGCACCTCCGCTCGGGAAATATTTCTCGTCGAGAACTCCGCGTCGCGATCGCGCACATATCCGCTGTTTCCGAGCGCTGCACCAATAAACGACCGAAGATTTCCTGCGATGTGCAGCGCGAGGTTTCCAGCTGAGTTGCTGATGCCGAGCGGAGTTACCCAGAGCGACGCGTCATCGGCATACGCAGCGATCTCTCGATCGAGCGCGCGAAGATCCCGAAGCATCACGAATCGCAGCGAATCACGAAACATGTTCAGGTCTTCGTATGCCATTCAATCTTTTTGCTGACGGTCGAGCCGGACAAATTCCAATCGGTGTTCGGCATCTACCTCACAGCGATAAGCCTCGACACTTGCATCGCGAGCCCACTCCGTACTTCGATGAATGAGATCAATCGCGTCGCGCTCTTGTTGATCGCGAATCATCTCCCTTGTAGCCCAGGGAAGCTTGCGATGATAGTCTGCGCAAACGGATTCCATCGGACCGGACGCCGCCGGTCCGTGAAAAAGCAGCAGAACGCGCGACACTTCGTGCAGGCCGATCAGATAGTCGCACTCGCGACGGAGTTGTTCTGCCCTGATGAAATCGCGTCCACTCGATGCGAGCGCGCCTCCACCGCCTGGAACGTAAAACCGATCGAAGCCGGCCAGGCTGAGCCGACCGTGCAGGAATGCATCAGTCTGTTCCTGCAGTCGACCGTCGGAGCACGCGACTACAAGTGTGTGGGGTCGTTCTGTCGACCATACATGATGACGTTCTGACATTATGCTCTTGCACGCTCAGTAAAATTGTATCCGTTCATCCAGCGCTTAATATCGCCTCTAACGAATCTCGCGGAATCGGCGCGGGTGGCGGAGGAGCGGGAGGTATTGTGCCCGTATCCGTTTCAGGTGGTGGAGGTGGCGGAAGAGGAATCACGCGCGGTTCAGCACGCCGTCGCTCAGGAGGAGGGCGAACGGGAAACGGCATTGACTGCGGAACGGGTCGCGATTCACGCACCGGGTCATCACTCCTTGCGTTGCCCGTGTCTTCGTCCGACGAGATATCAACCGAGTCCGGATCGTGAACAATCTCCGATTGTCTCATTGCCATGTCTTGCGCCATCGCTTCGAGCGCGGCGGCCTGTTCCTCGGTAATCATCGGCGGCTCTTCGTATCCACCCATCGCCATCGAGCCGGTAAACGCTCCGCCACACTGCTCTGCCGGTTCGGTTCCCTTCAAGAAAACTTCAGTGACGCTTTCGCCACATCCCGGACCCCACCGTCGGCCACTCATCGCTTCGACTTCGACCAGACTTATCCCCGGTGGCGGCTGCAATTCATCATGTGAGTGAGCGGCTCGCTGCATGTATGTCCCGAATATTGGAACTGCCGCCTCACCTGACGACATCCGCAGCGGCGTGCCGTCATCGAATCCCACCCACACAGCCGTAAGAAGATCGGGCGCGTATCCAACGAACCACGCATCTCTATAGTTGCTCGTAGTTCCGGTTTTTCCCGCGAGATAATCCATACCCATTCCGGTCAGGCGCGCCGCGGTTCCCCGGAGAACAACGCCGCGCATGAGCGAATGAATCACATACGCCACTGCAGCATCGATTGCCGGTGCTTGCTCGCCCTCGTACTTGTACAGCTCACCGCCGGTCTGTTTTTCAACGCGCTCGATTACATGCGGCTCGCTCCGCACTCCGAGATTCGGAAATATCGAATACGCAGCAACAACATCGCGCATCGAAACGTCATCGACACCAAGCGCGATTGCAGGAGTTTCAGATAAATCACCCGTGAATCCCGCTTCGTGCCAGACTTCGCGCACGCGATCTACTCCAACTTGTTGCGCAACGCGAACCGCGGGAACATTCAAGGATTGCTCGAAGGCCTGGCGAACAGTCACCGGCCCGCGGAACTGCTGATCGTAATTCTTTGGCTGCCACGTGCGATTACTCGCGAGTTGGATCGTTACCGGTTGATCCTCGACGACAGTCGACGGAGTTACTCCGCGCGAAGCAATCGCCGCGGCATAAGTGAAAGGCTTTGCCGCAGATCCAAGCTGACGGCGCATCAGTCGAGTGCGATCATATTGCGACGTCGAGAAATTCGATCCGCCAACGAGCGCGCGAATTCCTCCGGTCTTCGGCTCGACACTCAGCAGCGCACCTTGAAGCGGTTTTCTTCGCTGCAGCCATCCGTGCGCTTTGCGGAGATTCAGCGTGCCGCCTGCGACAGCAATCTGCGCGGCATTTTGCATTTGACGATCGACGGGTGTGTAGATCTTGATGCCGCCTGTTCTAAGCGCGCGCTCGCCAAGCTTATCGATGAATTCCTCGCGAATCGCTGCTATGAGATATGGGTACGGTCTCAGCCTCCGTTTGCCAGGACGAAATTCTGCATCGGACGCGACAGCAACGTCGCGTTGTTCTTTACTAATCCATTTCTTGTCGAGCATTACATCGAGCACCGCATTCCTTCGCTGTGTTGCAATTCGCGATCGCTCGTCAGGATTATCACGATTGGGTGCGCGAATCATTCCTGAAATCAGTGCCGCCTCCGCAACAGTCAGCTGTTGGGGTGTCTTGCCGAAATAAACTCGAGCCGCTTCACCGAGCCCGCGCACTTCGCGTCCGTCGCGGTGGCCGAGGTAAACTTCGTTAAGGTATGCCTCGAGGATATCGTCTTTCGAGAGACGCACCTCGATCATGACCGCCAGCGGAATCTCTGCGAGCTTCCGACTCAGTGTTCGTTTTGCCGAGAGGAATCGCATCTTCGCGACCTGCTGCGTTATTGTACTTCCGCCTTCGGCAACTCCGCCCGCTTTAACGTTAGACAATAGCGCGCGTCCGATTCCTATCGGATCGATTCCTATGTGATGACGAAATCGCGTGTCTTCTGCCGCGAGAAAAGCGTTGGGAATAAACTCCGGTAAATCCTTGAGCGTCACGGGTTCGGCGACTTGCCAATCGGCTCCGTAAAGCGCGACGAGAGTGTTGCCGTTGCGATCGACAATTTGAGTTGGTGCGCGCCACGAGGCTGGTGTAAGCTCGGTGTAAACCCGATAACCATACCAGCTCATGCTGCCTACGATCACGGCGGCCAGCACACCGGCGCCGATTAGAATCGAGAGCTTTGCCCGGTGCGACAGGGTAGGAAATTTGATGCGCATTCTAGTCTATACCTTAGAAGCGCAAACAAGGTGCCGCAGGAGGTTAGGAGGAAACCCACTTTATCGCCTCCGCGATAAAGTGGGTTTCCTCCGAATCTCTGCCCTTCAGGAAGGATTCGAGAGCCACGCCTCCAACTCATCCCGCGTTCGAAGAATCGTCTCACGCGATTTGATCTCCGGATGCACCTGATCGGGTTGATATCCCGTCGGCATTCCATCGCTCCTGCTCACGATCCACGAATCGCGCAGACTACGCGAGCGACCCT
>DATLDN010000302.1:0-8371 GCA_035525855.1 Gemmatimonadaceae bacterium
GGATTCACGCGGATTAAAAACAAAAACCAACGCGCAAACAGGCGTTGGTTTTTTGTTTTTAATCCGCGTGAATCCGCGTGATCCGCGTACACTCGCTGTTGCGCCCCATACACCCATGCATAGAAGGCACGATCCTTAGACCTACCCTCCAACTTCGGACAATGCGTGCAGTCCCCCAACTTTCATTTGCAACAAATTGTGCTCGAGAGGTTTGTTCTCGAGAGCGGAGAGAAAAAGAGATCCAACGTTCTCGCCGCTTCGGAGAGCATCGCGAAGGTTCACGTTGTGCTCACCGAACAGGCATGTGCGGAGGCGGCCGTCGGCAGTGAGACGCACCCGATTGCACGAGCCACAGTACGTATGCGACATCGGAGTGATCACTCCCACCGTTCCAGCCGCACCGGCGAGCCGAAAATACTCGGCGGGACCGTTGCCTTGAGTGGGCCCCGCATCCGCAACGAAATTACCTAGCGTCCCGATTCGATCGAGCACCTCGCTCGATGGAACAACGTGCTCCCAGGTAAGCTCGCGCAAATCGCCGACGGGCATGAGCTCGATAAATCGAACGTGCAGTGGTTCATCCAGCGTCAGCCGCGCGAAATCCACGATCTCATCATCGTTGATTCCACGCATCACAACGACGTTCAACTTGATGGGCGACAGTCCCGCTCGCGCAGCGGAACGCGCGGCTGCTAGTGGATCGAAATCAAGATTTCGGCGAGCAATCTTCTGCATGCGATCACGTCGCAAAGAATCTGCGCTGATGTTCACGCGACCAAGACCCGCGGCCGCGTAAGTTTCTACGAGCTCGGGCAGACGAACACCGTTTGTCGAGAGCGCGATATCATCGATACCGGGTATCTCCCCGAGCATTCGAATGAGAATCTCGAGGCGCGGCCGGATCGTGGGCTCGCCGCCAGTAATCCTCAGACGACGCACACCAAGCGGCGCGAGCTCCGATACGATTGCCGCGATCTCTTCGTAATCCAGAATCTCTGCCCGAGGCAGCCACTGCAGTCCTTCCTCGGGCATGCAGTAGAGACAACGGAAGTTGCATTTGTCCGTTACCGAGATGCGCAGATAATCGATGCGCCTGCCGAACTGATCTCTCGATTCCGTCATTCTCAAAAGCTACCGGGTTACCACGTGTGATGGATCCACCCACGCTTCCGAGCCGTCGGCGTATTGCTCGCGCTTCCAGATTGGGGCGCGAGCTTTGATCTCGTCGATCGCATATCGAAGCGCATCCAGTGCAGGGCTTCGGTGCTCGTGCGCGGCAGCAATCGCGATACTCACGTCACCAACGGCCAACATCCCGATTCGATGTTCAGCGACCAGGCGTGTCCCTTCATGTTGAGTCTCGGCTTCACGCAGCACAGCAAGCATCTCGCGCTCTGCCATTTCTACATATGCTGAATACTCGATCGCTGTTACTTGGCGCCCATCATTAATCGATCTAACAGTTCCCAGAAAAAGCGCGCTCGCTCCGCGGTGCGCGTCAGTTACCTCACGCAGCAACGCGTCGTGATCGATTGGCTCAGTGACAACGGCGGCACGCATTAGCCTCCCGCCACCGGTGGGATAAACGCAACCTCGTCACCTGCGGAGACGGGCGTGTCGAGCGATGCGTAAACGTGGTTCACCGCAATCAGCGGGTTTCGCGGTAGCGCGTCACCGCCAGGCAGGTCCGCCACGGACGATACGACGTCCGTAACACTGGCCGGCTCGGCGAGCGTAAGAGTTGTGTCGCGAATGCCGAGCTTGTCGGCGTACGACGCAAAGAATCGAACGGTGATCACCATGACGTCACCGCTCGCAGCTCAGTCTGCGCTCGAGAGCTCCCGCTCTTTTGCTTCGTTGAACTCGACGGCCGCAACGAGAGCGCGCAACTCTTTGGACGGCTTGAAGACAGGAACCGGGCGAGCCGATACCTCGACCGGTGATCCAGTTCGGGGATTCCGCGCCATTCTCGTTTTTCTACGGCGGATCTTGAATGTCCCGAAGCCGCGCACCTCGATGTTCTCCTGATGCTCCAGAGATTCCTTGATGGCTTCGAGAAAGGCATCAACGACGCGGGCACAGTCTTTTTTCGAGATCATCGGGCCGGCCGTGCGAGAAATCTGGGCCGTGACCCTTTCGACCAGGTCCGCTTTCGTCATTGAATCGCCTCAAAAGGAATCTACGCGATGGCGCGTAACTCCTTTGAAAGTATGACTTTACTGAAATTGTGTCAAGCGTTTCATAACGCGCTGGGCGGGCGCGAAAGGAGGTCTATCCGCCTTTTACGGCAGCCAGGAACTCCTCAAAATGAGGGATGGCATCGTGCGGGCCCGGCGCTGCTTCCGGGTGGTATTGGACGCCAAAAACCGGAAGGGATCGATGACGCAGGCCTTCAATCGTTCCGTCATTGAGATTCACGTGAGTGACATCGAGGTCCGGCGCGTTTGTGACTCCGGACTCATCACCCTGCACTGCAAACCCATGATTCTGGGACGTAATGAGCACGCGCCCCGATCGCATCTCCCGCACCGGATGATTTCCGCCGCGGTGTCCGTAGGGCATTTTGGTCGTCGAGCCGCCGAACGACAGGCCAAGAAGCTGGTGCCCGAGGCAAATCCCAAAGAGTGGCGTTCCGCTTGTTGCGAGCTGTCGAACGGCATCGGGCGCGTAATCGATCGCATCAGGATCTCCCGGCCCGTTCGACAAGAAAATCCCATTTGGCCTGGCGGCCAGAACTTCATCCGCGGTAGTCGCGGCCGGGACCACAGTGATGCGGCAATCATGCTCCGCGAATAGTCGAAGGATGTTGCGCTTGATTCCGTAGTCATACGCGACGATATGACGGCTGGCTCGTGGGTCACCCCAGTCATAAGATTCGCGCGTCGTGACTTTGCTTGCGAGGTCGAGGCCTTCCATTGACGGACATGCAGCCAACGCAGCACTGGCACTGGTGTCGGGCTCCGCACCTCGTCCGATAACTCCACGCATTACTCCAACGGACCTCAAGTGCCGTGTGAGCTTCCGGGTGTCAACCCCTTCCAGAATGGGAATTTTGGCGGATGCAAGCCAGTCACCTAGAGCTCCCGTTGCACGCCAATTCGAATACGTGCCTGAAAGCTCCCGCACCACCACGCCTGTGATCTGTGGCTTCTGCGATTCCGGGTCTTCCAGATTGATTCCGTAGTTTCCGATTTGCGGAGCGGTCATTACCACGATTTGCCCGCTGTACGACGGATCGGTAAAAACTTCCTGATAGCCGGTCATGTTCGTTGTGAACACGACTTCAGCCACAGCGGGAGTAGAGTCCCCATTCGCGGACTGCGCTATCTCACCACGAAAAAGGGTTCCGTCCTCGAGGAGGAGGAACCCCTGATCCTTAGCCGATGAGCTCAATGTCGTCGCTATCGCTTCGTCGGAGCCGGTGGCGGCGTAGTCGGTGGGGCCGCGGGTGGCGCAGTGTTGGTGGGCGGCGCTGTTGCAGGCGCCGGGCTCAACGGGACTGGCGAGGTTCCGGTGGTGGGCGCCGGCTGAAGCGGGACAGGTGAATTACCTGCGTTCGGCGCAGGCGCTGCCGGTGCCGGCTGATTGGAGAAGGTTTTCTCCAGCACCGACCTCGGCGCTTGAGCACGAGTGGACATCACCTGAAGAACAAACGCGAGCGCGAGAAAAATTCCCGCGCACCACCACGTGGCCTTGGTGAGAATTGTTCCAGCCTGTCGCACGCCGATGAACGCGTCAGGAGAAGAGCTTGCGCCACCGAAGTTTGCGGCGAGCCCACTGCCCTTGCCCGCCTGCAGCAAAATCGCTGCGATCAGGACGAGGGCATCGAGCATCAGAATTATCAACAGCAGTCTATAAAGCATTTAGTCGGATTTGTGTTGGGTCCAGCCATGGAATATCACCGAAACCCATACGGTGGGTCAACTAAGCGCGCGTAATCGCCAGCCACGTGCCCGGGTCGAGGCTTGCGCCTCCAACGAGCAAACCGTTAACGCCTTCCGCCGCGAGAAGCGAAGATGCATTCCCCGGATTTACGCTGCCGCCATAGAGTATCGCCATCGTGCGCGCGCGATCTCCACAAATTTCCTTCAAGGTCTCGCGTATCACTCCATGCATTGCAGCGGCATCCTCAGGAGTCGCGTTCCTTCCAGTCCCGATTGCCCACACTGGTTCGTACGCAATCATTACGGGTCGATGTTGCAGCTGTGTCATCTTCGAAAGTCCAACACGGAGCTGATTCAAAACAGTCTCTTCCGCCGAGCCGGCATCGCGCTGCGCGAGAGTTTCTCCTACGCAGAGCATGGGGGTCAAACCTCCACGTTCAATCGCGGCGCATTTCAGAGCGCATTGCTCGTCGGTTTCTCCGAAGACGTGTCGCCTTTCGGAATGTCCAACAAGCACAATCCGCGCGCCTGCATCGCGCGCTATCGGCACTGAGATTTCACCGGTGAATGCGCCTTGATCCTCCCAGTGAACATTTTGAACACCGAGCAGAATGTCGTGTCTGTCGCCGAGGGCGACGTTGACAGCGCTGAGTGAAAGCGAAGGCGGGAAAAAAACGACTGTTCGATCGTTGTGCCGACCGTACTGAGACAAAAACGACAACATGAATTCACGCGCTGTCGTTGGACCGTTGTTCATCTTCCAGTTGGCCGCAAAAATCGGAGGGATCACGATGCGTCCTTTCCGTCGAGGGCTTCTACGCCTGGCAGCTTTTTGCCCTCGAGAAATTCGAGAGATGCTCCGCCGCCGGTCGAGACGTGACTCATGCGATCGTCGAGCTTCGCCTTTGCAACGGCGGCGGCAGAGTCTCCTCCGCCAACGATGGTCGTTGCGCCACCAGTAGTCGCCGCAGCCATCGCGTGCGCGATCGCCATAGTTCCTGTGTCGAAGGGTGGAGTTTCGAACACGCCCATTGGTCCGTTCCAGATAACTGTCTTCGCGGACGCAATTGCGCGCGCGTACGATTCGGCGGTTCGTGGACCGATGTCGAACATTGCTTCGTTCGGCTTTATCCCGTCGCGCGGAACCGCATGCGCGGATTTTGAATCCTCGAGCGATGACGCGACCATGCCGTCATCAGGCAGCATCATCTTCGTGCCCGCCCGATCGAGAAGCGACCTGGCCATGTCTATTCGATCTTCTTCAACGAGCGACTTCCCTGTTTCCAATCCCATCGCGCGATAGAACGTGCAGGCCATCGCTCCGCCAATGAGCAAAGCATCCACGCGCGGTAAAAGCTGTTCGACGACGTCGATCTTCCCGGAGATCTTCGCCCCACCGAGTATCGCAACGAACGGCGTCTTCGGATTTGCAAGTGCGTTGCCGAGATAGTCGAGCTCCTTCTCCATGAGGAGTCCCGCGACGGCCGGACGCAAATGCTGCGCGACACCTTCGGTCGATGCGTGTGCACGATGTGCTGCACCAAAAGCATCGTTCACAAAAAAATCACCAAGCTCAGCGAGTGCGCGCGCCAGACGTGGATCGTTGGTCTCCTCACCGCCTAGGAACCGGGTGTTCTCGAGAACAAGAACCTGATTCGCGGGAAGGTCGGCGCACGCTTTCATTGCTTCGTCTGTGTCCGTCGACTCGAGAAAACTGACTTCGACGTCCAACAGCTCACGAAGTCGCGTTGCAACTGGTTGCAGCGAATACTTCGGATTCGGTTTTCCTTTTGGACGACCGAGGTGCGATAGAACGATCGGTCTCGAGCCGTGATCGAGGAGATAACGAATTGTCGGTACGGCCGCGCGAATTCTCGTGTCGTCGGTTATCTCGGAGCCGGCATCGAGCGGGACGTTGAGGTCCGCACGAATCAAAGCGCGCTTACCGCGCAGCTGCTGGTCCGTGAGATCCCGAATTGTCTTTTTGTTCACGGCGTGCGGCTTAGAGACGCTCGCCCATGAATCGCAACAGATCCACGCAACGTGACGCGTAGCCCCACTCGTTATCGTACCAGCCGCAAACCTTTACGAGAGTTCCGTCGATAACGTTCGTGGACTTGGCGTCGAGTATGCACGACGCGGGATTGCCGATGTAGTCGCTGGAAACGAGCTCCTCTTGGCTGTACTGAAGAATTCCCTCGAGTGCGCCGTTGGCGGCTTCGCGGAACGCATTGTTCACTTCCTCGATCGTGGTCGTTCGCTCGACTTCGACGACCAGATCGGTGAACGAAACGTCGGGCGTAGGAACGCGCACTGAAATGCCGTCCATCTTCCCCTTCACTTCGGGAATTACGAGCGCTGTCGCTTTAGCAGCACCCGTCGTGGTCGGAATCATCGACAGCGCCGCCGCGCGGGCGCGACGCAGATCCTTATGGGGCAAATCGAGAATCTGCTGATCGTTCGTGTAGCTGTGAATTGTCGTCATCGAGCCGTGACGGAAACCGAAGTTGTCGCGGACGACTTTTACCATCGGCGCCAGGCAATTCGTGGTGCACGATGCATTAGAGACAATGTGATGCTTCGCTGAATCGTACTTGTCGGCGTTTACTCCCAGAACGAGCGTTACATCCTCGCCCTTCGCGGGGGCGGAGATCAAAACTTTTCTCGCTCCGCCAGTGATGTGCTTCTTCGCCTCAGCTGCATTCGTGAAGCGACCCGTCGACTCGAGAACGATGTCCACGCCCAGGTCTTTCCACGGAAGCTCGGCGGGATCCTTGTGAGTGAGGACTCTGATCTCGTCGCCGTCCACATTCAGACAGGTCCCGTCGGTGGAAACGTCGCCCCCGTAAGTACCGTGAACGGAATCGTACTTGAACAAATGCGCGAGAGTGCGCGTGTCGGTGAGATCGTTCACCGCGACGAAATCCAGGTCGAGCACCGAAAGTCCTGAAGCGCGGTCTTCCTTTGCCGCGCGCAGAACCTGCCGTCCGATTCTCCCGAATCCATTGATTCCAACGCGTATTGCCATTCGACTATCCTATGGTTGCAGCCGATCGCCCGCCGCTGCGGCTCGGCCAAATGTCACGTAGCTGATGATGCGAGCTCCCGCCTCGAAAAGGGCAAATGCACAACTGGCGAGAGTCGCGCCGGTTGTCACAACATCGTCGACGATTACGACGTGTGCCCCGCGCAGTTTTCGCGCCGTATTGTCTCGAACGCGAAATGCTCCGGCAACATTGGTCAGTCGCTCCCCTGGAGTCAACTCCGTCTGAGTTCGTGTGGCGCGCGCTCTCTCGACGACGTCGTCCCAAACGGGAATTTTCCACCGGAGAGCGAGCTCACGCGCGAGCATCGTGCTCTGGTTGTATCCTCGTTCGCGCTCGCGAGAGCGCGCCAGTGGAACAGGAATCATCGCGTTCCGTTCGGCAACCACATCGGCTGGCCACGCGAGCCGGTCGATCCGCTCGCTCATAGCCTTCGAGACAATTTTCCACCCCGAGTATTTCAGCGCGTGGACGATGTGTCCGCCGGTTCCTGCCGACACCCAGCAGTAAGACCTTGCCGCTCGAACGAACGGCGGAAGGAAGTCACACCAAGTGCATTCAAAACGTCCGCGCGGATGTCCGCACCGGTCGCACCGCGGATGAGGAAGCTCCACTACTTTCGACCAGCAGTGTCCGCAGACGATACCGTCTTCATTGTACGGTACCAGTCGTTCGCAAACCACACAGCTTATGGGAAGAAAAAAATCGAGCAGAGCGCGTCGAAGCGAATCGCGCTGCGCCTTTTCTATGAGCGGCCGGTCGCCTCGCTCAGTGCTTGCCACATGACGTTTCTATCGGGCGACCTGCCGAACCACATCTCAAATGAAGCGGCGCCCTGCTCGACAAGCATTGGAAGACCGTCGCTCGCCACCATTCCCGATTCGCGCGCGGCGCGGACCCAGGATGTCTCGTTTGGACGATAAACGAGGTCGAGAACGGCCGCAGTCCGAGGAAAAGTCTCGAACGGAATTGGGAACGCATCGTCATTGAGCCCTATGGTTGTTGCGTTCACGACAATGTCGCACCCGATGGTACTCTCGAGCGGCATCCTTTCCACCCTCGCGACACCACTAAAACGCTCGGCCAGAATGGTTGCGGCCTCGATGCGCCGGGCGCAGATGGTGACGCGGACGTTTTTCCATCTCTCGACTGCAGCCAGAACTGCAGCAGCAGATCCTCCTGCTCCGATCACAGCAACGCGAGCATTCTGCGGGATGCCTCCGAGCGTTCGAGCGACGAGCGCGTCAAATCCCGCAACGTCCGTGTTGTGACCGATATAGTCCCCACTCTTTGCAACGCAGAACGTGTTCACTGCGCCGACGCGTTGGGCGATGGGTGAAACACGGTTCATGGTACGAAACACCGCCGCCTTGTGCGGGACCGTGACATTACCCGCGGCGTGTTCTCGCCGAAGCTCCGCTAATGTGAGCTCGATTCTTTCAG
>DATLDN010000304.1:0-8188 GCA_035525855.1 Gemmatimonadaceae bacterium
CATCGCGACATCAAGCCCGGCAACGTCATTGTCACCTCACAAGGTGTCGCGAAGATCGTGGACTTCGGAATCGCGCGGATCGCAACCGATGACGTAACGCACGCTACTGCAACAGCAGGCACGGTCGCCTATATGAGTCCCGAGCAGACGCATGGCGCGCCGCCTCATCCGCGCATGGATGTGTGGTCGTTCGGCGTGATGCTCTACGAAATGCTGACTGGCGTTCGTCCGTTTCGCGGTGATCGTGATGAGGTCGTCATCTTCGCGATACGCAATGATGAGCCTGAGTCGATCGATCAAAAGAGTGCGCGAGGTGCTCCTGCAGAACTGATCCAGATCGTGCAGCGGTGTTTACGAAAAAATCCAGTCGAGCGATATCAGGACGCTGGCGCGATCGTCACCGACCTGAGGAAGCCGCAGGATGCCAGGCTCGATTCCGGCTTAGTTAATCAGGTACGTACGGTGAAGCGCGTCATGCACAGTCGATGGCGATTGGGGCCCTATGTGATTGCCGCTGTTGCGATGCTCGTCATCCTTAGCGCTGCCGCGCTATGGATTCGCTACGATCATGGTTCACCGCGCCGCAACGGCGCGGTCATGCAATCGATCGCCGTCCTTCCCTTCGACAGCCAGCTCAACACGCCCAATAACGATCACTTTTCCGATGGTCTTGCAGATGAGCTGATCACAGCACTTGGAGCGATCCCCGGGCTCAAAGTTGCGGGGCGTACTTCCACGTTTGCTTTGTACGCATCGGGAATGGACGTGAGCGCAATCGCCGAACGTCTTGGTGTTGCTACAATGCTCGAAGGTTCCGTGCGGCGCGACGAAGACCGCCTGAGAATCAGCGCCCGACTCGTCGAGACGAGCAACAACACCGTACTCTGGTCACACGCGTACGATGTGCCGACACGGGATGTGTTCACCGTGCAGGAGCAAATCGCTCGATCGATTGCTGAGGCGCTGAACGTCCGCCTCAAGTCCACTGCAAACCGGTCAGCTCTCGTCGGAAGTTCAACCGCGGATGTCGAAGCTTACGATTTGTATCTGCGAGGGCGGCACATTCGCACGCGACCAACAAAAGATCGGCTCGAGCAGGCACTCGCATATTTTCGCGGAGCTGTTGAACGCGACCCGAGCTTTGCAGCGGCATACTCCGCTCTAGCCGAGACATATGTGAATCTCGCGAATTTCGGCTACGTCACGACAACTGAAGGATTCGCCAATGCAAACATTGCCGCAGAGCGCGCGCTTGCGCTGAGTCCTCGCCTTGCCGAAGCGTACACATCGCATGGATACGTACTCGCATCACGGCGAGAGTTCGATAGTGCAGAGACTGAATTTCGTCGCGCTCTGGATTTGAATCCAAATTTTGCACTGGGCCGACACTATTATTCGCTGCTGCTCGCGATGCTCGACAGGACAGACGAAGCACTCGATCAGAATCGACGTGCGCGCGAAATCGATCCTTTGCTCGCGCCGGCGGCGACCGATTATGGAATCATCCTGTGCCAGCGCAACGACCTGTCCGGCGCAGGCCGAGAGCTGAGCAGGGTGCTCGCACTCGAACCGAACTTTGCACTCACACTCTACTGGCTCGGCGCTGTGCGTGCCGCCGAAGGATCGAATTCGGAGGCGAAGCAATTACTGGAGAAAGCCGCGCGTGCATCGCCGGATTATCCTGGAGTACCCGGAGCGCTCGCGTATGTGTACGCACGCGCGGGGAAGCAGAATGCAGCCGACTCCATCGTCGCGAAGTTGCAATCGCGCGCGAGCGATGACCGCACTCGCGCAAACCTGGCATTTGCGTATGCCGCGCTCGGTAATCGCGACACGGCTTTCGCGCTTCTGCGACGGATACAGTGGGATGTACCATCAATGATTGGGCTGCGCGCGGATCCGTTGCTTCGATCGCTTCGATCAGATCCGCGGTACGCGGTGTTAGTCAGAGATATCGTCCGCGCGACGCGCTAGCGAACTCTAGTGAGTGCAGCGAATCAATTCTTCGGCTGCAACAATTCCTTGAGATCGGGCCGGGATAAAAGTGACCGCAGCTCGGGATCGGAGTGGAGGTATCGGCCCGCCACTGCAGGGAGTGGCAGAAATCCTTCAGTGATAGCTCGCTTGACGAGTGTGACTGCGGTTGCATCGTCTCCCAGTGCAGCGGCGAGACGCGCTCTCGAGTATGTGGCAATTGGTTTGAAAAGTGGGTCGAGCTTCCGCGCCTCCAGCTCCGATAAAATTCGCTGCGCGGTGGCGCGGTCCCCCGTGCGTGCAGCTGTGAGGCCTATCAATCCCGCTGCATATAGTTGAATAGGCACAGTTGGATATGCCGCCGAATCCATAGATGCGAACCCGGCGATAACTGTGCGTGCGTCCTTGAAACGTCCGACTGAGTACAGGACACTGGCGAAGTTCAGGCGATTGAAAGCGCGGACGAACGGCGACCCCTCATTTGGCTGATACGCCTGCGATGCTTTAATAGCAAGCGTGCGCGCCGCCTCGATCTGACCATGACCCGTCAGCTCGTCTGCAGTAAGTCGTGCGAGCAGCATCCCCACTCCCGGCGCCAGCTGGTTCGATTGCAACAGCGGCTCGATTACTTCGAGTGCCCCGCGACCATTGCCGAGCGCAGCGTAAGCACGTGCATGTGATTCCGGAAGAGAATAAGCGCGCGCAACCTCCAATTCTGCGTCGTAGTCTCCACGCAAATGCAACGCTGCGGCTTTCCAGGTTGCGTACGGTTTCATCGATAGCGAACCTGGCGGACCACTCGTCAGCTCCGGCCTCTCGAGGAGCGCCAACCCTTCCTTCGGGCGATTGGTTCGGATCGCACCAAGTGCGGTTTCCCAGATTGCATGCGACGAGCTTGGAGATGCCGTCATCATCTCTTTTGCCGTTACGTAAGTAGCCGGCATATCCCCGCGGCGAAGCGCCACAACCCAATTGTAAAATCTGCGATCGGCCGGGCTCAGCTCACCGTGATGCGCGTCCAGCACCTGCAATACCGAGTCGGTCGTCTGAAGAAAACGTGCGTCACTGGTCCAGCCGGCAAGAAAGAGTGTGAATGCCTGCCACAGTCGCGCGGTCTGGAAAGTGGAATCGAGCTGGACGGCACGCGCGAACTGTATCGCACTCGAGACGTAAGTGACCTGCTCGTTCTGCGCGACGTAGTTCTCGAGTCCGTCCATGTACACGCGATATGCGGCGTAGCTGGGCGGTTTGAGACTCGTCTCCCATGTCGCAAGCCGTGGATCTACCAGCGGTGCGAGCGCGGCGAGAACTTGATCGCGCAGAGTTTCGAGAGCCACGGTAGGCGTTTGCCGCGAGATAGGCCCCACGGAAACACTTCGCAGAACTTTACCGTCGGATGCGTCTACGATCTGCGCGCGAATGATCAACGAATCGAGCTCGTTGTAGTACGATCCCCAGATCACAATCGCCGCACCAGTCTGCTTTGCGAGCGCTTGAACAACAGGTGCGTTGGTTCCCGTCAGCTGCTGCGATGCCTGAAGCACGGTTCTGGAATCCACAACATCGATGAAGCCGGTTTCCTGAAGTCCTTGTGTTACCCAATCGGCGGCCATCTTCCCAAACGACGCGACAGATTTATCACCGGTCTCATTAGTGAGTGCCGCTACGACGACTCTCTTTCCACTCGGTGCGATCGACTCCGTTCCTCTGCGATTGATCACGATGCCTGCAACGAGCGCGCTCGCAACTGCAAGAATCACGAGTGCTGCAATCATCATTGGCCGCCGCGAGTGTGTAGCAGCAGCATGACCCGCCGCTTGTCCTCCGGATACAGCAAGCTGCGACAGCTCATTCACGACTGTCTCAGCGGATTGTGGGCGGTCTGCTGGTCGCTTCTCGAGACAATTCATCACAAGCGTCGCGAGTCCTGGCGAGACTGCCGGCCGCCGCTTTGTAATTGGCTCGGGCTGCTCCGTCATGTGAGCCGAGGCGATTTGTTGTGCAGTCCGCTGTGAAAACGGCGGCGCCCCCGCCAACAATTCGTACGCGACAATCCCGAGAGCATAGATGTCGACGCGATGATCTACTGACGGATCTGCCGCAACCTGCTCGGGCGCCATGTATGCAGCAGTGCCGATCGCGATGCCGGTTTTTGTAAGTGATGTTTCCGACGCCGCATCGCCGAGCGCTTTCGCGATCCCGAAATCAGTAACGACGGCGTATTGCCCGGTGAGGAGAATGTTCTCGGGCTTTATATCACGATGCACGACGCCGTGTGAATGCGCGTAGGCCATCGCGTCGGCAACACACGAGAGAACACGTATCGCGTCCGATACGGGAAGCTCCCCTTCGCGTGTGAGCCGTGCGCGCAGCGTTTCGCCCTCAACGAGCGGCATTGTGTAATACAAAAGCCCGTCTGCTTCACCGGCAGAATGAATGGGAACGATATGAGGATGCTGGAGTCGCGCGGCGACGAGAACTTCGCGGCGAAATCGCTCCTCACTCACTGCAGCGGCGAGCTCGGGAGGCAGAACCTTCATCACGACGTCTCGCCCGAGCGCGAGCTCCTGTGCGACGAAGATGCTCGACATCCCGCCGCCCCCGATCTCGCGATCGAGAACGTATCTGCCGCTGAGAGCGGCGTTGAGGCGATCGCGAAGACGCGAGCTGCCCAAGCCGGTCAGATTCCCCACCCGGATCTTGTTGTATGAATCACTCAATGGGAGATACACCTGACCAGGGCACGCGGCAATGCTATTTTAGCTGCCACCCATAGAGAGCAGCGCTATTAAATCTGCGGCCGGCGCAACGTGATCCAGATCGGGCTGTGGTCACTGATCGAACGTGGGACACGCTGAGTACCGACACTGGACTTGCTCAGCATAACGAGTCCGCGCACGAAGAAATGATCGAAGCGACCGAAAGCATTACTGCTCGGAATCGTTTCGGTCGGCCACGTATACCCAGCGTCGCCAGCGATTCGACCGACATCCGCGCTGTTCATGTCGCCGCCAATTACGACGAGCGGATACGTCGATGCATCATCCAGAATTCTTTGCAGCTGTGCAGCTCGACCTTTCGATCCGAGATCCATCGGCGTGCTGAAGTGGGTTGAATAAAAGCGGATGCTTTTATCTTTGATCCTGATCGTAGCAGCAGTTGCGATGCGCTGCGTCTTTGCATAACGCGAATGTCCCGGGAGAATGAGCTTGGCGTCGTTGACAATCGGCCACCGTGACAGAATTGCGTTGCCGATATCGCGGCGGAGAATGCGATTGTAGATCGCCGGGTAGTACACGTAGCGCATGTGCAGCGAGTCGGCGAGAAATCTCGTTGCGGGCGCAGTCATCTCCTGCAGTAGAATTACATCGGCGTCGCGAACCTTTCCAGCTGTGCTCAGAAGCTCAGCTGCGCGGCGTGTCTCACGCGCGTACTCGATGTTGAACGAGACAATGCGAAGTGTGTCGCGTTCCAACGGAGTGTAGACGACTCTCGCGGTGCCGGCATAGCGAGGCGATACGGGATCAGCGTAGTTGATCCCCGGCCGACACGCCATACACAATGTGAGCAGCACGCCGTGCGTTAAACGAAACCTCATCGTTGATAAGGATGCATCAGGTAGACGCAAGTCTCCTTCCGTTCGTGCACGCCGGCGTCGACGCGTACTTTTAATTCGGCCGTCTAAATAAGGCACGGCAATCCGTGTCCCAACTTCAGGGAGGAACCATGGCTACACGAAACCGCGTCGTACTCTTTGCGTTCGCAGCTCTCGCCATTTCCATCAGCCTGGCGGCTTGCAGCGGCGGCTCCCCCTCAACGCAGGATGCCAAGTGGAACGAGACCGTTAAGGCCGAAGCCGCGCGGATCGCACAAGGCGGCCAGGGCCACGGCTTCATTTGCTTTGGCGATGCCGACGGCGGCGTCGGCTGCGTATGCAAGGATGACGCGCCCAGTGGAGATATCTGGTCCTGCGTCGGCATGGAACGCGTTTGCAACGCACTTGGCACGGGGCAGATCTGCAACCCGAGCACCGACGTGTGTCACTGCGCTGCAATTCTGAAGAAAAGCTGACGCGCCATTACTACAGCAACGAGCTATCAACGCGCAGCATTCGCGACGTCGCGAATGCTGCGCTTTGGCAATACCCAGTTCGGCCTCGGGAAATGACACGTGTAGCCGTTCGGAATTCGCTCGAGATAATCCTGATGCTCAGGCTCGGCCTCCCAGAACGGACCTGCAGGTGTGACTTCGGTTACGACCTTTCCAGGCCATAAACGCGATGCTTCGACGTCGGCGATGGTATCTGTAGCAGTGTTCTTCTGCTCCTCGCTGGTATAAAAAATCGCCGAGCGATAGCTCATCCCGATGTCGTTGCCCTGACGATTGAGCGTTGTTGGATCGTGGATCTGAAAGAAAAACTCCAGCAGCTTTCGATACGTGATCTGCTCCGGATCGAAGATGATCTCGATCGCTTCGGCGTGCGTTCCGTGATTGCGATACGTCGCGTTGGGCACATCGCCGCCACTATAACCAACACGGGTCGAGATTACGCCGGTGTAGCGACGAATCAGATCCTGCATTCCCCAAAAGCAGCCGCCGGCCAGGACGGCACGTTCAGTAGTTTTCGTCATTCTCGTCTCGATTTATTCCTGCATGGAATATATCGTCGTCATATGCGACAGCTGAAACGCCCGCGCCTTTTCGTACTCCTCTCGATCGTTTGTGTTGCGTGCACCGTCAATCCGTCCACACGATCGACATCATTATCCGACAACGCGATTGCCAATGCGACGCAGCTTGCGGTTGTTACGACTGCAGGCTGGGATTCAACGACAGGTGAGCTCCGGCGCTTCACTCGATCAGATACACATTCGTCGTGGAAACGTGAAGGTACTGCAGTACCAATTGTCGTGGGCCGGACGGGTCTCGCGTGGGGGATCGGGTTCGATCAGCTCGCCGCATCGTCCGCGACTGCTGGCCCACGAAAGATCGAAGGCGATGGACGTTCACCCGCCGGCGTGTTTCCTCTCGATACCGCATTTGGTTTTGCGCCACGCGATTCGATGCGATGGGTGCATCTGCCTTATGTCCCGCTCACAGATCAAACGGAATGTGTCGACGACACGGCATCGGTTCACTACAACACAGTTGTCGAGCGAAACAAAGTTCCGGCGGTCGATTGGAACAGCTCAGAACACATGCGACGAGTCGGACAATATCAGGTCGGAATTATTATCGGCTACAATGCCCTCCCGCCCGTGAAACCTCGAGGATCGTGCGTGTTCTTTCATATATGGAAGGGGCCACGCTCAACTACAGCAGGATGTACTGCGCTTGAAAGAAAGGACTTGGAGGCCATGATGGCGTGGCTCGATCCGAGGCGGAGACCGGTTGTAGTGCAGGTTCCGGCGGCGGTGTATCCGCATGTGCGCGAAATGTGGATGCTCCCCTCGCTATAGTCAGCAAATTATCACAAGATCATAAGTCAGTTAAGCGGCTAACGAATAGCTCACGGCCACGTGACGCAGCGCGACGAAGTTGAGGGAAACTCTCAGGGAACACCATGCACCTTGCCCTCCCCTTCTCGCCGCGCAGATCAGCACTCGGCTGTCTGCTTATTCAAATGTGCTTCATCGCTGCTTGCGGCGAGCACGCGCCGGCAGCGCCCGAGCCTCCACGGTCTACATATCCAGACGCGTCCACAATCAACGCGAGCAAATTATCTCTGGTAGCAGATGGATCGAGCACGGCTACGATTACAGTGGTGTTGAGAGATGCCGCCGGAACCGCGGCGCGCTCGAGCGCCGGCAGTTTGTCCTTCGAGACCACTGTTGGCACTGTCAGCGAGGCTGTCGACCACAATGATGGCACCTACACAGGCACCTTCACATCTCCGACCCTGATTGGGAGTGCCGTAATCTCCGCAAAACTGAACGGAGTGTTGCTGGCAAACACGCTAACGTTGTCACTCATCGCCGGGTCGGTGGACGTTTCGCACTCGGTAATTCTTGTTGAAGCTAATGCCAGGACCCTTCCCGCCGACGGACTAACGGCGGGTGTAATCTCCGTCGAGCCGCGCGATGTAAATAACAACCCGACGGCGGAAGGGGTTGGTAGCGTCACCTTTGCAACGACGTTAGGAACGCTCGAAAGTGTCTTGAACGCTCCCATCGGGCTTCACTCGATCTTACTGAAGTCATCAGCGCGAGGAACA
>DATLDN010000305.1:0-5220 GCA_035525855.1 Gemmatimonadaceae bacterium
AAACAAAAACCAACGGCTCTTTGCTCGTTGGTTTTTGTTTTTATCCGCGTGAATCCGCGAAATCCGTGAGATCCGCGTACCAGCAGTTGCCTGTGCCATCCTTACACTCATCTATCGCCAAAGACGTACGCCATCACCGCCATCGCGCCTATACACGACGCGACTTCCCGCGCATCGAGCTTATCAAATGTGTCCGCCGCCGAGTGATGGTACCAGAAATATTTCGTTCGATCGACAGTGAGCCCCATCCCCGGAACTCCCTTTTCCACCAACGGAGCAATATCCGTCTCGGGCCCTTCACGCTCACGCTCCACGGTTCCCGCATTGATTCGCGCCAGCAGCGTTCCAACTCCCTGCCCTGCATTCAAAACAAATTCGGATCCAGTCACTCGAAAGCCGAGAGGAGCGAACGTTCCGTTATCACTTTCGATCGCAAGCACATGCTTCGACAGCTCCGCCGCATGCGCATCACGATACGCAGCAGCGCCCCGCGCACCATTCTCTTCGTTAGTCCATAGCACAACACGAATCGTTCGTTTCGGATGAAGCCCGAGTTTCTTTATCAGACGCACCGCCTCCCACGCAGCGACGGCGCCACCGGCATCATCCATCGCACCGCGACCAACATCCCACGAATCGATGTGACCACCGAGCAAAACAATTTCGTCGGGCTTCTCGTTCCCGTTTATCTGCGCGATGATGTTGCGTGACATAACATCAGGAAGGATTTGAGCACCCATGCGAAGGGTCACGACGGGACGCTCCCCGCGATCAACAAGCCGACGCAGTAGCAACGCGTCCTCGACGCTGACCGCAGCTGCAGGAATGCGAGTGACAGTCGAGTCATAACGCATATTGCCGGTATGCGGACTCTGCATCGACGCCGACGCAACCGAGCGCACAAGCATCGCAACCGCGCCCGCGCGTGCGGCCGCGACCGCGCCCTGAATGCGATACGGAACCGTTTCGCGATAACCCGCAAACGGAACGTTGAACAAAACAATCTTCCCTTTCGCCTCGGCGCTCCGGCGTGTCAGCTCATCGAAGCTCGAAACAACGAGAACTGGAGCGGTAACTCCTTCAGCCGGCGTCCCGATACTGGAGCCCAATCCGATCATGTTCAGCGGTTGCCGGCGAGGCTCGACGAGCTCGGCGCTTTCCTTTCCGCGAACCCAATGCGGCACCATCACCGGTTCGCTCTTCACGATATCAAAACCGTCGCGTCGCATCTCGGACATCACCCAATCAATTGAAGCTTCCAATGATTGCGTCCCGCTGAAGCGCGGGCCAAAGACATCTGCGATGTAGCCGATTCGTTGATAGGCAGTGCCATCCGTCAACGCAGCATCTATCAACCGATCAGCATCAACGCGATACGTCTCGGTTATTGTCGCCGAGCTCGCAGTCAGACTATCTGAAGCATGCCGATTGTCGGGAGTGAATATAAATCCAACTACCGCGGTTACGACGACGGGCGGTACAACCCATCGGTACAAGCTCATCGCGACGCACCGCGGGGTTTCCTGAACGAGGCGTAGAGATCATCGAACAATGCCGCTCCGCGCTCGATTCGCTCGGCATCTGTGTCTGCACTATCGGCAATGCTGCGAACGAGACGAGCAACCCCTTCCTTCTCCGGCCGGTTGAACATGTCGTCCTTGCAGTCGATATCGTGCACGATCTCGCCAATCGTTTCGAGAGCACGATCGTCCTGAGGGAAACGCTCGAGCAAAGTTTGAAACGTGCACCGATCACCTTCATGCGTGTACTCGGCATGGAACATATCGAAACGAAGCTCGCCGGCTTTAGGTGTGTATCCGCGCGCGGGAACGAATTTGAATTTTGCTTTGGGATCGATGAATCGCTTGATGAGCCAGGCGCTTGCGATGCGATCGATGAAAACCTTCTCACGCGTAACCCAGGTTCGTCCGGGCTCGACTGATTTTTCTGTCACGGTTTCGTTCGCGGGCTCCGAATCCTGAGATCTCAACATCGCTTCTATTTCCTCATCGTTGATCCCATCGACAAACGCTGCTTCACAGATCATCGCGCTCCCACCGTCACCTTCGATTTCACGAAGCAGCCAGGTGAAATCCTCGAGCGCTTCGTCCGTATTTCTTAGCAGATATACGGAATTTTTCAGGGCGACAGCGCCAAGCTGATGGAGTCGTCGGCGGACTTTGACCCGGAGATAGTCGGGCTTGGGCGGGAGCTGGTGAATCAGGAGGAGCCAGGGCGGATTTGCCCGACCCTCTTGCGCCGGTGATACAGTTGTATCATTCATTGCTTCAACTGTATCATTACGAGTTTACGATGTCAAGCAGGCGCTCGTTTCTTAAATCCGTCGCTCCAATCGGGCTGCTGCCGTTCGGACGAATCCTACCCACTACTTTTCGAGGCAACGTGACTTCAATCGGAACATCCCCGGCCGAATGGCGGTCGCACTTCCCCGTTCTCGATCAGAGCGTGAACGGGTTTCCACTCGCCTATCTCGATACTGCCGCGACCTCTCAGCGTCCCACTCAGGTTGTGGACGCGTTGATCGATTTCTACCGACGCGATAACGCGAATCCGGGTCGAACGCTTCACGCTCTCGCTCGCCGTGCGGATGAGGACTACGAATCAGCGCGCGCTACCGTCTCAAAGTTCATCAACGCGAAAGATCCCCTCGAGATTGTATTCACTCGTGGAACAACCGAGGGCATCAACCTCGTCGCGAATGCATGGGGCGGAGCGAATCTCAGGCGCGGCGACGAAGTACTGCTCACAATCTCAGAGCACGCATCGAACATGCTCCCGTGGCAGCTCGCAGCGAAGCGAGCGGGCGCTACCGTGCGCTACCTCGACATCGATGATGAAGGAAACCTTCGACTCGATCAGCTCGACAAGTTTCTCTCATCGCGCACGAAAGTCGTCGCATTCATGCACGTATCGAACGTGCTGGGCAGAATCAATCCAGCAAAAGAATTTTGTGCGCACGCCAAAGCAGCTGGGGCAATGGTGATGATCGACGCCGCTCAGTCTGCTCCCCACTTCCGCGTGGACGTTCAAGACCTCGGCTGCGATTTCCTCGCGTTCTCGGGGCACAAGATGATGGGTCCGATGGGCGCCGGCGCACTGTGGGGTCGGCGAGAGCTGCTCGAAGCAATGCCGCCTTATCAAGCGGGCAGCAACATGGCGCATGACGTTGGACTCGAGAGCGCCGAGTATTCACATGGATCCCTCAAGTTCGGCGCGGGAACTCCGAATGTCTCCGGTCCTGTCGGATTAGCGGCGGCAATTCGATTCATCGATTCAATCGGCCGGGAGAACATTCTCGCGCACGAGCAGGAGCTGTGTCGTTACACGCTCGAGAAGTTTCGAGAGGTTCGGGGCCTCCGAGTATTGGGGCCAGGCGCATCCGCGGATCGGATCGGAGTATTCAGCTTTGTCATCGACGGCATCGAGCCGCAGAAAATACTCGAGGCACTCGATGCAAAAGGAATCGCAATTCGCGCGGGCGATCTCGCATCCCTTCCCCTCCTCGAGCGACTCGGTGTCAAACGCGCCGCGCGTGCATCGATGTATCTCTACACAACTACGGGTGAGGTCGATCGACTAGTCGACGTACTTACGACTTTGCCGAAGTAGCTGCTGCCGCGCGCGAGAGGAGAAGATCCCTTTCCTTCGAGTTGCGTGTCATTGCTGCAGCACGCTCGAACTCAGCTCGTGCTTCATCGTTGCGTCCAAGCTTCAGCAGACAATCCCCGCGTACTGCAGGAAGCAGGTGGTAATTCTTGAGACTCGGTTCATCCACTAGCGAATCGACGAGCTCGAGACCAAGCGCCGGTCCATAAGCCATCGCGATAGCAACGGCGCGATTTAACTCGACAATTGGCGATGCCGTAATCGCGGCGAGCTCTTCATAATAACCTGCAATGCGCGCCCAGTCCGTATCGTCCGGCTTTCGCGCTCGCGCGTGACACGCTGCAATCTCAGCCTGCAAAACGTATCTGCCATTATTCCCGCCAAGCCTCTCGGCGCGCTCGAGCGCAGCGAGTCCGCGACCAATGAGCATGTAATCCCATCGCGATCGATCCTGGTCGAGAAGCAGAATTGGATCACCAGTTGGACTCACGCGGGCGCGCGCGCGAGACGCCTGAATTTCCATCAGTGCAACGAGACCATGCACCTCCGGTTCATTCGGTGTGAGCTCAGCGAGTATTCGTCCAAGACGCAGCGCGTCGTCGCACAAACCGGGTCGCATCCAATCATCGCCGGCTGTAGCTGAATAACCCTCGTTGAAAATCAGATAGATCACTTCGAGGACTGATGACACGCGTGCCGTCAGATCATCGCCGCGCGGAACCTCGAACGGGACCTTCGCATCGGAAAGAGTTTTCTTCGCGCGAACAATTCTTTGCGCGACCGTTGGCTCGGGCGCGAGGAATGCGCGCGCAATCTCATCGGTGGTTAATCCGCCGAGCAGGCGGAGGGTGAGCGCAACACGCGCTTCGGTGGAGAGAACGGGGTGACAGGAAATGAATACCAGGCGCAGAAGATCATCGCCGACGTTATCGTCGATCGCAGCATCGAGATCAGGCGCAGTTTCCTGCTCCGACTGAATCTCATGACCGATCATCTCGTGTTTCGTGTCCATGAGCGTGTTCCGGCGCATGATGTCGATCGCGCGATGCTTTGCGGTCGCCATGAGCCAGGCGCCTGGGTTGTCCGGAACGCCCGTCTCGGGCCAACGCTCGAGCGCGATCAGCAGCGCATCCTGTGCGAGATCCTCCGCCAGCCCGACGTCGCGCACGATGCGAGTCAGCCCGGCGATGAGTTTCGCCGATTCGATTCTCCAAACGGCGTCGATCGCGCGATGCGTAGCGGAATCCGTCACCGCGCGAAATCAGACCGCTTCTACTCCTCCGTGCAAGTGTCTTGGGCGCAGAGGTCGAGATCGCTACTGGCGCGCTGCGATCTGCGCGCGAAGCCGATCCTCCTGCTCCCGAAGCTCAGGCGTAAACTCGGCGCCGAAATCCTCGTTCTCGAAGACCTGGCGAATCTCGATCTCGCTCTCGCCGTGCATGGGATTCGGGCAGCGCTTCACCCACTCGATCGCCTCTTCCTTCGACTTGCACTGCCAGAGCCAGAAACCGGCGACCAACTCCTTCGTCTCGGCGAATGGTCCGTCGACGACCGTGCGGCTCTTTCCAGAGAACTTCACGCGCGCGCCCTTCG
>DATLDN010000307.1:0-9873 GCA_035525855.1 Gemmatimonadaceae bacterium
AATCGCGAACTGGCAGGAATGACCCTGGATTCCGATCATCCTGGTTGCGCCCCTGCGACCATACGAAGAACAACGTCGAACCCGGCCGATATTCCCATCGCACGACCATGTTCGAGTGGAACTGCTTCTCATTGAATCCGCCCGCAGGCTCACCCAGGTCATACGGCTTGAAACGGTTGTCATAGTTCGCGCTGCGCGGTGAGCTGAACTCACGCACGTTGCTGAACTGTCCCGTCGTCACGAACGGCTCGGCGTACAGCTGAAGCGAGAGCGTCGGTGTCGCCGTGTAATTCAGGCGCGATGTAAAGCTCAACAGATCCTGGTCGAGATGAGCGAACAGATAATGAGCATCGGGACTGCCAATCTTTCCAACGTTCGCGTACCACTGCGTGTTGTCGATGTTTTTCTGATAACGCGTCCCAATCTCGAAACTCGCGTTGCTCGCCGCGCGCCAGGTCAGGTACGGCCGCACTCTCCACAAACGCGATCGTCCACCGTCGGAGTAGTTGTAGATCGCTGCTATCGACGGAAGAAGGTGTTGCCGCGGATTCGCCGACCAGTTGATGAGTAGCGCACTCGACGGGGAAACGCGCACCGCCGGACCGCCGCGAGCACATCGATCGCAGTAGACGGGACCGAAATTATCCGTCCAAAGATTCGCACTCCACGTCGATGAATTCTTCATCTCCGCAAAGAGATCGATTTCCGGAGTGCGACCCGTTGGCATTCCAGCTGCGTTCCAGGTATTGAAGAGATTTGCGAACACCTGCGCCCGCTTCCAGTATTTCTGCGGTTTTCGGGAATCGATCCCCGCGTAAAGATTCGCTGTTTGCTGATCAGCGGCAGAAAGAAATCCGACATCATTGGATTCAAATCCAGGTGTCAACCGCTGAAGATTCACGCCCCCGCGAAACACACCGCTGACTTTGTCGAATGCTGCCGAGATTCCGGTACCCGCGAGACTTGTCCGTGTCGTGTCATATGGCAGGTCCGAATCGGGGCGCTGATACAAATGCACACTCGATCTCTGCGTTCTACCAATTGCAGACGCACTGCCTGTCACATTGCTCGCCGCAATTGATCCAGTCAGACTGTATGTGCCATTTCCGAATCGATGACGACCGTCGATGCCACCAATCAGGGCCGATCTCCTCAAAAAGTTGGCGGTGACTCCGGGAAGATCGCGATCTACCGCTGTCACGATCGCACCGATTCCGCTTTCACCTTTTCTGAAGTCATGCGAAACACGGGCGACACCATATGAGGTCCTGGGCTCGACGACCGTTCCTTCGACAGATTCTCGCTGAGTCATTGCCGCTATTGCGCCTACTTCAGTTCCGCCAGACAGACGACCCGTAAGTTTCGCTGCGCCGAGTATTGTCGTTGCCCCCGGGACGAGTCCCTGATCATTTGCTAATCCACCAAGCTGCGGCGCGCGACCAATGCGCCGGGGATAAAAGAGCTGAAGCGCTCCGCCGCCGAATTGAAATATTCCGGTGCTCTCGAGAAAGAATGGACGTCGCTCTTCAAAGAACGATTCGAACGATGTCAGATTCAAAACGGCCGGATCCGCTTCGACCTGGCCGAAGTCCGGATTCACCGTCGCGCTCAAAGTGAGATTCGAAGCGAGGCCGAACTTGAGATCCATTCCTGCCGACTGCTGCTGCGACCTGCCAAAAGAATTCGGCTTCACAGTCGTAACATTTTTCGTCACAGCATACGGAACGACCTCCAGCCGTCGCGGCGAATTCAGCCCGCGCAGATCGGTGATCTCACCATACTGCGAAGCAATGCCTCTTTTCGAGAGGTAATACACGGGCCATGCGAGCCGTTCGTTCGTGCGCGCGATGTCACGCATGACCATGAAGCCAAACGTGTTTGCATCGACATGCGGAAAACGCAGCTGCGAGAGCGGAATGCGAAACTCCGCGGTCCAGCCAAGCGAATCAATTTTCGTTGCAACATCCCACACTGCATCCCAGGACGC
This sequence comes from Gemmatimonadaceae bacterium, assembly GCA_035525855.1. GTDB lineage: Bacteria > Gemmatimonadota > Gemmatimonadetes > Gemmatimonadales > Gemmatimonadaceae > UBA4720. The sequence goes on from DATLDN010000307.1 coordinate 1,988, forward strand.
GTCTTCCCGCGAATCGTCGTACGTGTAGTAGTCACGTTTCACACCGGCTGGATTCACCGCGAACTCATAGCCGCTCCGACGATCGTGATACGAGTCGATCATGATCTTGATCTGATCGCTTTGGGTTCTTACATCGCGACGGCTGAGCAATGCGATGATGCTGTCAGGATGCGGATCGAACGCCCGGACGAACACGTAAATGTTTGCATCATCGTATGCGACCCTGGCTTGCGTCCGGAATCTTGGCTCGCCGTTCTCGACTGGCTGAAACATTCGAAAGTTTTCGACAGTCATCGCTGTCCCCCAAACGTCGTCAGCGTCGGATCCATCGATAGCCGGCGCTTGTTGCGCCATCACGGCACGCGTCACGTTGGCTGCCACCGTCGTAGGTGACGGGGTCGCAGAATTTGCCGCTCGACCGCTGTCGATCTTCTGCGAACCTTGTGCGTTAAGGGTCGTAGCGACTGCAAAAGCAGTCAGAAATGCTAGATTTCTAGCACTTGCGGCGTAGTTCGAGCGGGTTCGGTAAAGCATTGGAGGATTCGTTGAGTGTGGTTGGTAGGGTTACTGCTCGAAGCCTGCTAACAGGACTCGTTTGTAATCACCGGAGCTGGTGATGGTTTTGGCGGCGGCCATAAATGCTTCGCGAATCGAGCTCCGCGTAAGGAGCCGCTGTTTTGCGACGAGAATGAGAACCTCAGCCTTGTCGCCGTCCGAGGTTATGAGACTCGCGCCCTGTATCACTTCCTGCGTGACAAGGGAGTTTGCGTGACCGTATGGAATCGCTGCTGTAAGTACGGTTCGCCGGTCGCCATCTGACGTGATGGTATTGGCTGCGTCGAAGTACGCACGCCGGAGCGAACGACTTCCGCTCGAGAGCGATTGCGCTGCGAGCATCGTCAGCAGACTGGCCTTGTCGCCGTCACTGGTAATATCTCGCGCGCCTTGTAGTGCCATCAACACAGCCTGCGAGTCACCGCCGGCTGCGTACTGCTTGAGCAGCGAGGCTTTTTCCCCGCTCGATGTTGTCGCTTGAATCGCAGCTGCCACCGATTGCCGGATTGCATCCTTCGCGGCGCTCGATGGATATGACTTGCGCTCGACTGAATTCGGAATCGCCTCACCACTCGAGGAGCGCGTCGTGTTTCGACGCGGCATCATCTTGTCGAGCACCGATCGAAGATCGGACGGGCTCGAGGCGAGATCTCTTGCAGCGTCGCGTGCGATACGATCGATCTCGGATTGCGTGAAGTTGTCCGCATCGAGGAGCGCGTTGTAATGCGTCGTTTTCGCGCTCGTGCTTCTGATCTTCGCGATCATGTCGAGAACCGCATCGACACCACCGGCGCGTCGTAATCGCGCAACACGCTGAGGAGCATCGATTGCAGACTCGCGCATTACCTCCGGAATTATCGTGGCGAGCCATTGCTGCATCGTCGCATCGAAATCAACGAGCCGGCCATTCATCTTCGCGATGTAGGTCGGTCGATTATCAGCCGAGGGAGTCAAAAGAACCGATCGGTCGATTCCGCCACTCACTTCCCTGAAGCGAGCTAATCCACCGGGAGCGACGGCGAGGATTCTCGTCTCATCGCCTGAAAGGCGCGCCCGGCCATCCATACGCGCTTCTGCACATCGCCCGGCGCCGCTCACCAGGTACGACATCTCGAACTCGCCGTTATCTGTATCCTCGTGCACGCCAATGTGCACTGACGTCGATCCGCCCTTTTCTGGTGTGACCGAATCGCAGCTGAGCTTAGCCGTTGCGCTTTTCGGCGCGGGCAAGGCGGTCACCGCGGAAGCTTTCGCAATGCTCGGCTGCTCGAACGGCCGCAGCGCAGCAAGCGGAAGAACGAGTAGAGCAACAACTGCAAAAGCCAGCATTGCACTGCGACGGTCGAGAGTGTGGCGGTCGAGATGCGGATCGAGAATGGCGAGCATTCTTCCTTCGAATTCCGATCGTCGCGCCATTGCGAGGGCAGCGAACGCCGGGGCTGCCCTCTCATGCGACGGACCGCCAAGTGAGCGCACCATGTCGAGCAGCTCACCTGCATACAGGGAAGGCTTCGTTCCGTCGCGTAGCACGTAGTCATCGCACGCGTGCTCGCGCTCAACGCGCATCCGATGAGCCGCGAGCCAGATCAATGGATCGAACCAGAAGAGGGCAACCGCGAACTGCGCAGCAAGCTGCGTGAGTGCATCGAATCTCTTGACGTGCGCCATCTCGTGCACGAGCACAAAACGCCGTCGCTCCTCCGGCCATTCGTTCGCGTCGGGCGGAAGCAGCACTGCTGGATAAACGATTCCCCATGTGACCGGAATTCCAAGTCGATCACCATGAAGGAGCGTGAGCGGCCGCGTAATTCCCAATCCCGCCGCGACACGCTGCGCCAGCGAGAGCCATGCGCCGTCGAGAACCCTTGCGCCGCCTCGCGCGAGACGTCCCACCTGAACAGTGCCGAGTGCGAGTCGCAGGAGCACGATGATCGCGCCGAGTATCCATAATGATGCGAGTATCGAAAGCCGGCTGAGCTTGAACCGGGTCGTCGATAACGCGGATGTCGTTGTTTCTTTTGCCGGCGTCGCGGTCGTCGACGGCGATGCCACGGGTGTCGCGGCTGCCGGTGTTACAGTCGGCGTTGTCGTTACATCAGGTGTCGGCGAAACTGCGGTGTGCTGCGACTCGACTGGTTGCACTGCGGCGGGAGCGAGCCACGGTGGCGTCGGGAGAAATGGCAATCGCCACTCAGGGGCGAGCAGAGTAATTGCTGGAAGTGCGAGATGTCCGACAACTGCGGCTGTCCATGCAGCATGTCGTGCCGCAGCAGAGCGATTCCGAAGGAAATACGCCGCGATCGCTGCTGCGGCGACAAGCAACACTCCTTTGAGTGCGCTATCGAGCAGAACGCCAAGCGTATCGATCAGATTCGCCGTCATTACCGACCTTCGCGCTGCGCTTTTGAAATGAGATCGGCGACGCGATCGAGCTCGGCGTCAGTAAGCTTCGACCCCTTGAGCTCGAGCAGTGCAGCGACAGCCTGTTCTGCAGATCCGTCGAAGAATGTCTGGAGCATGTGGTTCAGAGCTCCTCGTCGCGCAGTGTCTTTGCGAACCGACGGCCGATACACGTACGCTCGGCCATCCTCCACGTGCATCACGCGGCCTTTTTGCTCCAGAGTACGAAGCATTGCCCGTACCGCGGAGTAGCTGGGGGGGTCGGAGATTCCGGCCATCACTTCGGCGACCGAGGCTTTTCCTTTCTGAAAAAGGAAGTCCATGATCTGCCGTTCACGTCGGCTAAGGCCCGCGAGTTCGTCGTCTTGTTGGTTAGTCATGTGCTAGAATACTAGCACATGCTAGAAATTTAGCAAGTGTGTTCAGCCGTCAGCCATCACCGACTTATGAGTCAGCAGTCAGCAGTAAGGCTGACTGCTAACTTGCCCGGCGAGCCCGCTTCGTCTGCTTGAGTGGCCGCGTGGCGATCTGCCACTCTCCGCCAAGGCGCTTCTGGAAACAGCGCTTGGGGACGATCTGAACTCCGGCGGTCGTCAGCTTCTCATAACGAGAAAGCTTCTCGGGATAACGCGAGATAGCGGTGGCGGCGTAATCGAGACCGAGAAAGAATCGATCGGTAAGGCTCAGCGCAAAGATCTCCTCGATATCGCGCGCTCGAGCGAGACGCTCGACGCCGAGGACAACTTGAGTTCCAAGACCCTGACCATGCTCGTCACGCGACACGGCAACCGACGACACCTCGGCCAATGATGGGGAGTACTCCTCGAGAGCCGCGCATGCGACAACTCGGCCGCCCTTATCGGCAACTACATAGTTGTCGATGTTGAGCGCGATTTGATCGGCGGTGCGGGGAAGCATCGACCCGTCGCCGACGAACTCGCTCACGAGTGTGTGAATCTGGTCGACATCCGAACGCCGAGCTGGACGAATAACCGGTGCCTGGGACTCCAGGTCGGCGAATCGCTGAGCGAAAGGCAGAGTGGTGGCGGTCGACTGATTATGCATGATAAATGAATAAATTATCACACACCCGCGCGCAAGGGTTTTCTATAGTTTCTGCGCGATTTTAGACGGGGGGTCGCCTGCCGGTTAGTTGTCGCCAGCCGAGTGCGACACCCCGACGAGCGGTCAGCTCGGCGATTCCGACGATGACCGCACTGAGCGCAGTCCAGAGAAGCGCTTCTTTCCAGCTGATTCCCAGAGATTCCGGTTTATCGGGCGGCTCATCGGAGGTCGCCGCTTTCCATCCGGCGTCGAGAGCGCGTTTCGTGACGTTGCCCGCAAGCATCGCTGCTCCGGCGCCGGTCACCATCAACAGCCCTTTGTTTGGAGTAATCACCGGAAGTCCTCCGGTGAGCTATTTGTGGGCGTAGACCTTGGTCTTTCCGCTGCGATCGAAGGTGAGCACGTCATACTTCTGCTTAATCGCACCCTCCATGCCCGGAGAGCCGCTGGGCATCCCTGGCACGGCCACTCCTGCAACCGCCGGATGCTCCTTCAGGAGTTTGAGAATCACATCCGCGGGAACGTGGCCTTCGACCACATACCCGTTCACCACTCCGGTGTGGCAGGCTTGGAGAGCCGGTGCTACTCCGTATTTCTGCTTTACAGCGGACAGATCAGGCATGTCGAATACCTGTACCTGAAAGCCATTCGCCTGAAGATGCTTGACCCACCCTTTGCAGCAGCCGCACTGTGGCGTTTTGTAGACCTTGATTGGAATCGGCTTCGCGGCAGAAGCACGATTGGCATGCGCTGAAACCATTCCCAGAAGCGCAAAGGCCGACACAACACGCACGATATTGCCCGGTACGATCATCAGCCTTCCTCTATTGGTCCACCAGCCTCTAACCATGCGCGCCACCCACCGGACATCGATTTGACATTCGTGTAACCCATCTTATGCAACACATCAGCCACGAGCGCGGCGCGGAACCCACCCCCGCAGTAGAGAATCAGCTCGCTGGTCGTGTCGGGGACGACTGTCTCGATGTCGCGCTCGATAATACCCTTTCCGAGATGTTCGGCTCCTTCGATCCGTGCTTCCTCCCACTCGTGATCTTCGCGGACGTCGATCAATCGCGCGGTTCCGCTTTTCAGTCGCTCGCGCGTCTCGTCGATGCTGATTTCCTGAATCCGGGATTTTGCATCCTCGACTATCGCCAGGAATCCAGGCGAGTGGTCCTTATGCGGCGGTATTTCGACCACTTGCTATTGCGCGGCTGATTTCTGCGCCGCCGGCCCATCGAGCTCGGCGATTGTCTTCGTCGATGGATGTCTTGTTTTCTGAATACGCGCGGCGACTTGTTCAGCGCGCTCGAGAACGCGCAGAATATTTTCGCCGGCAAGCTTCCGCAGATCTTCGTCGGACCATCCGCGATGCGCCAGCTCGGCGAACAGTGCCGGGTACTTCGAAACGTCCTCGAGACCGACGACAACATCTGTAATTCCGTCGAAGTCTCCGCCGATTCCAACGTGATCGGGCCCGACGATTTTGCGAACGTACTCGATCTGATTGGCCACCTGGCTGATCGTCGCGCGCGGAGACGGGTGAGCTGCGCGCCATGCGCGCATTCCTTCTCGTATGGCGGCGGTGTCACCGGGGGATTTTTTTCTGAGATCTGCGCTGAACGCCGACTCGTCGACGCCGTACGCCCTGACCTCGTCTGATACGAACGAAGTCACGAACGGCACCATCACGACTCCACCATTCGCGGGAACGCGTTGCAAAATCGAATCGGGAATGTTGCGCGGATGATTGACGAGCGCTCTCGCTCCTGAATGGGAAAAGATTACAGGCGCTTCAGTAACATCGAGCGCATCGCTCATCGTGCCCGGGGAAACGTGCGATAGATCGACGAGCATTCCCATCCGGTTCATTTCACGGACGACTTCCTTTCCAAATTCAGTAAGTCCGCCATGCTTTGCCGAGTCGAGCGCTGCGTCGGCCCACGCGGTCGTGACGTTGTGCGTGAGTGTCATGTAACGCGCGCCGAGGTCGTAATACACCCGGAGTGCACCGAGGGAATTTTCGATGGCGTGGCCGCCTTCGAGTCCCAATAGCGAGCCTACTTTCCCTTCTTTATGGGCTTTCCGGAGATCCGCCGCCGTCAGCGCCCACATCAACCGGTCGGGATACCGTTCTATGATACGACGTGCAATGTCGATCTGCTCGAGCTGCACGCGGGCAAATCCCGAATCCTTGATTTCGCCCGGAATGTAAATCGACCAGAACTGCCCGCTCACCATCCCGGTGCGCAAACGCTCCAGGTCTGTGTGTCCTGCGGTGTGCGTGCGAAGATCGTACGCGTCCACGTCGCGGGGATTCGCGCGGCTTTCGCGAATCGCCCAGGGAAGATCGTTGTGGCCATCAATGAGTGGCGACGTCGACAGGATGCGCCGGGCGCGGTCGAGATCGGTCTCAGTCGGTCTCGACATTGTCGTAGTGCATGCGGAAAGCAGGAAAAGCGGAATGATCCATTTCATGCGCAGGCAAAGTATAACGTGCTGGACGCGTCTACTCCATCGCGCTAAACTCTGCGCATGGCTGAACGCGGATCAGGCGAGCTCGATTTTGGCGACCAGAGCTCGCTCGACTCCGCAATGTCCGTCGTTGCTCGCGGACTCAACGAGTCAGGAATTCTTCGCGTCACCCGACAGGTCCGCGGAATGCTCGCGAAGGGTGAGAAGGTCGCGAATCTCACCGTCGGCGATTTTGATACGCGGTATTTCCCTATTCCTCAAAAGCTCTCCGAGGAAATCCAATCGGCGGTCTCGCGAGGCGAGACGAATTATCCGACACCCGAAGGAATGCTCCCGCTCCGCGAAGCGATCTCTGATTTTGTTTTTCGCACCGCAGGTGTGCGGTATCCGGTAGATGGGATTGTCGTCTGCAGCGGAGGGCGACCAGTTATCTACGGAGCCTACCGCGCCATAATAAATCCCGGCGACAAGATTCTTTACTCAGTGCCGTCGTGGCAGAATGACGCGTACTCGTGGCTCACTACTGGTGAGTCGCTCGAGGTAGAAGCGACGAACAAGACGAACTTCCAGCCAACTCTCGCTGAGCTCGCGCCGCATTTACCGGAAGCTCAGATGCTTTGCCTGTGCTCACCGGGAAATCCGACTGGCGCGGTGATGAGCGCCGAATCGTTGACAGAAATCCTGACCGCGGTTGTCGACGAAAATCGAAAGCGTGAATCGATGGGACGTCGTCCGCTTTTCGTTTTGCACGATCAGATGTACGGCGCGCTGGTTTCTCGAGGGCAGAAACACACCTGGCCGGCCGCAGTAGTTCCCGAAGCGGCGCGTTACGTAATCTCCGTGGACGGAGTATCGAAAGCCTACGCGGGCACTGGGCTTCGAGTTGGCTGGATGCTCGTTGCACCGGCGGTTGGCAAACGCATTCGCGACTTGCTTTCGCACGCCGGTGCCTGGGCGCCGAGGGCTGAGCAGGTTGCTGTCGCGAAGTTTTTATGCGATCAAAGTGCGATCGATGAATTTCGTCACGAGATGGATGCACGGCTGGAGGAGCGCCTCGCTGCGATGCATTCAGGATTCCAGGCGCTTGCACGGGATGGATATCCGGTTGATTCGATCAATCCTCAGGGTGCGATCTATTTCTCTGCGCGGTTCGATTTACGTGGGCGGGGATACGATGGACATCGCCTGGAGACCGATGAGGACATTCGATCACTTCTTCTCGAGCGCGCAGGTGTGGCAGTCGTTCCATTTACAGCCTTCGGTGTTCGTGGAGATACGGGGTGGTTTCGATTATCGGCGGGAGCTGTGTCGATGGAAGAGTTAGCGGAGATGTTTCCTCGTATACGTGCGGTTCTCGATCGAGTTACACAGGCTTAACAACAACAGCG
>DATLDN010000024.1:0-10813 GCA_035525855.1 Gemmatimonadaceae bacterium
CGACTCGAGGCGCTTGCTCGCGACATATTCGGAACCGCGCCTGCGCATCCCGCCCTCTCTGTGCCCACCCATGAGATCGACGAGCTTCTACTTCTCTCATCCTGGTTCAGGCGCTTTCCGAAGGAAATGACAAAGACGAAACACATTGACGACACACCAACGGTCCGATCCGACGCAGTATCTGGAATCATTGCAGGACCCGTGGGCTAGTGCGCCGAATCGCTCACCTTGACCAATCGAAGTCCCGGTACCTGCTTGAATTCCTGATGATTGAGGGTCGCCAGCGATTCGCCCCGCGCGAGCGCTGTCGCGGCGATCAACATGTCATGCGGGCCGAGCATTCGGCCGCGCCGGACTAGCTCCGCCCACAGCTCCGCATGCCGCCGCGCCTCCTGCAATCGAAACGGCGCAACGGGAATCAGATCGAGAATGGCTTCCACAAAAGCGAATCGACGCGTACGAATCGAAGCAGCTGTTGCACGATGACATCCGTGCAACAGCTCCGACGCGGTTATCGAGGCGATGGAAACGGGCTCGCTGCCAAACGATCTCAACACGTCAGGGAGTGGGACCGCGCCACGCTCGGCCGCGATGATAACCGACGTGTCGATGATCATTTCCAAGCCGGCCGCGCAGGAGGCAGAGTCCTCCGTGCCTTCTTGATATCCTCCGAGAAGTCATGAGCCTCGGCGGCATCGAGTACAGGAACAGAATTCCACTTTTCCGCCAGCTCGGCGGCGGTGATGGTAACGGGCGTCGACTCCGGCGCTCTCGGTACCATGTACATAGCTAACGCCTCTCTCACTACCTGAGATTTCGGAATGCCCCTCTCATGGGAGAGGCGGTCCAACGCTCTGCTGATGGCGGCAGTAAGCCGCAAAGTGAGGTGTGAATCCTTCATGTATTACAATGTAGTTGTTTGTACTACATGTGCAAACTCTCATCCGTCCCTTGACTGAGGAACGCTGGCGCGATACTGCTCCGCACACCATGAACGATCCCAACATCAAAGCCGGCCGCCGCCAGTGGATCGGTGTGTTCGTACTCGCACTGCCATGCATGCTGCTCGCAATGGACCTCACGGTGCTGCATCTCGCGGTTCCCGCTTTGAGCGTCGCGTTAAAGCCGACCAGCACGCAGCTGCTATGGATAGTCGATATCTACGGATTCCTTATCGCTGGTTCGCTCATAACGATGGGCACACTCGGAGATCGCATCGGAAGACGTAAGCTGCTGTTGTGGGGCGCTGCTGCGTTCGGCGCCGCATCCGCGCTCGCAGCATTTTCATCGACACCTGCAATGCTCATTGCAACTCGAGCGTTACTGGGCGTAGCCGGTGCGACACTGATGCCGTCAACGCTCGGACTCATACGAAACATGTTTCACGATCCGTCGCAGCGAACTGTCGCAATCACGATCTGGATGAACAGCTTCATGCTCGGCAGCGGACTGGGTCCGCTGCTCGGCGGCATCATGCTGGAGAAATTCTGGTGGGGGTCGGTGTTCCTGCTCAACGTTCCCATAATGGCGCTACTTCTCGTCCTCGGACCATTTCTGCTGCCCGAGACACGGGATCCGAACGCAGGCAAACTGGATATCGCCAGCGCAGCGTTGTCGCTCGTTGCAATGCTCGCGATTGTTTATGGAATCAAGCGGACGACTCAGGACGGTCTCGACACCATCGCAGTGGTTTCCCTGATTGCCGGAATTCTTCTTGGAATCGTGTTTATCCGACGCCAAGGATTCCTCGATCACCCTCTGATCGATCTCAGACTATTTCGAGTCCCTGCATTCAGTACGTCGATTTGCACGCAGCTTGTAGCGTTGACCGCTGTGGCCGGAATCTTCTTCTTCACTGCGCAGTACCTTCAGCTGGTAGTTGGCCTCTCACCTCTCCAGGCTGGATTGTGGAGTCTTCCATGGACGCTCTCGGGTATGACAGCGTCGATGCTGACGCCAGCACTCGCGAGAAGATTTCCGGCTGCGTATGTGATGGGAGCCGCGCTCTTCCTGGCATCGAGCGGGATGTTCCTTCTCCTCGGAATCGCATACGGCGGCGGATTTTCACTGCTCATCGTGTCGTTCGTGATTATTCCCGCGGGAATAAATCCGACAATGACGATGACGACCGATCTGATTATGGGCGTCGCACCACCAGACCGGGCCGGCGCTGCTTCAGCCATTTCCGAAACGAGCTGCGAGCTTGGCCTGTCACTCGGAATGGCGATACTGGGCAGCATTGGAATGGCCTCGTATCGAAGACTGATGTCACCCGACACGCTTACCGGGATTCCAGCCGCCGCGACTACTGCATCACGCGCCACGCTCGGAGGCGCGAGAGAGGCCGCGCGCAATCTTGGCGGCAACGCCGGCGCCCAACTGGCGGCGGCCGCGCACGACGCATTTTCTCACTCGCTGGCGCTTGTGGCCACGTTGAGCGGTCTGTTGGTCGTGACTATGGCAGTGGTTGCTATCGTCGTCCTCAGAAACGTTCCATCACGCGGTAGCGTTCCGATCTGACGTAGCATCTGGCCATAGTTATGAATGCCTACTGTCGGCTACGCTCGCGGCGAGGAAGAGCGAGGTTGAAGCGGACTCCTTTCCCTTCACTGCTCTCCACCGTCAAATCGCCTTTCATCGCTCGCGCTAGATCGCGGCTTATCGCCAGTCCGAGACCGACTCCCGCTGCTCTATTTGTCAGCCCATCCTTGAGCTGGACGAACGGCTCGAAGATCGACTCGTGTTTGTCCGCCGGAATTCCGATGCCGGTGTCACTCACTGTGACGAGCACCATATCCGCTTCGATCGCGCAATCGGCGGCAATTTTCCCTCCGGATGGCGTGAATTTGATCGCATTGGAAAGGAGATTCACCACAATCTGGATGACCTTCTCGGAGTCGGCATAAGCAGCGATATCAGCTTTGCAGGTGATGCCTCCCCACGTGAGTTCTCTTTGCGAAAAGAGTGGCTCAACCAGCGCGACAGCCTGGGTCATACAGTCGAGCAGATTGATGCTGCCGGCAGCATATGAGAGACGTCCGCTCCCGACGCTGACGAAGTTCAGGATGTCGGTAATCAGCGAAAGGAGGTATTGCTGGTTTGCCTTGATCCGTGCCAGGTCCGAGCGCTGTTCTGTCGTGACCGGACCGCGAAGCCCCATGTCGACAAGCTCGACGTAACCGCCAATTGCATTCAGAGGCGTCCGCAGCTCATGACTCATTGCACCAAGAAACGCAGTCTTCGCGCGATTAGCGGATTCGGCAACGCGTCTCGATGTAAGCGCCGCGTCATAAGCCTGGGCATTGTCAAGAGCCAGTGCACCGCGCGCAGCGAGATCTTCGGCAAGCTGTACATCAGCCTGGTTGAGAGCACGACCCTCGTCCGCGCCAACAAACGTTACAGCACCGAGCAACCTGCCCCTGGCTACAAGCGGAACTGACAGCAGCGAGTGCACCGACAACTGACGGAGGACGTAGAGGTTCTCCGCGCTGTGGGCAGCAGCAGTGAGTGCAGCATCGACCTCATCTCCCGTGATCGCGATCGTCCGCTGCGCTCGAATCATTGCCGGCGCACCAAAGGGATCGTCCGGCTCAGGACACCACGGCGCGGCCAGCCGTTGGGCCAGGAGATGCTTTTCGGGATCGGGGTGGACGATAGGCAAGCGTTGAATCGCTTTCCCGGCCGCGACAATGTCCACAATGCACCATGAGCCGAGCATTGGCAGCGCAAGCTTTGCCAGCGCAATGAGTGTGCTGCTCTGGTCCACGGATTGGGCGAGCAGACGGCCGGCCTCGGCGAGGAAAGCCGCTCGACGGCGCGCACTTTCTGCATCGTGCGCAATTCCAGTCTCCCGCAATGCGCTGATGAGCATCTTTTCGGCAAGCTCTCGCTGAAGATTCACTTCGCCATCGAACCGATCGACCGTGCGCAGCTCGACGCCAAGAGCCTCGGGCCGTCCATGGTCGTCGACCACAGGCCAGGCAGTGCATCTCCAGACCGTGCCTTCCGCGCGGGACGTGTAGACCTCTTCGTCGCGCACAGCGGCGCCATCGCGAAAGGCACGATCCAGCAGGACATTCAATGCATTCCTTTCGCTTCCAGCAAACGCACTCGTAATTGGATCGCCGAGACTTCTGCCGTCACCAATTCCGGCGAGGTGACAGAAAGGTGCATTGGCGTACGCGAGGTTATGGTCGACACCGCGCGTGACCGCAAACGGAAGCGGGGCGTGCTCCATGTAACGTCGCAGCGCGTTTTGCACCGATGCCTCATTCACGGCGGTCTCTGGCGGGCGGGGCGGAATTCTCGAGCTCATTGCGGCTATCGAGACCGCTTCGCCTGTGAGGGTTTAGCTCTCAGAACGGGAATGCCAGTAATAATTGCGTCATACTTGGTAAGAGGTCCGCCAACAACCACCCCATCAGCGGTCACTTCGTACGTGCGGATTTCGTGGCTGTGGTCGCTTCCACGCATTTTGATCACCGCCATTACGCGACGAAGCTCTCCTTCCAATTCGATATAGCGCTGGATGATTACTTCGTCCGTTATGAACGACACCTTGCCGCTCGTGAATCGAACGTCCGCAAATCCTTCCACGACTTCGGCGGTCATGAACACAGTAACGCCAGTCGCAGTGAGAGCTCCTACAAGACGATAAAGCGATTCGCGGAAGTCCTCACGGAAAGTGGGGGCGAGAGCAACTTCGAACCCCGAGAGAGAATCGATGACGACGCGCGTAGCTTTTAGACGCTGCACCGCTTCCAGTATCGCAGCGAGAGCTTCATCGACGGACAGGTCGAGAGGACGGAGATAGATCAACTCGAGCTTTCCCGCGCGGATCATCTTACCAATAGCGGGACTCCGGACGTTGGCACGGGCCAGATAACTCTCCGGGTATTCTTCGAACACTGCGATTACTCCCGTCTCTCCCCTGCTCAGACCTTCGGCAATGAACTGCGTCGCAATTGTGGATTTGCCGCTTCCAGCGGGACCGGTGATCATTACTGCGTCGCCCGAAATGACGCCGCCGCCCAGCATCTCGTCCATTCCCGGCACACCTGTAGAAAGCCGCGTGGTTTTTTGCGGCTTTCTTGGCCGCGTTTGCTCGGGAATTCGGGGAAATATCTGGAGCCCGCTATCGGTGATGCGAAAAGTGTGGAGGCCCGGCATCGGCGCGCGGCCTCGCGTTTTGATCACCTGAAGTTTTCGGACCACGGAGTTCCTATCTGTCGCCTGCGACAGCCAGAGTATTCCATCGGCCACAGTAAATACGGGGTTCCGCTGCTCCTCCTCGCCATATTCCCCAAGGAGGAATGAAGTGACTTCCCAGCTCGTGAGATGAATCGCAAGCCGCTGGACGAACTGATCGAGCGGCGATCCGGGGTCGCGCTCGGGGTTTTCACCGCGCATGCCGATCGTCCGGAATGAATCCACAAAAACCAGCCGTGGTTTCGCACGCTCGACCTCGTCGACAATTCTCTTCAATACCTCGTCAAGGTCGCCATCCATCACCTCCTGGCTGAGATTGATGAACTGAATTGCAGACCCGGCCAGGTCAGAATCGAAAAAGCTGAACTCGCGCTGATACCGCAGCATCTTTAGCGTTGGTTCGCCCAGCACGGTGAAGTAAAGTGCCGGCCGCTCGACGGTCGCGTTGGCAAACATGATCTGGTGAGCGAGCGTCGTCTTCCCCGCTCCTGGACCGCCCGCAAGAAGATTGAAGGAATACTCCGGCAATCCTCCGCCCAGCACCGCATCGAGTCCCGGAACGCCGGTCGGAAGGCTGCGAATACTCCCCTGCTCTTTCTTCGTCATTCGTGATTCCCTCCGCCCTCGCGGTTTGCCTCGCTTTCGGGGAATCCGCCGAGCCCGCGCTCGATCAGATTTGCGGTCATGTCGCTACCGATCAAGCGACCCAACAGCTCGATCAGGATGGCCACCATTGCCTCGAGAGCAGCGGCGGTCTTTTCGGGCCCGTGCTTTTCGACAGCCTCCGTTATTCCCTGAAGGTACGGAGTCGAGCGGCTGTGAAGTGTGATCGCTGCCAGCGGTGGGTGTTCTTCACGCGCTGCGGCGAGAGCGCGGGTCAAGAGGGCGTGAGAGCCGTCGAGACCAACCCAGCGCGAAAGATCTACATACAGCCGCTCGACTGCAGCCCCCGCTGCGTCGGTCGAGTTTTGAGCTCCGGATCCAGCATGAGCCCGATCAATGAGCCGCTGCGCAAGAGCGCGGCCGATTCGCACATCTGGGCCATCGCTCACATCGCGTGGGAACCGTCCCACCTTTTGCCCAGCTTGTGCTCAACTCCGAGTTGGTCCAGAACGCGAGCGACAATAAAGTCGATCATATCGTCGATTGTCGCAGGCTTATGATAAAATGCGGGTGCCGCAGGCAGCACGACCGCACCTGCGCGACTGAGTCGCAGCATGTTCTGTAAGTGAATGGCATTTAGCGGAGTTTCACGGGGCACGAGAATCAGCTTCCGTCTCTCCTTGAGTATGACATCTGCGGCGCGCTCGATCAGCGAGCGTGACGCTCCCACGCTTATTGCAGACAGCGTACCCATCGAGCAGGGACACACGACCATTCCTGCGCTGAGTGCGGAGCCCGAAGCGGGAGGAGCTCCGCGATCCTCATTGGCGTACGTTTTTACGTACGTGTCCCAGGGCTTCTTTCCTACCGCAAGCCGCAGTGACTGAATCGAGCCGATTGCCATCTCGGTATCGAGCAATCGAAATCCATGCGACGAAATGATCAGCGACACGGGTCGCTTTGCCGCCGCAAGCTGCTGAAGTAAACGAACAGCGTACGGGGCCCCTGAAGCCCCGGTAATTCCGAAGATGATCGGCGGCGTCAAGCCGCCAGCCGTTCTGTAAGAACGAAGGCGAAAAACAGAATGCTAATGACGCCGTTCATCGTGAAAAACGCAGCATCGAGACGGCCAAGGTCACCGGGCCTGACAAGTGAGTGCTCATACAATAGAAGTGCAGTCGCAACCGCGACGCCCACCCCGTAAATCCAGTGCGCTCCGATGGCGAAACCGACGCCTGAGAGCGCCAGGACAGTACAAAGGTGGAGTACGCGGGCAATATTCAGTGCACTTCTCTCGCCAAGTGCTGCCGGCAATGAATGAAGCCCCTGCGCGCAGTCGAATTCGATGTCCTGAAGCGCGTAAAGAATGTCGAAGCCGCCCACCCAGGTTGCGACCGCCGCTGCAAGGAGAACGAGCATCCACCATGGATCGCTCCACTGGCCGGTCACGGCGAGATATCCGCCGACGGGCGCAATCGATAACCCGATTCCAAGAACGATGTGACAGAGGCGGGTGAATCGCTTCGTGTAGCTGTAAAACAGGACCCAACCCAGGGCGAGCGGCGACAGCAAAAGACACAATGGGTTCAGCTGCCACGCAGCAAGAACAAAAATCCCGCACGCAATCGCCACTGCGGCACTCGCGCTTCCAACAGAAAGAGCGCCCGAAGGAATCTCACGCGACTTCGTTCGCGGATTCAAAGCATCGACATCGCGATCGACAATTCGATTGAATCCCATCGCTGCGAAACGCGCGGCAGTAAAAGCAACGACAACCCAAATGACCTTCGCGATCGTCACCGGCGCCACGTAGCTCGCGAGCGTTGCTCCCACCAGCGCAAATGGCAGGGCAAACACAGTGTGCGGAAGCTTGACGAGATTCACGTACCGGACGAATCCCGACGCGCCTGTAAATGTCTGCCCTTCCCGCACGGGAGTCGTCATCAGCGGCTCAATCCAAGCCGGCCCCAGATTGCATCCACTCGCTTCTTGGTCGCCGCATCCATCTCGATCAGCTTCGGCCAGTTTCGAGTGAATCCTTCCTCGGGCCATTTCCGCGTTGCGTCGATTCCCATCTTGGAGCCATAAGTGAACGCGCGTGATGAATGATCCAGCACGTCCATCGGACCCATCGTGAATCTCACGTCACGCTCCGGGTCGATGTTATTGAGTGCAATCCACCACGCTTCCTTTTCATTCTGAACGTTCACTTCCTTGTCGAGAATCACCAGAACCTTCGCGAGCGACATCAGACCTTGTCCCCAAAGCGCATTCATCACCTTGTACGCCTGACCCGGATACTGCTTGTCGATTGAAACGAAAACGAGATTATGAAAGATCCCCTCTGCCGGCATGTGATAGTCGACAATCTCAGGGATCGTAAGCTTCAACAGCGGTAAGAAAATTCTTTCGGTCGCGTGGCCGAGATAGTAATCCTCCATTGGAGGCACACCGACAATCGTGGTTGCGTAAATCGGCGCTTTCTTCATCGTAATCGCCGTCACGTGCACGAGCGGATAAAGATCTGCCTCCGAATAAAATCCTGTGTGGTCTCCAAACGGACCTTCGACAACAAGGTCTTCACTCGGATCGATATATCCTTCGATTACAAAATCGGATTCCGCCGGAATCTCGAGATCGCATGTGAGGGCTTTCGCGAGATGAACGTGATCGGATCGAAGAAATCCGGCGAACAGAAATTCATCGATGGTCGGTGGAAGCGGAGCGGATGCCGAATAGATCGAGGCTGGATCGCCACCGATCGCGATGCAGACGGGCATTTTCTTTCCTGCTGCAGCCATCTCGCGCCAATGCGCCGCACCGACCTTGTGCCGCTGCCAATGCATCGCGAGCGTGTTTTTTCCAAGCACCTGCACACGGTACATGCCGACATTGCGAATGTCGCGTTTGGGATCGCGTGAGATCACCATTGGAAGCGTGATGTATGGGCCGCCATCCTCGGGCCAGCACGTGATGATTGGAAGCTTTCGCAGATCTACTTCATCACCTTTCCATACAACTTCCTGCGCGGCAACGTGCCCGCCTTGCACACGCGGCGGGAACTTCCCGATTTCCAGTAGGCGTGGGAGAAGCGAGAGTTTTGCGATCAGCCCTTCAGGAACTTTCATTGCGAGTAACTCAGTAATTCGAGCCCCAATCTCGTCCAGTCGATCGACGCCGAGTGCGAGCGACATTCGATTCATCGATCCGAAAAGATTGATCGCAACTGGATACGCGCTTCGACTTCCATCATCGAGCGTAACATTCTCGAACAACAGCGCTCGCCCGCCACGCGGCTGCTTCATAACACGATCGGCGATCTCGCACAGCTCCAGCTTCGCTGCAACCGGATGACTTATTCGCGCAAGCTCACCCGCATCGTCAATTGCATCGATAAAATCCGAAAGATTGTCGATGCTCACGCGGCCTCGCCGACGTGAATTGCGATAATCCCGAACGAGAGAGGGCGCCAACCAACATTCGCGAAGCCTGCTGATTTCATTCGCTGCGCAAGCGCGTCACCATCGGGAAAATTCGCTACCGACTCGGGAAGATATTTGTACGCCGTCGGATGCCCGCTTACCAACGCACCGATCCTTGGCAGAATGTGCTTGAAGTACTGTTGATACAGAGCGTTGATCACCGACGAGCTCGGTGTAGAAAATTCCAGTATCACGAAGCGGGAACCCCGTTTGAGAACACGCCGTACTTCATTAAGACACGCATCGAGTCCGTCGACATTCCGGATTCCAAACGACACGAGTGCTCCCGCCATCGATTCATTTGCGAGGGGCAGCTCGAGTGCATCGGCGGTCACAGGGGAAATCGGCGCGCCTTCTATTTTTTGCGTGCCTGCACAAAGCATCGCCTCGACGAAATCCGCACTTACAACATTTCCCTGGAATCGAGGGAGACGTGCGATTGCGAGACTCACGTCCATTGTTCCCGCGCAAAGATCCAGATATGTCCCCTTTGGTGCGCGCTCAACGCGAAGCTCGGCAATCGCTTTGCGACGCCAGCTTCGATCGATGTTGAGACTCAGGGTATGGTTGAGGAAGTCGTACCTGGGAGCGATCTCGGAGAAGATCTGCCTCACGTAGGCACGCTTCTCCGCTCCACCAGCCGCAGCCCTGATTGCGGTGGCGTCATCGGTTGCTATCGCCATTTAATGAAAGTTGACGGGCGCTTGCATCGGTGGCAAGCTAACTTAGAGGGCTGAATGCCCGCCTTACCGCCGCGCTCCGCTGCGTTAGCTCGCGAGCACATCGCGAAGCTGACCGACGTCGAGGTCGTTGCCCTCGCTCAACAGGGCAAAGAGGCCGCGTACCGTGAGCTTCTCTTACGGTATGAGCGCCCCGTTTTCTCCCTGATTTTCCGCATGGTGCGCGATCGCGAAACAGCCGAGGATCTCGCGCAGGAAACTTTTGTAAAAGTATTGAACAACATCGATCGCTACAGTCCTGACTTTAAATTCTCGAGCTGGCTGTTCAAGATCGCGAACAATCTTACGATTGACCATCTGCGACGCCGGCGCCTGGACACGATAAGCATTGAAGGTGCGCCCGACGCCGTGACGGCCGAGAGTGCGAAGGCGACGTCGATTTCCGTTGTCGCAGGAGACGAATCACCGCTTGCGGAGCTCGAGTCTCGGGAGCTTGGCCAATCGATCGAGAGAGCGATTGCGAAACTGCGTCCTGAGTACAGGGCGTGCATAATGCTTCGTCACGTAGAGGATAAGTCGTACGAGGAGATTGCGGAAATCGTGAAGCTGCCACTTGGAACTGTGAAGACGTACATCCATCGGGCGCGCCATGAATTACGTGTCGCGCTGGATGAGGTCCGCTGATGTTTCGATTGGCTCTGGATAGTGTCGATGTTCTGGTAGGATTTGGGGGGATTCACCCGTCGGGTTTTCGGTCGAGGGTTCTCGGCAATCGGCGCTCGAGTAATGAGTCGTCGGTAGAACTCAAAACTGGAAACTCGCTAGCTGTCTGCCGAGAAC